>NZ_JAUSNH010000100.1 GCF_030645335.1 Lacisediminimonas sp. | reverse complement strand
TGGCGCCGGCGGCATCACCGGCAAGGGCTGGCTGCAGGGCACCCAGTCCCATCTTGAATTCATCCCCGAGCGCACCACCGATTTCATTTTCGCGGTCTATTCCGAAGAGTTCGGGCTGATCGGCAATGCCGTCCTGATGCTGCTCTACCTGATGCTGATCGGGCGCGGCCTGCTGATTGCGGCCAATGCGCCCACGCTGTTTACACGCCTTCTGGCCGGGGCCATCACGCTGATCTTCTTCACCTATGCGTTCGTCAACATGGGCATGGTCAGTGGTATTCTTCCGGTGGTCGGCGTGCCGCTGCCGTTCATGAGTTACGGCGGCACCGCCATGGTCACGCTGGGGCTGGGCGCCGGCATCCTGATGAGCATCAACAGGCACCGCAAGCTGGTGCAGACCTGAGCCAATAACCAACCCGGGGGAGCGCGTGACAGTACGGCGAACAATCAAACCTTTGCGAACTGTTGCCATCAGCGCCGGCTACGCCGCGGCCAGCCTTGCTGCACTGCTGCTTGCCGGCTGCAGCACGACACCACTGCCCCCGATGCAGGACAAGGCGCCGCTGCCGCAGGCCGGTACGCGCCAGGGGCCGGCCGCTTCCGCTTCCGTTACCCCGCCGGCATTGCCGCCGGCCGGTTCCGGTCGTGGTGCTTATTACAAGGACGACGGTCCGGCCGACGCGATTCCCGAGGGCCTGGCCGCCACGCCCGACGCCCAACCGCGGATAGAGCCGATCCTGCCGCGTGCCAATCGCCCCTATGTCGTGTTTGGCAAGTCGTACACGCCGATCAGCGACGAGCGGCCCTTCCGCCAGCGCGGCATTGCCAGCTGGTACGGCAAGAAATTCCATGGCCAGCGCACCTCGTCGGGTGAGCCCTACGACATGTTCAAGATGACGGCGGCGCATCCGACGCTGCCGATTCCTTCCTATGCGCGGGTCACGCATGTCGCCAGCGGCAAGCAGGTCATCGTCAGGATCAATGACCGCGGACCATTCCATTCCAGCCGCGTCATCGACCTGTCGTATACCGCCGCGCTCAAGCTCGGTTATCTCGGGCGCGGCAGCGGCGAGGTCGAGGTCGAGCGCCTGCTGCCCGACGAGATTGCCAGGATCAACAGCAAGCCGGCACAGCTCGCCGCGACAGAAGCGGTGGCGGACGTTCAAACAGGCGCGGTTGCCGCGCCGGTCGTGGTGACCACGTCGTCCGGCCCGACGCCGGAGTCGCCTGCCGCACAATCAGCGCCCCTGCTGGCGTCGGCCCCGGCTTCATCGCCGGAACAAGTGTCGGCGTCATCAACACCGGCAGCCACAGGCAGTCCGGCACAGGGGCAGCCGCCTGTGCTCGGCAGCGCCGGCTCGTACTACCTGCAACTGGGCGCATATTCGCAGCAGGCAAATGCCAACCAGGCCGCGCAACGGCTGGGCGTGTCCGGCACCATGCCCTTGCCGGCGCTGCAAGTGGTCCAGTCCAATGGCTTGTATCGGCTCTATGGCGGCCCCTACGCCAGCCGCGCCGAGGCAGAAGCCGCTGCCCAGCGGGTGGCCGTGGCCAATAGCGTGAAAGCCATCATCGTCCAGCGCTAAGCGGCCTTGCCAGGTTTGGTTGCGCGGGTTTGCAGCACAGCCGGGCATGCGCATTTCACGCCCGGCTTGCAGCGGGCGTTAACCAGGCGGTACGCCTGTCTCGCCCTTGAGCGCCAGCGCGCGGTCATAGAGCGCATTTTTTTTCAGTCCGGTGATGCGCGCAGCCAGCGTGGCTGCTTGCCGCACCGGGCATTCCGACAACAGGATCGCCAGGATGCGGTCGACTTCGGCCTGGTCGGCATCCTGTTCAGGTGCGCCCTCCACCAGCACCACGAATTCGCCGCGCTGGTGATTGCTGTCCTGCTGCAACCACGCCGGCGCCTCGTGCAATGTGCAGCGATGGATCTGTTCGAACTGCTTGGTCAGTTCCCGCGCCAGCACCACCTTGCGCGCTGCACCCAGCGCGGCGCCCAGCGCATTGACGGTTTCAACGATCCGGTGCGGCGCTTCATAAAACACCAGGGTGGCGGGCAAGGCCGCCAGCTTGCGCAGCACGCCGTCGCGTTGCGCTGCGCGTGCCGGCAGGAAGCCGGCGAAATGGAATTGGTCGGCCAGCATCCCGGCTGCCGACAGCGCGGCAATCGCGGCACTGGCGCCCGGCAGCGGGATCACGCGCAGTCCGGCCTCGATCACGGAATCCACGATCCGCGCGCCGGGATCGGAAACCGCGGGCGTACCGGCATCCGACACCAGCGCGATGCGCTGGCCCGCCTGCAGCCGCGACACCAGCGCCTGCGCCACCTCCCGCTCGTTATGCTGATGGGCAGCGAGCAGCGAGGTGGAGATGCCGTAGCGCGCCAGCATTTGCCCGGTGTTGCGGGTATCTTCGCAGGCGACGGCATCGACCAGCGCCAGCACGTGCAGGGCGCGTACGCTGATGTCACCCAGGTTTCCCACGGGAGTGGCGACCACATATAATGCGCCGGGCGGATAGGTCTGCTGCGTAACGTCATGCAGCGCGGCAAGTCCAGGCGCCAAGCTGGTATCTCTGGCGGTCAATGTCATCAGGAGAAGTGTGTGGGCCGATGGTTTAGTTGCGTTTGGCTGCTAAGTGTACTCGCGTGCCTGCCGGTGCAGGCTGCGGATCATGCCCGTCATTTTCCGCTATTGGCGCACAACGACCTGATGTTGTTTGCACCCGGCGCGCCGCTGGGCCAGGCCGCTGGCGAGCAAGCAGTGATTGTCGGGACGGTGGTGCAGCCGGCGGTGCGCGTCGAGTCAATCGCCGGCAGCGCCGTCCAGCCGGGCGCTGCCGCCCAGCCGGGTGACCGGACCGGCAACCCGCCGCTGGTCCAGTTTCCCGTTGCACCGGCTGCCGCCATCCGGCTGGTATTGCTGCTGCCCACGCGTTCGCCCGCATTGCGCCCTGCCGCAGAGGCGGTATTGAAAGGCTTCACTGAGGCAGCCGAACGCGACAAGGACGCGCGCATCAACGTGTCCGTCATCGACACCGGCGACGATGCCGATGACGTGCTGGGCGCTTACCAGGCCGCTGAAGCGCAGGCCGATATCATCGTCGGCCCGCTCACGCGCAGCGGCGTGGCCGTTATTACGCAACGCGCAAAAGTGAACAAGCCGACGCTGGCGCTGGCGCATGTAGAACCTGGCGGCGATGGCGAGATCCGGTTGCCGGCGAAAATGCTCGCAATCGGACTGTCGCTGGAAGAGGAAGCGCGGCAGCTTGCCCAGCAGGCGTTCGAACAGGGCATTGGCGGACGTGCCTACATCGTCGCTTCCGGCGCTGCATGGCAGCGACGCGCGGCCAATGCGTTTGCCGCGCAGTGGCGGCAACTGCGACAGACCTCCGACAACATCAACATTGCGTCCTCCGGCCAATGGCTGGACATCAAGGGGCTGCAAGCGCTCAAGCGCCGGCTGGAAGGCGAAGAGCCGGCGCTGATTTTCGTGGCGCTCGATGCACAACAGGCCGGCCAGGTGCGTGAGGCGACCGGCGGCCAGGTGCCGATGGTCGGCACCTCCCAGCTGAACCCGCTGCCGGCCGGCGACTGGCCCGACGCCAGCCGGCGACCGGAACTCGACGGCGTGCAACTGGTCGACATGCCGTGGGTGCTGCAAGCCGATCATCCCGCCGTAATGGCCTACCGTAGCGGTCCTGCCTCCAGCCGGCGCAGTGTCGACCTGGAGCGGTTACTGGCGCTGGGGATTGACGCCTGGCGCGTGGCGCGTGAACTGGCCGCCGGCAAGTCGAGCTTCGATATCGACGGCGTGACCGGCCGGCTCAGGATCGACGTCAATGCCGACCAGGCCCGCTTCCAGCGCATTGCCTCGCCGGGGGTCTACCGCGACGGCGTGGTGGTGGGGGCGGAACGCCCGTGAGCGGCGGCGTGCCGGTAAAGACCGCAACGGCAAAGGCGGCCGGGGCAGGGAGCGGCACGACATCGCCGGCAGCAAATGCAGCCCCGCCAGGCGCCGCGCGCGGCCGCGAGGCGGAAGACCGCGCACTCCGGTACCTGCTCAGCCAGGGACTGTCGCTGGTGACCCGCAATTTCCGCTGCCGCGGCGGCGAAATCGACCTCATCATGCAGCACGGGCGGGAACTGGTATTCGTCGAAGTCCGCTTTCGCAGCAGCGCCAGCCATGGCGGTGCGCTGGCCAGCATCACGTCCGGCAAACAGGCAAAGATGGTGTTGGCGGCCCAGCTTTTCCTGCAGCGCTACCGGCAATTGCCCGCTTGCCGTTTCGATGTCGTCGCCATCGAAGGGACCGCCCTGCATTGGCTCCGGGCCGTTATCAGCTTGTAACGAAACTGTTACCGCCGCAGTCAATACTGACGCGACCAACTATAATCGCCGACATGACGACCGACCAACAGATACTCGAGCATTTCCGCGAAAGCGCGGAGCTGAAAAACCGTGCCGCCGCACAGCTGGCGCGACCCATTGCGCAGGCGATTGACTTGATGTTCGGCGCTTTATCCAACGGCAACAAGGTGCTGGCCTGCGGCAATGGTGGTTCTGCCGCCGACGCCCAGCATTTTGCAGCCGAGCTGGTGGGCCGCTTCGAGCGCGAGCGTTTTCCGCTGGCCGGCATCGCGCTGTCCACCGACAGCTCGATCCTGACCGCCGTGGGCAACGACTATAGCTTCAGGGAGATTTTTTCCAAGCAGGTGCAAGCCTTCGGCCAGCCCGGCGATATCCTGCTGGCGATCTCGACGTCCGGCAACTCGGCCAACGTGATTGCCGCCATTGAAGTAGCGCTGGAGCGCGACCTGCGGGTGGTGGCGCTGACCGGCAAAGGCGGCGGCGCCATCGCCGGCATGCTGAGCGACGACGACGTGCATATCTGCGTGCCGCATGACCGCACCGCGCGCATACAGGAAGTCCATCTTTTGACCATACACTGCTTGTGCGACGGCATCGACGTCGCTTTATTTGGAGGGGATGCGAGTGAATAAGCCAGTAATTACGCCGTCAGACAACGCTGTGATCAACAAGGGTAATGGAAGCTGGAACCGGCTGCGCCGGCCGCTGGGCGCAATCGTGTTGTGCGCGACTGTTGCCGTCACGCTGCAAGGCTGTATTGAAATGGCGGTCGCCACGGCGGCAGTCGGCACCATGGCGGCGTCGGATCGCCGCACCCTGGGTGCGCAGACCGAAGACCAGACCATCGTGGTCAAGGGCGAATCCCGCGTGTCGCGCCTGGTGGGCGATGCCGGCCATGTCAACGTCAACAGCTTCAACCGCAAGGTGCTGCTCACCGGTGAAGTCCGCGACCAGGCCATGAAAGAGGCCGTTGAGCGCGAAATCGGCGGCGTCGAAGGCGTGCTGTCGATTGTCAACGAACTCGTGATCGGCACGCCGACCAGCATGACGGCGCGTTCCAATGACTCGCTCATCACCGCCAAGGTGAAAGCCTCGTTCATCGACGCCAGGGACTTGTTCGCGAACTCGTTCAAGGTGGTCACCGAACGCGGCGTGGTCTACCTGATGGGACGGGTTACCCGCCGCGAAGGCGATCGCGCCGGCGAAATGACGCGCTCGATTGGCGGTGTCCAGAAAGTGGTCAAGGTGCTGGAATACATCAGCGAAGAAGAATTGCGGCAATTGACCAATAGCCCCGAGCCGCAAACCAACAAGCGCTAAGCTGTCCTGACAGCGCAATGGCAATCATCAAGCCGCAGGATTTTTCCTGCGGCTTTTTTCATGCGGGCGCGGCCGGCATGACATCACACCTGGCTGGCCACATGGCATTCCCTATTCGGGGCTAGAATCGGCCTGGCATTCCCGATCCGACATCTCCATCACACAGCAGGCCGCCATGTACGCCATCCGGTTTCGTATTTACTTCATCGCCGCGTTCGTCCTCGCCGGTCTAGCTTCTGCCACACCGCGTTCGGCTTTGGCTGAACCGGTCAAAGTGGTGTACCACCTGCAAGACGGCATTGAACAGGCCAGCCGCGGATTGGGCAATATCCGCAACCACCTGCGCGCCGAGCCGGACACCCGCATCGTCGTGGTTGCACTGGGCTCGGGCATCGAGTTCCTGTTGCAGGGCACGACCGATCGCAGAGGCCGGCCATTCGACGAGCAGCTTGCCGCGCTGGGCCGGCAAGGGGTGGAATTCCGCGTCTGCAATTTCACGCTGGCAGCGCATTCCGTTCCACCAGAGCGCTTGCTGCCGCAGGCCAAACTGGTGCCCTCCGGCGTGGCGGAGATTGCCCGCTTGCAGGCCAGGGAAGGATTCGTGTATTTGCGGCCCTAGCTTGCGCGGCGGGTCACAACAAATAGTGGTCCCGATGGCGCAGTTTGGCGAATCGCGCCAGTTTTTACCGTAAAAATGGCGCTTTGCGGGTGAACCGCGCCATATTTGTGTGCCTGTCGGTCGGCAAAATACTTCAATCATCGAGCATCGGGTCAGCCCGTGTGCCATGTCCGCGTTTCACTTTCACCGGCGGCTGACAAATGCTGGTTGTCGCGCTCTGCCAACAGGCGCCACTAATACATTATTAACAGCAGTCCGATATTCGGCCGCGGCCATCGTTCCCGCCAAATTCCAACGATTAATTAGCCTATCGCCGAACGGATGATCGCTGATCAAGCGTTTCAAGCCCCTCTGGTGTAACTGTGCGAAAACGCCCCTCTTTCCTGCAGGGGCCGCAATCGCTATTGTTTTCCCCCATTGCTGACTGGATTGGCTACGCCGCAGTAAACGCACGCCCGTTGCCTCGCTCGCTTTTCGCGTGCCCGGCTGACATTGGCGTCGTTGCAGTCGCGTTGTGATCGCGTTGGCCGCTATTGAAAATTAATCGCGCCGCTCCCTTGCCCATTGAAGGAACCCCGCATGCCATTCGTGAACGAGTACATCCCGCCGGACGATGTGAAGAAATATCACATTGAGGAGATCAACAAGAAGGTGTATCTCGGCTTCAATCACTCCCGACAGTGGACGATTGATCGCGAGCGCGACATCTACTTTCGTCGAGTCTCGCGCGGTAGGGAGGAGTTCTCCGCAGAGACAACCAACACCTTCTATTGGAAAGGACGACTGATCTGGCTAACCCTGCAGGGCTTGAACGATGAACAAGAGCGGTTGGCCGAAGGCGAGCGGTTCGGTGAAGGTGAGCCAGCAGATCCTGGGAGTCGATTTCTGAGCTTTAAGCTCGTGCATTGGAGCGAAGATGGCTCGGGTTTTATCTCGCCGGAGTTGAAGGCAAGGCGGGCCGAAATCATCCGGGATCTGAAGCAGGCGCTGGAGGCAAGTAAGGGGGGACTTGGGGTCTTTACGTCCCATCCTGACCGACCGAACCATGTGACGCTAATTGTAGGGAAGGAAGTGTCATGACCTTCCTCACATTCCAGCAAGCGCTGGATCTGTTGTTCAGTAGGCCCGCTGAGTTTGCAACGCCCGAGTCACTGCGTACATTGGTCGCGCAAGTTGATGCGACAAACTCGACTGGTGCTGTCACCGTTCTCTATAGTGGAAACATCGCTCCCGGCGTTAGCGGAGGCCAAGTTGTCAAAGGCATGCTGGCTAACGGCGAAAATATTCGTGTCTTGGACATCACCGATGCCGGTCTTTTATTGGATAGTCCCGAGTTCAGTAATGCCGTAGCACGAGTCCATGGTGTCGATGTCGATGACTTTGAAAATAGTAAATTCTCCAGCCCCGAAAAAACCGCCGCCAACAACTTCCTCTACAGCGGCACCAATCCTGACGGCACCAAAGTCACCGGCGTTTGGGAAGACGCCTCAGTGCGCTTCGTTGCCGCCACCCACGGTGAAGTCCGCACGCTGGTCGGCGGCGCCGACCCTGAGCGCGTCTTCGCCACTGCCGAAGTCCATGCGCTGCGCGACAACCCCAACATTACGCACGTAGACGGCATTCCCGCTGAAGCGCTGCGGGCCCGGCCCGAGTCGCAGATTTTTGAAGCAGTGCGCGCCCAATCAGAAGCATTGAGCGCCCACCTGAAAATTGCCGTTGATGGCGATGGCAATATCCTGAAGGTGGGCGAAGTTCCCCGCATCGACACCCGCGACTTCTTCGCCAACACCCCCGGCATCACCGGCACCGACCCCGCGATTCACACGCCCATGCGCAGCATGGCCGAACTCATTCCGCCCGACCGCATCAGCACCTACATCGAAGGCAGCCAGGTCCTGCGAGAAATCCGCTCGTCCTACGAGGACGCAATGCGCCACACCAGCGACCTCGACCTGAAGGCCGCTGCGCACAAGGCGCTGGACCGCATCGGCATTGCTGGCGACGTGCTGGCGCTGGGCCTGGTGGCGCGTGCCGCCAATGCCGCTCACGCCGAGGGCGACACCGCCACGGCCTACCAACTGATCAGGGACTGGTCAGCCGAATTCCTCGGCGGCCTGGCCGGTGGCTTGCTGGCGGCCAAGCTGGCCAGCGCCGCATTGACGCCGGTCTACCTGACCGGGCCGGTGGGCGCGACTATCGCTGGCGCGCTGACGCTGGCCTCGGGCTTTGCCGGCGCGGTGGTCGGCGGCGACCAGTTCAAGCAATGGGTTGGCCAGTTGAGCGACACCGCCGCCGCACTCGGCATCAACGCCACCGTCGGTCCCACGCGGCTGGACCCACTGGCAATCGACCTCGATGGCGACGGCCTGGAAACCTCCGGCGCCACCGCCGGCGCAGTCGTGCTGTTCGACCACAATGCCGACGGCATCAAGGCCGGCA
Organism: Lacisediminimonas sp.; assembly: GCF_030645335.1. Taxonomy (GTDB): domain Bacteria; phylum Pseudomonadota; class Gammaproteobacteria; order Burkholderiales; family Burkholderiaceae_D; genus Lacisediminimonas. The sequence goes on along the minus strand of NZ_JAUSNH010000100.1, from coordinate 28,728 downwards.
CCGGCTGGCTGACACCGGACGACGGCTGGATTGCAATGGATCGCAACTACAACGGCACGATCGATTCCGGACGCGAACTGTTCGGCGTGGATACGATCAAGAATAACGGCACGCTGGCGACAGATGGTTTCGATGCCCTGAAAGATCTCGACACGAACGGCGACGGCCGCATCGACGCCCAGGACACCGCCTTTGCCAGGCTGCGCGTCTGGCGCGACATGAACCAGGACGGCGTCAGCCAATCCAGCGAGCTGAGCACCCTTGGCGCGGTTGGCATCGTCGCCATCAACCTGAACCCCAGCGCCACCGTGACAAACCTGGGTAATGGCAATTTCCAGACCGCTACCGGCAGCTTCGTCCGGGCAGATGGCAGCACTGGCGCCACGGGCCAAACGGTGGGCAACGTCGCCAACCTGGAGCTGGCGGTCAACACCTTTTATCGGGAGTTCACCGACACCATTGCGCCGACCGACCAGGCCAGCGTCTTGCCTGACATGCAGGGGTCCGGGCGCGTGCGCGATTTGCGTGAAGCCGCCAGCCTGTCGCCCGAACTGAGCGAGGCGCTGCATGGCTATGCCATCGAAAGCACCCGCGACGCGCAGTTGGCGCGGCTCGACGACTTGATCGCCCAGTGGGCCAATACGTCCGACATGCTGTCGCTGAAGATGCAGGCCGACGCACTGGCAGCCCAGGGCGTCACGCTCAGCTACGATCTGCCCTCGCTGACCGCTACACCGGCTGCGCGCGATGCATTCATCGACAAGCTCGGCGTGGTCGAGCGCTTCATGGGCTTTACCTATGGCACGACTGGCGGCGGTGCACGCTTTACTGCACTGAGCGCCGGTGAGGGCAATGTGTCGGTGCGCATGGTGCCGATGCAGATTGAAAGCGTCGAGCGGGCGTATGACCGTATCAAGGCCGATATGTATGAAGCGCTGCTGCTGGAGACCCGCCTGCGGCCGTACTACGACCAGATCCAGGTGACATTGACCGACGGTATCCCGGCGCTCGACCTGAGCGGTGTGGCCGCTGCATTCCGCTCAGCCATCCAGCAGGATCGGGACAGCGGCGTGATCGACATGATTGAATTTCTGAGTGTGCTCGGGCATCGCAGTGTGGCCAATGCAGCACCGGACCTGGCAGCACTGGTGATCGCCGAACTGGAGGGCACGCCCGACCTCGGCGCTTACACCAACGATCTCGCCAGCTGGGTCCTCGGCCTGGCCGCGACAGCGCAAGCCAGCCCGACCGGCGACAGTGTCGCCGAACTACTGGTGACATCAAATCTTGCCGACACCATCCATGCCCGCGAAGGCAATGACGTTGTGATCGCCAGAGCCGGCGACGACGTCGTGTATGGCGGCAGCGGAAACGATACCTTGTCCGGTGGTGCCGGTGCCGACGCCCTCGTGGGCGGCTATGGCAGCGACACCCTGGTGTTTCACAGGGGTGACGGCCACGACACCGTCCACAGCCACTACACCCAATGGCGCACCGGCGACGTCGATACGCTCTACTTCGCCGATCGCAATGCGGCCAACATCATTGTCGAAGGCCGTGCCCAGGACCTCGTGTTTCGCTTCCGGGATATGGAAGGTGGTGAAGCAGCGGTGAGTGAAAATGATAGCGTGACGGTCGCGGGCTACCTCGGCCTGAACGTCGCAGTGATCGACCGTGTGCTATTCGCCGATGGCGTGCAGTGGGACAAGGCGAGCTTGCTGGCCATCGCCAGGTCGGCGCCCAACTTCGGCACCTCCGGCAACGATAATTTCGGTGGCTTCGACGGCGTAGCGGCTACCCACTTCGGCGGGGATGGCAACGACAGCGTACGCGGTGCATACGCTAACGACTTGCTCGGTGGTGACGCCGGCCATGACGACCTCATTGGTTTTACGGGCAACGACACGCTCATCGGTGGCACCGGCAACGACACGCTCAATAGCGGCAAGGGCAGTGATACCGTGGTCTACCGGCGTGGCGATGGTCACGACATCGTCAACAACACCCAATTGGACCGCGGCGCAGGCGACATCGACAAGCTGCAACTGCCGGACCTGTTACCGTCGGATCTGACCTTCGAGCGCATCGGCACCGACTTGTTGATCCGGGTGACTGAGGACGGCGGCACGATCCGGTTCACGGGGATGCTGGCTGGCGCAAATCCAAACAGCATCGACCAGATCGTGTTCGCCGATGGCACGCTCTGGAGCCGGGCGCATTTGCTCACGCAAGCCATACCGAATTACGGCACTGCCAACAACGACACGGTCGCGGGTTACGAAGGTGGGTCGAACATCGTCTACAGCGGTGACGGCAATGACGCGCTGCATGGCGCAAGCAGTGGTGACTTGCTGGACGGCGGCAACGGCAACGACCTGTTGCGCGGCTATGCCGGCAACGACACCCTGAGTGGCGCAGCTGGTGTCGATACGCTGGTGGGCGGCACAGGCAGCGACCGCTTCATTTACCGGCGCGGCGACGGCCACGACATCATTAATAATCCTGGCTACGACAAGATCACAGGCGATGTCGATACGCTGCAGTTGTCGGGCATTGACGCTGCCGACATGGGCTTTGAGCGCATCGGCAACGACTTGTTGATTCGTATCGGTGAAAGCGATGTCGTTGGCAGCGCCGGCAATAACAGCAATGCCCTCATTACTGACTCGATTCGCGTAACCGGCATGTTGGGCGGCACCAGCCCCGCCAGCCTGGACCAGCTGGTGTTTGACGACGGCACGGTGTGGAGCCGGGCGCAATTGCTGGCCCAGGCAATCCCCTTCTATGGCACGGGGGGCAACGACTGGCTGGCGGCCTACAGCGGGTCGCCAAACCAGTTGTTCGGCCTGGACGGCAACGACACACTGATGGGCGCGGACGGCAACGACCTGCTCAACGGCGGGTTTGGCAATGACTCGCTCAACGGCGGGAGGGGCAATGATGTCCTGCATGGCGCACAAGGCAACGATACCCTGACCGGAAGCTACGGCAGCGACACCTTTGTGTTCCAGCGCGGCGATGGCCAGGACGCCATCATCAATGCCGCCAGCGACAAGTTGACCGGCGACATCGACAAACTTCATCTTCCAGACCTGAACCCGTCGAACCTGCGCTTTGAGCGGATTGGCTCGGATTTGCTGATCAGCGTGAACGACAGCATCGACACGATCAAGATCACCGGACTGCTCGGCGGCGCCAGCACCAAAAGCATCGACCAGGTCAGCTTTGCGGACGGTACAGTCTGGACCCGGGCGCAATTGCTGGCGCAGGAGATTTCCTTCTACGGCACCGCCGGCAACGACATCCTGACGGGCTACAGTGGCAGCCCGAACAAGATGAACGGCCTGGCTGGCGACGACCGCTTGACTGGCAACGACGGCAACGACTTGCTGGAGGGCGGCGCCGGCAACGACACCCTGAACGGTAGTGTCGGCAACGACGTGCTGGACGGCGGCATCGGCGCCGACTCCCTGAGCGGTAGTTATGGCAGCGACACCTTCGTGTTCCGACGGGGTGATGGCCAGGACGTGATCAGCAATACCTGGCGCGAAAAACAGGCGCAGGATATCGACACGCTGCACCTGCCGGACCTCGACCCGTCCGAGCTGCGCTATGAGCGTATCGGCAACGATCTCTGGATTCGGGTGAACGACAGTGCGGACACGATTCGTGTCGTGAATTTTCTGGGTGGCGGCGAGGCAAACAGCCTGGACCGGTTCACTTTCGGCAATGGCGTGAGCCTGACCCGCAGCCAGTTCCTGGCGCAGGAGATTCCCTTGCATGGCACCGTCGGCAATGACATCCTGACTGGCTACAGCGGTGGGCCCAACCGGATTTTTGCCGGTGACGGCAATGACAAGATTGTCGCCGCCGACGGCAACGACTGGCTCGAAGGCGGCCACGGCAATGACACCATCAGCGGGCATTTTGGCAACGACACCCTGCTCGGCGGGACAGGCAATGACTCCCTGACCGGCAGCTACGGCAGCGACACTATCGTGTTGCGCCGGGGCGATGGCGAAGACGTGATCGACAACAGCCGCTACGAAAAATCCACTGGCGACATCGACACGCTGGAATGGGTCGACGTGCTGTCAAGCGAGCTCGGTTTCGAGCGATCCGGCAACGACCTGTTGATCCGCGTGGCGGGCGGCGCCGACTCGGTCCGGGTAAAGGGCTACCTCGGTGGCGACAATGCAACGAGCCTGGACCGGTTTGTGTTTGCCGATGGCTCGGCATGGACCCGCGCCGAGTTGCTGGCGCGAACCATTCCGTATGACGGCAGCGATGGCAGCGATCGCCTGACGGGTTATTACGGCGCTTCCAACTGGATTTCCGGCAAGGCTGGCAACGACACCATCCATGGCGGCGACGTCCAGGACTGGCTGGCGGGTGACGCAGGCAACGACTTCCTGTACGGCAATAACGGCAACGACACGCTCACCGGCGGCACCGGTAGCGACACCTTGACGGGCGGCTTCGGCAGCGACACCATCATCGTCCGCCGTGGCGACGGCCAGGATACGATCGACAACCTATCTGCCCTTCGCAACGCCAGCGATATCGACACCCTGCTGTTTGCCGACATCCTGAGTCCTGATATTTCGCTCGAAAGGTCAGGGATGGACTTGCTGATCCACACGGGCCAGGACGGCGACCGGGTCAGCATCCTGGGCTACCTGGAAGGCGCCAATCTCAACAGCATCAATCGTGTGGAATTTGCCGATGGCAGCGTGTGGGACAAGTCGGCACTGTTGGCGCAGCCGCTGACCACGCGGGGCGCCGCTGGCAATGACACGTTGAAAGCCTCGTTCGCCGCGCCGAATTTTTTGCATGGCGAGGCAGGCAACGACACCATCACCGGCGGCAACAACCATGATTACCTCCAGGGCGGCATCGGCAATGATTCACTGACCGGCGGCAACGGCAATGATGTGCTGGTCGGCGGCGATGGCGCCGATGTGCTGCGCGACATGGGCGCGACTGGCGGGCAGAACCTGCTTTCCGGGGGCGGTGGCAATGATGCAATCCATGGCGGCGCCGGAGCCGAACTGTTCGCCGGCGGAACCGGGGACGACATCATTGAAACTGGCGGCGGGTCGGATGTCATCGTCTTCAATGGTGGCGACGGCATCGACACCGTGCTGGCTGGCGCCGGCCAGGACAATACCGTGTCGCTGGGCGGCATCGATTTCAGCGAGCTGGCGCTGCAAAAGAGTGGCAATGACCTGCACTTGCTCACGGGCGGCCCGGACCTTCTGAAGTTCAAAGATTGGTTCCTGACGCTGGAGCATCGCAGCGTGGCCTTGCTGCAATTGATCCACCCGGACGAAAACGGCGTGGCTCCGCCTACGGTCAGCAGTATCGATTTCCACGAGCTGGTCGCGCATTTCGAGCAATGGCAGGCGATCGATGCATCGACCGCTGCCTGGGTGCTGGCCACTGATGGCGGCGAGCAGGCCGTCGTCGCCAGCGCCGGACAGGCAATCGGCGGCGCGCTGGCCGTCGAGTATGCGGCCAATGGATTCACCGGTGACGCCGGTTACAGCACGGCGCAACTGGTGCTGGGGAGCGCGGGTTTCGGTGCGCAGCAGCAAGGGACGGACTTTAGCGATACCGGCCTGGACCTGATTTTGCGGCTTGCCTGACCAGGGCGTCGCTGACTTACCGGGCGATGGCCCAGCCCCTGCAGGACGTGCGCGCCAGTGGTTTCCTCACTGGCGCGTTTCCCCGTCAAAAATTGTCATCTGCCGCCGCGCGCGCCGGCATTTGCTGGTCTCGCGTCCTGCCGTTCGCCGGATTTTGGTCCGGCCGGTTTCGCCTATGTGCCTACCCTGGCTCTCGCATCGACCTTCCTTGCGCACGGTATAATCGTGCAATCCGACCCCGTTGCCATCGACCACTGCGGTCAATCCGCCATCGCCATGCTAGCTCCCGCTTCCCCTTCCGGCGCACCCAAGCGTGCGTCCTGGATCAAATACGCCGCCGTTGCGCTGGTGCTTGCGCTGGCGGCGATCGGCACCCTGTCGTTTTCCAAGAAAGAAAGCGCGCCGAACGTGACCTTCAGCGGCATCAATGGCGAGCAGTTCACCACCGACAGCCTGCGCGGCAAAGTCGTGATGGTGAATTTCTGGGCGACCAGTTGCGTCACCTGCATCAAAGAGATGCCCGACATGGTGCGCACCTACAACAAGTACAAGGGCAACGGACTGGAGTTCGTCGCCGTCGCCATGAGCTATGACCCGCCCAACTATGTGCTCAACTATGCACAGACGCGCAACCTGCCCTTCAAGGTCGCGCTCGACAGCACCGGCGAGGTCGCACGCTCCTTCGGCGACGTCAAGCTCACGCCGACGACTTACGTGATCGACAAGAAGGGCCAGATCATCAAGCGCTATGTCGGCGAGCCGCAGTTTGCGGAGTTGCACCAGTTGCTTGAAAAGGCGCTGGCCAGCTAGCCGGCCAGCCTTGCAGCAGGATCCTGGATTCGCCGGATCCGTGTTGCCGCCGATTGTCGATTCCAAGGTCAATAAAACGCGGGTCCGCAAGGGCACCGAAAAAAATGCGTATCTGCTTGCTGCGCCTGGCGCGTCCCTCATCCTTGTCGCCGCATTCATTCACGCGCGGATCCTTGTTGCCTTTGTTACTGGCCTTTGCCAGCGCGTGGTCCTTGCCGGCGCCGGCAGCCGCCCAGGCCGTGCCACTGATCCGCATGGACGACGCCCGCATGCGCCAGGCAGGTGTTGCATTCCAGGACGTCAAGCCGGCCGCCGGCGCTGGCGAGCGGCTGCGCTTGCCGGGCACCGTTATTTTTTCCGGCAAGGGCCAGGCCCTGATCAGTGCGCCTGCCGCCGGCGTGGTGCAGGCGATCCTGGTGCAGCCGATGCAATCCGTTGCCGCTGGCCGGCCGGTCATTTTGCTGCACAGCCCGCAAGTGCTGGAATGGCAGCGCGAATTCATCCAGGCCGCAGCCCAGTTAGCACTTACTGCCGACAAGCTCAAGAGGGACCAGGCCTTGTTCGATGAAGGCATCGTCGCCCGCAGCCGCCTGGAAGAAACGCGCAACGCGCACTTGCAGGCACAAGCCGACTGGCAGGAGCACCAGCAACTGTTGCGCCTGGCTGGCCTTGGCGACGCCGCGCTGCGGCGGCTGGCCACGGACAAGACGCTCAATCCCGAAATCAGCATCGTCGCCCGCCATGCCGGCGTCGTTTCCGAGCAGACCGTCAGCGTCGGGCAGCGGGTGGATGCCGGTGCGCCGCTTTTGACCCTGGCCCGCAGTGGCGAGCTGTTGCTGGAATTACAGGCAAGTCGGGCGCAGGCCGAACGCATCGCGCTGGGCAGCGCGGTGCAGGTCGCCGGTTGCGACGGCGCCGGACGGGTGATCGCCAAAGGACTGGCGGTGAATCCGGCCAACCAATCCGTGTCGATCCGCGCCAGCATGCCGCTCGCCGACAAGTGCCTGCGTGCCAACCAGCATGTGGAAGCCGACATTGCTGGCGTTGCCAACGCCAACGCCAGCGCCTTCGCCGTGCCGGCCAGCGCGCTGCTGCGTCACGAAGGCCGCGAATACGTGCTGGTGCGCGAGCCAGGCGGCGTGCGGCCGGTCGCGGTCACCCCGACCGGCCGCAGCGGCGACGCGCTGATTGTGACGGGGCCACTGAGCGCCAACGCCAGCGTTGCCGTGCAGGGGATTGCCGCGCTCAAGGGTAGCTGGGCCGGACTGGGCAGCGACACCGGCGCGCCAAAGTAAATGCTTGACCGCCTGATTGCCTTCGCCCTGTCGCAGCGCCTGCTGGTGCTGGTACTGACAAGCTTGATGATCGCCGCTGGCATAGTCGCTTTCAAGGGCTTGCCGATCGACGCTTTTCCCGACGTGTCGTCCACCCAGGTCAAGATCATCATGAAAGCACCGGGCATGACGCCCGAAGAAGTCGAGACGCGCATCACCGCGCCGATCGAACAGGAATTGCTGGGCATACCGCACCAGCATGTGCTGCGCTCGCAATCCAAATACGCGCTGGCCGACATCACGCTCGATTTTGACGAAGGCACGGACATTTTCTGGGCGCGCCAGCAAGTCACCGAGCGTCTCAATACCGTATTGGCCGATTTGCCGCCTGGCGCCAGTGGCGGCCTGGCGCCGATCACCACGCCGCTGGGCGAGATGGTGATGTTCACGGTCGAAGGTAATCTGTCGCTGGAGGAAAAGCGCAGCTTGCTGGATTGGGTGGTGCGCCCGCGGCTGCGTTCCATTCCCGGCGTGGCCGAGATCAACGCGCTAGGCGGACGGGTGCGTAGTTTCGAGGTGATACCAGACCCGGCGGCGCTGGCTTCGCGCCGGCTGTCGCTGACGCAACTGCAGGCCGCATTGCAGGCCAATAACCGCAATGACGGCGCCGGGCGCCTGTCCGAGAATGAAGAGGCGCTGCTGGTGAGGGCCGACGGCAGTATCCGCACGCTCGATGATGTGCGCGCGATTGCCATTACCGAGCAGGACGGCGTCGCCATCCGCGTCGGCGATGTCGCCGAAGTGCGCTTTGGCGCACTGACCCGCTACGGCAGTGTTACCCGCGACGGCCGGGCCGAGGCAGTGCAAGGCCTGGTGCTGGGATTGCGCGGGGCCAACGCACAGCAGTTGGTCAACGACGTACGCACCCGCCTGGGCGAGATCGAAAAGTCCTTGCCATCAGGCGTCACGCTAAAGACCTTTTATGACCGTGGCAACCTGGTCGAACGGGCGGTCGGCACCGTCAGTCGCGGCCTGATGGAAGCCATCGCACTGGTCATGGTCCTGCTGTTCCTGTTCCTGGGCAATTTGCGTGCGGCGCTGGTGGTGGCGATCATCTTGCCGCTTTCGGCGCTGCTGACCTTCGTGCTGATGCGCGCGGTTGGCCTGACTGCCAACCTGATGTCGCTGGGCGGACTGGCGATCGCCATCGGCCTGCTGGTCGATGCCGCCGTCGTGGTGGTGGAGAATATCGAAGCGCACCTGGCGCAGCAGTCGCAGCGGCCGGCCGGCGGCGCGCTTTCCCGGCTCAACCTGATTTTCCGTTCGGTGCAGGAAGTCGCCGTCCCGGTATTTGCCGGCATGCTGATCATCGGCATCGTGTTCGTGCCGCTGATGACCTTGCAGGGCCTGGAGGGCAAGCTGTTTTCGCCGGTCGCGCTGACCATCGTGTTTGCATTGTCGGCATCGTTGCTGCTGTCTCTGACGGTGATACCGGTGCTGGCGTCTTTCTTCCTCGGCGACGGCTCGCATGGCGCGCCGCGCTGGGTCGGCCGGCTGGAGCAGCGTTACGTGGCCTTGCTCGGCTGGGCGCTTGGTCATCGCCGGGCAATCTACAGCGTCGCGCTTGTTGCGCTGCTGGCCGCCGCCGCTTATTTCCCGTTCCTCGGCAAGTCCTTCATGCCGACGCTGGACGAGGGCGACCTGATCATGCAGATCGAAAAACTGCCGTCGATCAGCCTGGAGCGTTCCACCGAGATCGACCTCGCCGTGCAGCGGCACATCCTTGCCACCGTGCCCGATGTCGCCGGCATCGTTGCGCGCGCCGGCGCCGACGAACTCGGGCTCGATCCGATGGGCCTGAACGAGACCGATACCTTCCTGTTGCTCAAGCCGCGCGAGCAATGGGTCAGCGCCAGCAAGGATGCGCTGATCGATGCGGTACGCACCGCCACCGATGCCTTTCCGGGCATGAATTTCAGCTTCACCCAACCGATTGAAATGCGCACTTCCGAAATGCTGTCCGGTGTGCGCGGCGACCTGGCCATCAAGATATTCGGTCCCGACCTGGCAACGCTGGGCCAACTTGCCACGCGCATCGTCACGGTGCTGGAAACGATCCCCGGCAGCGAAGAGATCATGACCACGCGCAATGCCGGCGTGCAGTACCTGCAAGTGGAAATCGATCGCCAGGCCGCCGGTCGCCTCGGGCTGTCGGTGGAGCAGATACAGGATGACTTGCGCACCCTGGTGGAAGGACGCAAGGTCGGCGTCGTGATTGAACAGGGGCGGCGCTTGCCGCTGCTGATCCGGGGCGACGCCGGACAACTGACACCGGCATCGTTCCAGTCGCTGCGGCTGCCGCGCGAGAAGGGCGAGCCGATCATGCTGTCTTCGGTCGCAAGGCTGGTCATGGTCGACGGGCCGGTCAAGGTGGAGCGTGAAAATGCCGGCAGGATGTCGGTCGTGCGCGCCAATGTGCGCGGCCGCGACCTGGTTGGCTATGTGGATGAAGCGCGTGCCCGCGTGGCGCGCGACGTGCCGCTGCCGGCAGGCTACCGGCTGACCTGGGGCGGGCAGTTCGAAAACCAGCAGCGCGCCGCCGCGCGGCTTGCCATCGTGGTGCCGGTCGCGCTGGCGCTGATTTTCCTGTTGCTGTTTGCCACGCTGGGCTCCTTGCGGCAGGCAACCCTGGTGCTGCTCAATATTCCGTTCGCGCTGATCGGCGGCGTGTTCGCCCTGGGCATTGCCGGCGAATACCTGTCGGTGCCGGCATCTGTCGGTTTCATTGCGCTGATGGGCATCGCCGTCCTGAACGGCCTGGTCATGATCACCTGCTTTAACCAGCTTGCTGCGCGCAGCAGCGATCGCTTGCATGTGGTGACCGAAGGTGCGCGCCGCCGCCTGCGGCCGGTGCTGATGACGGCCACCATTGCCGGCATTGGCCTGCTGCCGCTGCTGCTGGCCACCGGGCCGGGATCTGAAATTCAGCGGCCGCTGGCGATTGTCATCATCGGCGGGCTGATCAGCGCCACCTTGCTCACGCTGGTGCTGCTGCCTGCCATGTTCCAGCAATTCGGTATGGAGAAAAAATGACGGCAGACCCTGACCGGCCTGATTGCCTGCTGACGCTGGCCCTGCCCGCTGCGCTGGAGCAAGAGGCGCTCGACCTGGTGCTGGCCGAGCCCGGCTGGGTGGTCGACGTGTCGATTGCGCATGTGGAAGCGCTGGGCGAGGATGTGCCACTGGTGACGGCAATGGAAAAGGTGCGCGGCAGGGCGCGCAGGTCGCAGTTGACCCTGGTCACGCACAGCGCGCACGTGGGCCCGCTCACTGCGGCAGTGGCCGCTGCGTTTCCGGGCACGCATACGCTGTGGTGGACCACGGCGCTGACCGGCTATGGAGAAGCGCAATGAGGGCGACGCTGTTGTTGATGGCAATGGTGGCAATGCCTGCGGCGGCGCAGGCCATGGACTTGTCGGGGGCCTTGCCGCCCGAGCAGGCGGTGCGCCAGAGCTTGTCGTCGCTGCCGAGCGTGTCCGCGGCCCGCGCCATGATCGAGGCGGAACAGGCCAACAATCGCCGCTTGCTGGCCGGCCCGCATGAGTGGACGGTGCGCGCCATGGCGCAACGCCGCACCGACAGCATCGGCCAGCGCACGCTGGACAAGCACATCGCGCTGGAGCGGCCATTGCGCGCGCCGGGCAAGGCCGGCCGGGATGCAGCGCTGGGGGAGGCCGGCATCGCGCTGGCGCAGGCGCGCATGGCCGACACCTGGCATGAAGCCGCCCGTGGCTTGCTCAAATCGTGGTTCGGCTGGATGCGCGAAGCGCGCACTGCGCAGCGTTTGCAAGAGCATGCGCAGGTGCTGCAACAACAGCTCGGGATTGTCCAGCGGCGCGTCAAGGCGGGCGATGCGCCACGGCTGGAGCAGATGCTGGCGGAAACCGAATCGCAGCGCGCCGTCGTCGCGCAGGCGCAGGCCGCCGCCCGCGCAGCACGTGCCGAAGCCGATTTGCGCAAGCGATACCCCGGTGTCGTGCCCTTGTTGCCGGCCTCGCTGTCAGCCGCGCAACCGGTGGCGCCAATCATCCCCGGCAGCGTCAGGGATTGGCAGGCCGGCATCCTCGAACACAATCACGAAATCGAACTGGCGCAACTGGAAGCCACGTACAGCAAGCTGACGGCGCAGCGGGTAGCGCTGGACCGGCATGGCGATCCCACGGTGGGGCTGCATTACGGGCAGGAACGCGACAGCCAGGAGCGCATGGTCGGCGTCACGGTCTCGATGCCGTTTGCCGGCGCGTCCCGCAGCGCCAGCGCCGACGCCGCCATGGCGCGCGCACAAGCCGCCGCGGAGAAAGCGCGCGAGGTGAGCATCAATGTCGAAAACGATGCGGCGCAGGTCGCGATGCAAGCGCAGTCGGCCAGCGCACTGTTGGCGCAGTTCGGTGAAATCGCGCGCCAGGCGCAGGCCAATGCGGCGCTGGTCAGCAAAGCCTACGGCCTGGGCGAGGCCACGCTCAACGACACGCTGCTGGCGCGCCGGCAGTCGCTGGAAGCGCAAAGCGCCGCCGAGCAGGCGCAGGTCGATGCACTGGAAGCGCATGCCCGGCTGCTGCTGGACATGCACAAGATATGGAGCTTGCGCGAGCACCATGCCGAGGGCGGCTGAGGGTGTGCGCGGGTTTGAGGCGGGCGCTAACGTCAGTGCATTGAAAAACGCGCCTGAAGCACGCTCCTGAAGCAGGCAGCGGCCTGGATCATCCCTGCGCTAGCGCACGCCCGCGTCGTGCGCCTGCTGGTCCGCATGATACGAACTGCGCACCATCGCCCCAACGGCGGCATGCACGAAGCCCATTTTGTAAGCCTCTTCCTCGAACATCTTGAACACATCCGGATGCACGTAGCGGCGCACCGGTAAATGCTCACCGCTGGGCATCAGGTACTGACCAATGGTCAGCATGTCGACCTTGTGTTCGCGCATGTCGCGCATGGCTTGCAGGATTTCCTCATCGGTTTCGCCCAGGCCGACCATCAGGCCGGATTTGGTCGGCGTGTCCGGATGCAATTCCTTGAAGCGTTTCAGCAAGTTCAGCGAATACGCATAATCGGAGCCGGGACGCGCTTCCTTGTACAGGCGCGGCACGGTTTCCAGGTTGTGGTTCATCACGTCCGGCGGCGCTGCCTTCAGGATTTCCAGCGCCCGGTCCATGCGGCCGCGGAAGTCCGGCGTCAGGATTTCGATGCGGGTGGCGGGCGACAATTCGCGCACGCGCCGGATGCATTCGGTAAAGTGGCCGGCGCCGCCATCGCGCAGGTCATCCCGGTCCACCGACGTGATCACGACGTAGTTCAGTTTCAGCGCGGCGATGGTCCTGGCCAGGTTGGCCGGCTCGTCGGCGTCCAGCGGATCGGGGCGGCCGTGGCCGACGTCGCAAAACGGGCAACGGCGGGTGCACTTGTCGCCCATGATCATGAAGGTCGCCGTGCCCTTGCCGAAGCATTCGCCGATATTCGGGCAGGACGCTTCTTCGCAGACCGTCACCAGCTTGTTGGCGCGCAGGATGTCCTTGATTTCGTAAAAACGGCTATTGGGCGACGCGGCCTTCACGCGAATCCAGTCCGGCTTGGGCAGGCGTTCGGCCTGCACCACCTTGATCGGTATGTGCGCGGTCTTGCCCGCGCCTTTTTGCTTCTGGGTCGGGTCGTAGGTCGCACCGGCATTGCGGGCGGGGATCGGTTTGGCAGCCGCCGCAGTGTCAATCGCAGCGGCAGCAGTCGTTGGGTCGGGTCCGGGAGTCATGGAGGCCATGCGGTCAGGATCGCGGTGTCGCGATCATCCTTTGAGTTGTTCGGTCAGGTTGCGGGCCAGCGTTTGTTGCACCTGCGCCAGTCCGGGGGCCACGCCCAGGCTTTTCATGTCCACTGTCTCCAGCCCTTCATAACCGCAGGGGTTGATCCGGGAAAATGGCGCCAGGTCCATGTCGACATTGAGCGCCACGCCATGATAGGTGCAACCGGAGGCGCGCACTTTCAGGCCCAGCGCCGCGATTTTTGCGCCGCGGCGCTCGCCGTCGGCCAGGTAAATGCCGGGTGCGCCGGGCTTGCGTTCACCGTGCAGATTATACGTGAGCAGGGTATTGATCACGGCTTGTTCGATTTGTTGCACGAACTCGCGCGCAAACAGCCTGCGACCATTGCGGCGCAGGTCCACCAGCAGGTAGGCGACGGCCTGGCCAGGCCCGTGATAGGTCACTTCACCGCCGCGGTCGGTCTGGATCACGGGTATCGCGCCGGCATCCAGTACATGGGCGGCGTTGGCGCCCAGTCCGAGCGTGAAAACCGGCGGATGCTCGACCAGCCACAATTCGTCCGGCGTGTCGGCGCTGCGGGCGTCGGTAAACGCGCGCATCGCCGCAAAGCTTGTGTCGTAATCTTCGATGCCGCGCTGGCGGATCAGGAGTTGCATGGCCGGGGCCGGTGTCGCTCTACAGCACCACTTTTACCAGCGGATGCGAGGTCAGCGCGCGGTACAGGTTATCGAGCTGTTCGCGGCTGGTGGCGCGCACGGTGGTCGTCAGCGACAGGTAATTGCCCTTGCTGGAGGGCCGCATCTCGACCTTGCAGGGGTCAAAGCCGGGATCGTGTTCAATCACGACGGCGATGATTGCCTCGGCAAAGCCGTCCTGCATCGCCCCCATGATCTTGATGGGGAAATCGCTGGGATAGGTGATCAGGCTTTCTGGTGTCATGGCGTGCCCTCGGTTACGCCCGTTCAGGGCGCGCGTTTTGCCTGTTGGTAGGCGTCAAACAGAGCATGGTAGATGGGGCCGGGCACGCCATTTCCAATACGCTGTCCATCCAGTGTCGTGATGGCAAGCACTTCCTTGCTGGCCGACGACATCAGCAGCTCGTCGGCGCCGGTTACGTCCTCGCGCGCAATCCGGCGCGACTGGAAAGTGATGCCGATTGCCCCGCATAATTCTTCCAGCAAGCCATAGCGTATGCCTTCCAGGATCAGGTTGTCACGCGGCGGCGTCATCAGCACGCCATCAGCCACTACCCAGATATTGGTGGACGAGCCTTCGGTCAGCCAGCCGTCGCGGAATTGCACGGCTTCGGTCACCCCGTGGCTTGCGGCGTGTTGCGCGGCCAGTACATTGCCCAGCAGCGATGTCGCCTTGATATCGCAACGCAGCCAGCGCTGGTCTTCGATCGAGACGCAGGCCACGCCTTGTTCGCGCATTTCCCGGCTCGGCGGCACCAGCGGGTTGGCCATGATGAAGACAGTCGGTGTCACATGTGCCGGGAATGCATGGCCGCGGCGGGCAACGCCGCGTGTGACCTGGATGTAGACCAGTTGGTCGCTGGCTGGAAGCGCGGCCGACACACGGCCGATCAGTTCCAGCCAGGTGGCTTCGTCATGCGGATTGGGGATGCCGGTTTCGCGCAGGCTGCGCGCCAGGCGGGCCAGGTGCTGCGCTGGCCGGAACATGCGCCGGCCGTACAGCGGCACGACATCGTAGACGCCATCGCCAAAGATGAAGCCACGGTCCAGCACCGGCACGCGCGCTTGTGACAGCGGCGTGAATTCACCGTTGAGGTAGACCAGCGGATCATCGATGTCCATTGCTACTCCGTCGTTGCTGCGCTCACCATCCGCACATCCGCACATCCGCACATCCGCAGCTCTAGCGGAACAGCAGCCGCATCGAATCCCAGGCGCGCCCGAAAATGCTGGCCTGGCTAACCTGCTCCAGCGCGACGACTGGTATTTCGGCCAGGGTCTTGCCGTCGGCAACCATTTTCAGCGTGCCGACCCGGCTATTGCGTTCGATCGGTGCGACCAGCGGATCGCGGCGTTCCAGCACCGGCTTCATTTTTTCGGCCATGCCCTTGGGTACGGTGATGTACGTATCCTCGTTGAATCCGAGCTTGACCTGGCCTTGCGAGCCTTTCCAGACTTCCGGCGTGGCGACGGCTTGTCCTTTTGCATACAGCTTGACCGTGTCGAAATTCAGGAAGCCCCAGTTCAGCAGCTTCTGGCTTTCCTGCGCCCGGACCTGGTCCGAAGTCGTGCCCAGCACTACCGAGATCAGGCGTCGCTCACCGCTGGCGCCGTTGGGCCGGTGCGCAGAGGCGATCAGGCAGTAACCGGCGGCTGCC
The DNA here is from genome assembly GCF_030645335.1 of Lacisediminimonas sp. Taxonomy (GTDB): domain Bacteria; phylum Pseudomonadota; class Gammaproteobacteria; order Burkholderiales; family Burkholderiaceae_D; genus Lacisediminimonas. The sequence continues at coordinate 12,830 of NZ_JAUSNH010000100.1, read as the reverse complement.
GTATGACCGGTTTTCATGCCATCCACCGTCGGGTCCAGCCACAGCAGGCGGTTGCGGTTGGGCTGGGTGATCTTGTTGTAGGTGTAAGTCTTGGTCGAGTAAATCTTGTACAGCTCGGGATGATCCTTGATCATGCGGGCGGCCAGCACGGCGAGGTCGCGCGCCGTTGAATAATTTTCCGGGCTGGGCAAGCCGTGGGAATTGGCGTAGCGGGTCGACTTCATGCCCATGCGCTCGGCTTCGCGGTTCATCAGCACGGCGAACGACTCTTCGGTGCCGGCCACGGTTTCCGCCAGCGCGATCGAGGCATCGTTGCCGGACTGGACAATCAGTCCATACAGCAGGTCGTTGATCTTCACCGGCGTGGCCGGATCGATGAACATTTTGGAACTGTCCTTGTCAACTCGCCATGCCTTGACCGAGACGTTGGTCATCTGGTCCAGCGACAGCCGCTTGTCCTTGATTGCTGAAAAGCTCAGGTAGGCGGTCATGATCTTGACCAGCGAAGCCGGTTCGATGCGCAGGTCGGGTTCGTGCGCGGCGATCACTTGTCCGCTGGTGGCGTCCATCAGCAGCCATGAGCGTGCGGCGATGTTCGGTGGCGGCAGGCTCTGGGCCAGGGCCGGCAATGACAACAGGGTGACGGCCAGGGCGGCCAGGATTTTCTTCATGTGGTGCGTGTTCCGGAAAGCGAGTCGAAAACGAGTCGGGGATGATGAATGATGAAGCCGCGGCCGGCGCGCCGCTGCAGGAGCGCGCGCCAACAGTGGCGGTGACGGGAAATTATATCTGCGCAGCCGGCCGCCGATGCCACATTTCGAGCATCAGTCTTTTTATGTGTTGCAGTTTGCGGTGAAAGAAATGATCGGCGCCGGGAATGACGATCACCGGGATGTCCTGTGGCCGCAGCCACGCCAGCACATCCGACAAGGGTATCGTTTCGTCCAGTTCGCCGTGGATCAGGATGGTATTGGCAGGAATGTCGGGCATGTCCCATTTGCCGGCGGCGCTGCCCACCAGCACCATGCGTTCCGGCGGCGCGCCGCGTGCGGCCAGGCGTTGCTGCAATTTGGCCTGCACGAAGCTGCCGAATGAAAAACCGGCGAGCGCCAGCGGCAAGCCGGGATAGCGTTGCTGCATGTGTTGCAACAACTTGTCCATGTCGTCGGTTTCACCGCGGCCTTCGTCGTATTGGCCGGCGGAGCTGCCCACGCCGCGAAAGTTCATGCGCACCGCCGCATAGCCGAGCGCGACAAAGCCGCGCACCAGTGTCTGCGTGACCTTGTTGTCCATCGTGCCACCGTACAGCGGGTGCGGATGGCCGACCAGCGCCAATCCGACCGGCGTCGGGAACAGGGTTGCATCGGGCAGGTCGAGCGCGCATTCGAGCACACCGGCGTCGCCGTCGATCGTGAAGCGCTGGGTCTGGGCGTTCATGGCGGCGTCAGATGGCCAGGCGCGCGACGACCTTCCCGCCGACCAGGTGTTCGTCGATGATTTCGTCGATGTCGTCGGTGTCGACATAGGTGTACCAGGTGCCTTCAGGGTAGACCACCAGCACCGGCCCTTCTTCGCAACGATCCAGGCAGCCGGATTTGTTGATGCGCACTTTGCCCTGGCCGTTCAGGTTGAGGGCCTTGATGCGGCGCTTGGCGTGTTCCTGCGCGGCCTGCGCGCCCTGGGCGGCGCAGCATGGCCGGCCATCGTCGCGCTCGTTCATGCAAATGAATACATGCTTGTCGTAATACGGCGGTTTCAATTCTGACATGGGGAAAAATGAGGCTCGGCGCCTGTTATGCGGTGAAGCATTCCATGATACACGCCCTTATTTGACCCTGTGCACCGGGTGGTACAGGAACCAGAGCATGAAAAACGGCCAGGACAGCGACAGCAACTGCGCGGCGCCATTGAAGTTCATGAATTTGCCTTGCGACCAATCCTGCATGGTGGCCACGAAATAGGGGTTCACCGGCATCAGGTTCACCAGCAGCAGCGCCGTGATCAGCGCCAGCGCTGCGACCCGCCGTTGCGCAGCCGGCGGCGCAAACACCAGGCCCGCCAGCATCATGGCGCCGATCAGCAGGCCGGCCTGCGATCCGGGCGTGAGCCAGGCAAACACATGGTCGGGGCCGAAAATGACGGCGCTGGCCAGCGACTTCGAGGTCAGTGCGCCAGCCACCAGCAGTCCGGCCAGCGCTGCTTTCGGCGAGCGCTTGCGAAACAGGCACATCATTGTCAGCACCGCGCCGGCCAGGCCGCTTGCCGTGATGATGCTTTCGGCCAGCCAGTAATGCTCGCTGCTCAGGTCGCGTCCTTGCCGTATCAGCACGCCCAGGTCGAGTGGCAGCTTGAGCAGATTGCCCAGCCACGATGTGGCAATCGGCAGCACCTGGCCGTGGCCGAACAGATACGCCTGCGGATAAATCTGCGCCAGCGGCCACAGTCCCAGCACGATCAGGCCGCGCCCGGCCTCCTGCGAAAACCAGCGCTGGCGCAGGCTCAGCAAGCGGCTTTGCTCCAGGAACAGGCGCGACGTATAGTGCCCGGCGATGGCGCCGATCATGGCGCCCGCGGCATTGGTCAGCAGGTCCAGGTTGGACGCTACCCGGCTGGGCAGGAAAGTCTGTCCGGCCTCCATGCCGGCCGACAGCAGCAATCCCAGCGCGAGCGCTGCGACGATGGCCGGCACACCGCGCAGCAGCGGATAGATCGCCAGCACCGCCAGCAGGCCCAGCGGGATGTAGGCGATGACGTTGGTGACCAGGTCAAAACCGGTCCAGTAGTGCGGCATCGGGGCGCTGAGGAAGCTCCATGCCGGCAAACCGTTGTTGCGCCAGCCGGTAAACGGAAACCAGCTGGCATACATGATCAGCAATGCATAGACCACCAGCCCGATGCGGGCGCTCACCGCGGGCGCGCCGCCAGGCGGCGGCTCGCGCTTTACCGCTTCAGTGGCAGCGTCGCCAGCCATGCAATCATGTCCGTGATGATGGCGTCGGAAGTGCGCGCCAGTGCCTGCGCGCCGCCGGCCGCATCCGGCGTGGCGGCCGGCGTTTCACCGACAAACATGCGCTGCGCGACCAGCTTGCGGTCCTGCAATACGGTAACCCGCATTGCCACCCGTGCGGTGCTGGTGGCAGGGGCGGTGAATGCCTGGCTGAAGTCATCGGCCTCCATGCGCAACTGCGGCACACCGGGGCCGCCGTCACCGGCGCCGAGCACGACCCCGCCTGCGGCGCTGATGCGCGCCTTCATGCGTTGCTGGAACAAGCGCGGCGGCGACATGGTCCAGCGCGATTGCGAGTAGGCGTGCGCCGCCTGCGGATCTTCATAGTCAAGGCGGTAGACCATGCGCGTGCTGTCCATCCAGGACGGTGCACTGATGTCGCCGATCGAAAGCGGCGGCAGCGCCGACACTGCCTGGCCAGCGCCTGCTGCCGGCGCCGCGCCGGACATGGTGACTGCGGAGTGGCCCAGGTCGTACAGCAACTGGGTGTCGCGCCGCTCGACGCTGGTGCAGGCGCCGAGCGCGGCCAGCGCAAAGGCTGCCGCCAGCAGGCCGCGCAGCATGGACTGCACCGGCGTTGCGCCAGCGGCGGCAGGAAATTGGCCGTGCAGCTTTTTGGGTTGCATATTCACCTTGTCGTCGGATTGCGCATGGTCGTCCTGCGCCGGTTGGCTGCTGTGGCTGTGCGTGCTCGTCCTGGCCGTGTTCATCGGCCGGTCGACGAGAAACCGCCTTCGCCCGGCCCCGGCTCAGCGCGTCGGGAACCGAAAAGGATACTCTGCGGCCGGTCGTTGATGTTTTCAAGCGTGCGGTTGAACAGGCGCAGGCTGGAACGGATTTCGGAAGTCAGCGGCAGCAAGTCGTGCTCGAAGCGCTCGGCCACCGTGGCGATCGTGTCGGCGGTCTTGCCGATCCGCTCGATCGGCCCGTTGGCCGCTTTCAGGCCGTTCGTCATCTCGCTCAGGTTTTGCGCCAGCAGGTCGATCGATTTCACCGCGCGCTGGGCGTCGTTTGCCAGCCCCGGCAAGCGCGCCAGGGTCGGCTGCATCTGTTGCGGAATGCGCTCAAGCTGCTGGGCCGCCTTGCTGACGCTGTCGAATGCCTGCAGCATCGATTGCCGGTTCTGGTCGCTTAGCAGGTCGTTGACGCGGCGCGTGAGTTCTTCGGCTTGGGTCAGGATCGCCAGGCCGCGCTCTTCCAGCTTGTTGAGCAGGCTGGGCCGCAATTCGATGCGGGCCACCTGTCCCGCCGTACTGTGCAGCCGTACCGGATTCTTGCCGTCGTCATTGAGTTCTATGAAGGCAATGCCGGTCACGCCCTGGTAGCCCAGCGTGCCGTAGGTGGAGCGGGTCACCGGCGTGTCGTCGAGGATGCTGATGCGGATCAGGATCTGGCCCGCGGTTTGCGGATCGAACACGATCTCGTCGACCCGGCCCACCGCCAGGCCGCGATAGCGCACCGCAGCCTGGGGATTGAGGCCGGGTATCGACAGCTTGGTGGCGATTTCATACGGCAGTCGGCTCTCGCGGTCGCGGTTGAGCCAGAGTCCGGCCAGCACCGCGCCCACCAGCAGCACGATCGAAAACAGTCCTGCCATCAACGCGTGTGATTTATTTTCCATGATGCCTCTTGATGCCCCTTGATTCCTGCACAGTCATTCATGAACCTTGTTGCCTGTCGTGTCCACCCGCTTGCCCGCTGGCGGCGTCGCCTGCCGGGTTCGCCCGGTATGCGACGCCGGCGCCCTGCACTGCGCGCTGCCCACGTTCGCCCAAGAAAAACTCCTGGATAAAACTATGCTCGACCTGCATCACTTGCTGCAGGCTGCCGTTGGCCACGACGTGCTTGTCGGCCAGCACCGCAATGCGGGTGGACAAGGCCACCAGCGTATCGAGGTCGTGCGTGACCATCACCACCGTCAGTTGCATGGCCCGGTGCAGCGACGCAATCAGGTTGACGAATGCCTCCGACAGCGCCGGATCGAGTCCGGCCGTGGGCTCGTCGAGGAACAGCAGTTCCGGCTCCAGCGCCAGCGCACGCGCCAGCGCCACCCGCTTGATCATGCCGCCCGACAGGCCGGCCGGCGTGCGCTGCGCCTGCTCCGGGCTGATGCCGACCATGTGCAACTTTTGCAAGGTGGCGTCGCGGATCAGGTCCGGCGGCAATGTGCGCAACTCGCGCAGCGGCTGCGCCACGTTGTCAAAGGCGGACAACGCCGAGAACAGCGCGCCATGCTGGAACAGCACGCCCCAACGGTTGCGCATTTGCGGATCGGGACCCTCTGCGCCGCCTGCCATCGGTGCGCCGAATACCTCCACGCTGCCGCGCGTGGGTTGCGACAGTCCCAATAACTGGCGCAGCAAGGTGGTCTTGCCTGAACCGGACCCGCCCACCAGCGACAGGATTTCGCCGCGCCAGACGTCCAGGTCCAGGTCCTGATGCACGACGAAATCGCCGAACTGCGTGCACAAGCCCCGAATGCGGATCAGTGGCGCTGCATTCATTCGAAACCCACTCCCTTGAATACGATGGCAAACACTGCGTCGGCCAGGATCACCACCGTGATGGCGGTCACGACCGAACTGGTGGTGCCGCGGCCCAGGCTGTCGGTATTGGGTTTGATGCGCAAGCCAAAGTGGCACGCCACCAGGCCGATCAACACGCCGAAGGTCGTGCCTTTCAACAGTCCGATCAGGTAGTTCTCCACCGGTACGGCTTCCGGCAGGCGCATGATGAAATAACGTGCGGTCAGGTCCAGCTCTGCCCACCCGGCAACCATGCCGCCGACCAGCGCCATCACGTCGGTCCATACCACCAGCAAAGGCATTGCCAGCGCCAGCGCCAGTACGCGCGGCAACACCAGCCGGAAGCCATGTGGCAGCCCCATCACCAGCATGGCGTCAAGCTCTTCAGTCACGCGCATCACGCCAAGTTGCGCCGTGATCGAGGAGCCGGAGCGGCCCGCAACCAGTATGGCGGCCAGCATCGGGCCAAGTTCCCGGATGATGCTCATGCCCAGGATGTTGACCAGGTAAATGTCAGCGCCAAAGGTTTTCAATTGCTGCGCGGACAGGAAAGAAAGCACGACACCGATCAGGAAGCCGACCAGCGCGGTAATGCCGAGCGCCTGGTAGCCGATGCGAAAAATGTTGGCCGAAATTTCCTTCCACGGACCACGGTCCGGCCGGCGCAACAAGCGCAGCAGGTCCAGCGCCAGGCCGCCGATCAGGGCAATGAAACCGGTCACATGGTCGGCGACAGTTGCGACGCCGGCCTGTATTGCCTGCAGCACCTGCACTTGCTGTTTCGCTGCCGGCAGCATCAGTTTGCCGCTGTTCTCCAGCCGCTCGAAAATTTCTGTTTGCCGCTCGGACAAAAGCAGTTGGGGCGGCCGGGTCTTGCCCCAGGCGTTCCACAGCCACTGCGCGCCGACATGATCGAGTACGTCTACCCCGCGCAGATCCCAGTGCAGCGTGGCGCCAGGCGGCAGCGCGCGCAGCGCGGCGTCCAGGCGTGCAATTGCGCCTGGCATGGCAAGCGTCAGGACGCGCCAGGCGCCTTGCACCAGGACATGTTTTGCATCGGTGCAGAGTAGTTGCGGAAAGGAAACTTGCGTGGTCGACATTCGGTCGAGTGTAAGGGAGTTTGGGGCCAGCGTCATTGCGGCACTCGGTAAAAGAGGATTCGGCCTGACCAGCGCGGCTACAATGCCAGCATGAACGATGCGCTGTCACCGAAAGAAATCGCAAACCACCTGGGCGACGCTGCTGTGGCCGTTGCAATCGAATGCGTTAACCAGACCGGCTCCACCAATGCCGACCTGCTGCGGCGCTTGCCGCACCTGGACTCGCCGCTGTTGCTGGCGGCAGAAGTGCAAACCGCTGGCCGCGGCCGCGCTGGCCGCAACTGGCTGGCCGAGCCGCATGCCTCGCTGACGTTTTCACTGGCCTGGCCTTTCTTCCGGCGCGATATCAGCGGCCTGCTCGGCCTGCCCCTGGCGGTCGGCGTCGCCGTGGCCGATACCCTGGCCGGCTTCGGTGTGGCGGCCAGCCTGAAATGGCCCAATGACGTACAGTTGGGACCGGCCAAGCTGGGCGGCATCCTGATTGAAACCGGCAGCGTGCAACGGGCGGGATACCGGCAGCCGTGGGCAGTGATCGGCATCGGCCTGAACATTGCGCTGACGCCACAGATGCTGGCCGAAATCGGCCGCGAAGCCGCACAGATGCCGCAATTGCTCGGGCATCGCAATGCCGTGCTCGGGGCGCTGACGGCGCGGCTGGCGCAGTTGCTGCCGCGCTTTGATGCCGACGGTTTCGCCCCCTTTGCTGACGGCTGGAACCGGCTGCACGCGCATGCCGGCCAACAGGTAAGCATCGTCGATCATGGCGCGGTATTGCAGCAGGGCCGGGCTGCCGGGGTTGACGCCAATGGCTGCCTGTTGCTCGATACGGCGGACGGACGGGTGGTGATTACTGCCGGCGATGTGTCATTGCGGCCGGCAGCGGCCGCAATGAGCGCGAACGCGGGAGGGAGCTGAACATGTTGCTGTTGATCGACGCCGGCAACACCCGCATCAAGTGGGCGCTTGCGCCGGACGGCCCGGCCAGCCCGGGACAGTGGCTGCAATCCGGTGTGGTGGAGCACGCAACGCTGCCGTCACTGGCGGCGCAACTGGCAGCGGCGACGGCCGCGCCGGGGGCAAGCATCACGCGGGTAATGCTGTCCAACGTTGCCGGCGACGCCGTGCGCAGCGCGGTGCTGGCGATGCTGCACCAGTGTTTTGGCGAACGCCAGCCAGCGCTGGAAATATTCAAGTCGTCGGCGGCGCGCGCCGGGCTGCGCAATGGCTACCGGCAGCCGGCGCAACTGGGTACGGATCGCTTTGCCGCCGCCATCGGCGCCCGCGCGCTGTACCCGGGCCAGGCCCTGGTGCTGGCTACCTGCGGCACGGCAACCACGATCGACGCCATCAGCGCCGACGGCGTTTTCCTGGGTGGCATGATCCTGCCGGGGCTGCGCCTGATGGCGTCGGTGCTGGCCGAGCAAACCGCACAGTTGCCGCAGGTCGCCGAACGGATCGATGCCGGCCGGCCGTTTGCCGACAATACTGAAGAGGCGATCGTGCTGGGTTGCCTGTCAGCGCAGGCCGGCGCCATCGAGCGCGCACTGGCGCGGCACCCGGGGGCGCGCTGCATCCTGTCCGGTGGCGCTGGACGGATGGTCGCCCCGTTGCTGGCCGTGGCGCCGGAATTTATCGACAACCTGGTGCTGATCGGCTTGCAGCTTGCCGCCATGGAGGAAACGCCACAATGCTGAAATTCGCATTTGCCTGCCTGTTGCTGGTCAATGGCGCTTTGCTGGTGTTCCAGTTCGGCTGGCTGGACGCGCTGGTGCGCGGCGGCCATGAGCCGGAGCGGCTGCGCAACCAGATCAATGCCGACAAAGTCCGGATCCTGTCGCCATTGCCTTCGGCGGCACCCACGGCTGGCGCGTCCTCGGGCGCATCGGCATCCGCATCGACCGCAACGGCAACCAGCTCGGGCGCGGGCGTCAACACCGCCACGGCCGCCACCGGAGGCGTTGCCGCTGGTGCAGCAGGTTCGCTAACCCCGGTGATGGCCCGGCCGGAGGCGGGGCAAGCCGCCGCCGCATGCATCGAAATCGGCAACCTCACCGTGGCCGAAGGCCGCCGCTTTGAAACCAGGTTGGCGACATTGACGCTGGCGCAAAAACCCGTGCGCCGCGAAGTGCGCGAAGAAAGCAGCCACATGGTGTGGATACCGCCGCCGCCGACCGGCCGGGAAGGTGCTGACAAGAAGTCTGTCGAACTGCGCAGGCTGGGCATCCGCGATTTCTATGTGCTGCAGGATATGCCGGTGCGCCACGGCATTTCGCTGGGCGTGTTCAAGACGGAAGAAGCGGCCAGGGCGCACCTGGCAAAACTCGGCGAGCAGGGCGTGCGCAGCGCCCGCGTGGTCGAGCACAAGATGCCGCTGGTGCGCGCCGCGTTCCGGTTCGCCGGCATCGACGAGCAGACCCGGCAAAGGCTGGACCGGTTGCGCAGCGAATTCCCGCGGCATGAACAGAAGCAATGCAGTATTTGATCCAGGATTTTCCAGCGCTGATCCGGACATGAGCGCCGCCTGACCAGGGTTCGGCCGACGGCGAACCTGGCCGGCAGCCTACAGCGCGTCCGGCGCGTCCTGGCCCTGGGCTGTGCTGCGGACTCTTTCCTGCAGGCAGGCCGGGCACAGGCAACTGCCGCCCATCGGCGCCCCGGCCAGCGTCGGCAGTTGCGCGCACCAGCATGGCTGCTGTGCCGGCGCGTCGGCAATGCCGCAGTTGAAATCGGCACCGCATTGCGCACACTGGCTCACGGCTCACTTTCCCTGGTCGAGCGCTCGCGCACGGCGCGCCGTAGCAGCGCCGTCTGGTCGCCAAACCGGCGGCATCCCACGCACAGCAGCAAGTGCAGGCGCATCCGCAGCCGCTCGACGGCCGACAATTGCCGGTCCATGCCCTCGGAGGTCAGCCGGTGTATCTCCCGACAAGTTGGCTTGATGCCCATGCTGTTTAATCCTTGTCCTTCACGCCAAACCAGTTCAGGTCAAGGCATTCGCGCAGCCGCACGCGAGCCCGGTACAACATGACCCATGCATTAGACGGGGAAATCTCCAGTTCCTTACAGATTTCGGCGGTTTCCATCTCCAGCCATTCGCGCATCATGAAAATGCGGGCGGTTGCGGGCGGCAATTTTTCCAGGCACAGCTCCATCACGCGGAAGAAATCTTTCTGGTGGAGCGCAGCGTCAGGATCGCCCCAGTCGCGTGGCATGGCAAGGACATGGCCGCTGGCATTGAACAGGGCGTCGATTGCGTCATCGTCCTGCTGGCCGTCTTCATCGGGCAGCGCCTGCAGGCGGGAATTGCGCCGCAGCGTGTCCAGGATCTTGTGCTTCAGGATGCCGGTGACATAAGTGCGCAAGCTGGCGCGACCGGCATATTGCTGGGGTTTCTCCAGCACTGCCACCAGCGACTCTTGCACCACGTCCTCGGCCATCGATTCGTTGCGCAGTTGCAGTATCGCAAAGCGCAGCAGCGCCGGGCGCATCGACTCCAGTTGCTGCAGGTAAGTTGCGGTCATGCCAGTGCCGTCAATGGGCGTCATGATTGTCAAGTTTGCAAAGCCTAGTCGATCCACGCGGCGCTGGCAATAAACGGGAAGGCCAATCTCGGTTCTTTCGCTGTAGAATCGGCGCAAACCCCTTTTCATGACCGTCATGTCCGACCTTTCTACTGTTTCCTCCCAGATCAAGGCAGAGATCCTCGCAGAAGCACTGCCCTACATCCGTAAATTCCACGGCAAGACCATCGTCATCAAGTACGGCGGCAACGCCATGACCGAAGAGCGCCTGAAGCACGGTTTCGCGCGCGACGTGATCCTGCTGAAACTGGTGGGCATGAACCCGGTGGTGGTGCACGGCGGCGGGCCGCAGATCGACAGCGCATTGAAAAAAATCGGCAAGCAAGGCACCTTCGTGCAGGGCATGCGCATCACCGACGAAGAAACGATGGAAGTCGTGGAGTGGGTGCTCGGCGGCGAAGTGCAGCAGGACATCGTCATGCTGATCAACCATTACGGCGGCCAGGCAGTGGGCCTGACCGGCAAGGATGGCGGACTGATCCGCGCCCGCAAGATGAAGATGGAAGACCGCACCCGTCCCGGCGAATTCCTCGACATCGGCTTTGTCGGCGAGATCGAGGCCATCAATCCGGCGGTGGTCAAGGCGCTGCAGGACGACGCCTTCATTCCGATCATCTCGCCAATCGGTTTTGGCATGGATGGCCAGGCCTACAACATCAATGCCGACCTGGTGGCCGGCAAGATCGCCGAAATCCTGAAGGCTGAAAAGCTGATCATGATGACCAATACGCCCGGCGTGCTCGACAAGGCTGGCAACTTGCTGACCGACCTGAGCGCGCGCGAGATCGACGAGATGTTCGAGGATGGCACCATCTCCGGCGGCATGCTGCCAAAAATCTCGTCGGCGCTGGATGCCGCCAAGTCCGGCGTCAATACGGTGCATATCGTCGACGGCCGGATCGAACATTCGCTGCTGCTCGAAGTGCTGACCGAGCAGGCGTTCGGCACCATGATCCGTTCCCACTGATCCGCCCGGTTTGCCCAGGCCGATCAGCCCGATGAGTTCGACCCGTCCGAGGCATTCCGGAAAATCGCGGCAGCTGACCTGGCTGTTCGACCTCGACAATACGCTGCATGATGCCTCGCACGCGATTTTCCCGGCCATCAATGCCAACATGAACGCCTACATGGCGCGCGTGCTGGGCGACGGCGAAACGCCGGCCGATGCCGCCATCGTCAATGCGGTGCGCATCTCCTACTGGAAGCGCTACGGCGCCACCTTGCTGGGCATGATCCGGCATCACAACGTGCATGCGGCCGACTTCCTGCACCACGCCCACCAGTTTGACGACCTGCCCGCCATGATCCGCGCCGAGCGCGGGCTTGGCCGCATCCTGCAGCGCCTGCCCGGGCGCAAGATCCTGCTCACCAATGCACCGCGCCGCTATGCCCATGCGGTGGTCCGTCATCTCGGCCTGCACCGCCACTTCGCCAGCCATTTGCCGATTGAATCGATGATGGTGCATCGCCAGTTGCGGCCCAAGCCGTCCAAGGCTTTGCTGCGCAAGATCATGCGGCACGAAAAGCTCACGGCGCGCAACACCGTGCTGGTGGAAGACACCATCGTTAACCTGAAGTCGGCGCGTGCGCTCGGCCTGCGCACTGTCTGGGTCACCCAGTACGTGATGAGCAATCCGGTTGTGTCGGCCGCCGCGCGCGCCGCCGGCCGCAAGCCGCCGCCCTGGTCAGCGCCAGTAAAGCGCCCCGGATACGTCGATGTCAAAGTACAATCACTCGGGCAATTACCGGGGCAGTTGCACCGGCTCCGACAGCCATTCCAACCATAACGACAAGCTCAGCATGGCAACGACAAAACCGGGCGAACGAAAACTGCAGATACTCCAGATGCTGGCGACCATGCTGGAGCAACCCAAGGGCGAGAAGATCACGACCGCCGCGCTGGCAGCCCGGCTCGATGTATCCGAAGCCGCGCTGTACCGGCATTTCGCCAGCAAGGCGCAGATGTTCGAAGGCTTGATCGACTTCATCGAATCGACCGTATTCGGCCTGATCAACCAGATCAACGAGCAACAGGAAAACGGCCTGTCGCAAGTGCAGGCCATCACCGGCATGCTGCTCAATTTTGCCGAACGCAATCCTGGCATGACCCGCGTCATCATCGGCGACGCGCTGGTCAATGAAGACGAGCGGCTGCAAGCGCGCATGAACCAGTTCGTCGAACGCATAGAACTGGCGCTGCGCCAGTCGCTCAAGCTGGCCGCGTCCCAGGGCCAGGCCAGCGAGGCCGAAGCCGCTGACCGCGCCGGCATGATCACCAGCCTGGTGCTGGGCCGCTGGCACCGCTTCGCCAAGACCGGTTTCCGCCAGCGCCCGACCGAAGGCGGGCCCACGCAGATCGCGTTGTTGCTGGTCTGAGTTGCTCGCCAACAGTCGCGCCTTTGCGCGAGTTGTTGCGCCATTTCCTGATCGTTGTCCCCCTCCCTTGAATTTGTACACATCAGTGTGTATTATTCGAGGTGGGGAAGCTGGAGAACGATATCAATTCATCAAAGCTGATCCTGTTGCTTGAAGCAGATGGATGGCGTGCCGTGAGGATCGTCGGCAGCCACCATCATTTCAAGCATCCCCAAAAGCCTCTTCTGGTTACGGTCCCCCA
>NZ_JAUSNH010000096.1 GCF_030645335.1 Lacisediminimonas sp. | reverse complement strand
AACGGTTCACCGCCCTGCACATGATGTAGGACCGGATCGCGCCGGACGAACCAACCAGCGAACCGGCAATGATCAGCATCGAATTATTCAGCGAAAAACCGATGCCCGCGGCGGCCCAGCCGGAATAGCTGTTGAGCATCGACACCACCACCGGCATGTCCGCGCCGCCGATCGGGATGATGATCAGCACGCCCAGCGCAAACGCGATCAGCGCCATCAGCACGAACGGCAGCCAGGCGGACTCGGCGCCCGGCGCCATGACGAACATCATGCCAAAACCGAACATGGCAATCGCCAGAATCAGGTTGATGAAATGCTGGCCCTTGAATTGCACCGGCGCGCCCTGGAACAAGCGGAACTTGTATTTGCCGGCCAGCTTGCCAAACGCAATCACCGAACCGGAGAACGTGATCGCGCCAACGAAAGTGCCGATGAACAGTTCCAGCCTGTTGCCGAACGGGATCGGCTGGCCTTTGCCGGCAATGCTGAAGGCCCAAGGCTCGGACACGGCGGCTACCGCAATACACACCGCAGCCAGGCCGATCAGCGAGTGCATTGCCGCGACCAGTTCAGGCATCTTGGTCATTTCGACCTTCTTGGCCAATACCGCGCCGATACCGCCGCCAACCACCGCGCCGGCAAGCACCAAGCCCAGGCCCATGCCGCCGCCGCTCATGCTGGCTTTTAACTTGATGATCAGCAGGACAGTGGTAACCGCCGCAATCGCCATGCCGCTCATGCCAAAGGCATTGCCGCGGCGGGCGGTAGAAGGATGGGACAGACCTTTCAAGGCCTGGATGAAACACACTGACGCGATCAGGTAGAACAGCGTCACCATGTTCATCGTGACAAAATCGAGATTCATTATTGCGCTCCCTTGCTGCTTGCCGCAGGCGCCGCTTTCGGCTCCTTCTTCTTGAACATTTCCAGCATGCGCTGGGTGACCAGGAATCCGCCAAACACGTTCACCGCCGCCAGCGCTACCGCCAGCGTGCCCATGACTTGCCCAAGCGGGCCTTCGGTCAGTCCGGCAGCCAGCATGGCGCCGACGATGATGATGGCCGAGATGGCATTGGTGACGGCCATCAGCGGCGTGTGCAATGCCGGCGTGACGGTCCAGACAACGTGATAGCCGACGTAGATCGCCAGCACGAAGATGATCAGGTTGATCAGGGTAGGGCTTGCTGCTTCCATGATGCTGTTTCCTTTGATGAGAGGCCGCCGCCACGCGGCCATGAAGTCGATTATTTTTTAAGGCTGGTGATCTCGTTGCGCGCGCCGACAAACACGATTTTCGGACGATGAGCTTCAAGCTCGGCTGCGGACATCGGCGCGTACGTGCAAATGATCAGCAGATCGCCCAGATGTACCAGCCGCGCTGCCGCGCCATTGAGCGAAATCTCGCCGCTGCCGCGCCGGCCCTTGATCGCATACGTCGAAAACCGCTCGCCGTTGTTGATGTCATACAGTTCGATTTTCTCGAACTCGCGGATATCGGCAGCGTCGAGCAAGTCTTCGTCGATGCCGCACGAACCCTCGTAGTTCAAGTCGCACTGCGTCACCGTGGCGCGGTGGATCTTCGAGCGCAGCATGATTCTCTGCATGCGCGCCCCTACTTCCGCAATACTTCACCGCCACTGCACAACAGGGTCGCAGCGACAATTTCATCTTCGCGGTTGATGGCCAGTGCGCCGTCCTTGTCCACGATGAGCTTCATGAAGTCGATCAGGTTGCGCGAATACAGGGCCGAGGCGTCGGCCGCCACCAGCGCCGGCAGGTTCGCTTCGCCGATGATGTGCACGCCGTACTTGGTCACCGTCTTGCCCAGTTCCGACAAGGGGCAATTGCCGCCCTGCTCGACCGCCATGTCAACGATGACCGAACCCGGCTTCATCGAGCGCACGGTTTCCTCGGAGATCAGCGTCGGCGCGCGACGTCCCGGGATCAGTGCGGTGGTGATGATGATGTCGGCCTGCTTCGCGCGTTCATGCACCAGTGCCGCCTGGCGTTGCATCCAGGCTTCGGGCATCGGCCTGGCATAGCCGCCGCTGCCTTTGGCGATCTCGCGCTCTTCATCGGTCTCGAACGGCACGTCGATGAATTTCGCGCCGAGGGATTCGACCTGCTCCTTGACTGGCGGACGCACATCGGAGGCCTCGATAACCGCGCCAAGGCGCTTGGCCGTGGCGATTGCCTGCAGTCCGGCCACGCCCACGCCCATGATCAGCACACGGGCCGCCTTGACGGTACCGGCAGCCGTCATCAGCATCGGCATGAAGCGCTGGTAGGTGTTGGCGGCCAGCATGACGGCCTTGTAGCCGGCGATATTGGCCTGGGACGACAGCACGTCGAGCGACTGCGCGCGCGTGATGCGCGGCGCGGCTTCCAGCGAAAATGCCGAAAGGCCGTGTGCGGCCATGGCGGCGGTGTTGTCTGCGTCAAAGGGGTTGAGCATGCCAACCACGACGGCGCCGCTTTTCATCAGGCTGCGCTCCTCGGCCGATGGTGCGCGCACCTTCAGGACCATGTCCGCGCCAAAGGCGTCGGCTGCATTACCGATCGCAGCGCCGGCAGCGATATACGCGTCGTCGGTCACGCTGGCGCTGATGCCGGCGCCCGATTGAACGACTACCTGGTGCTGTGCCGCCACCATCTTCTTGACGGTTTCCGGCGTAGCGGCGACGCGGGCTTCGCCCGGCCGCGACTCGGCGGGAATGCCGATTTTCATATAATTCTCCAGTCCAGATAGGCAGGTAATAAAGGTTGGCAGGATATTACACGGAAAAACCACCGGTTCGGCCCATCGGTGACGACATGGCAATGGTTTGCCGGATGCCTGCGGGCCAGGGAGATCGCCCGCACGCGCAGGGCAATCGTAGCCAACGCCGGTGATGCTGATGGATACGATAATAAAATTTGATGATCGTTGATGCTTCGCCAAGCAGGAAGGCGCACGAAATCCGGGATCGGACCTGGACGCGCGCCCGCCTGACGCCAGCACCGCTGCACCGCTGTAGAATATTGCCTCTGCCAAGGGAAGCCATGTCCGACATCTGGAAACCATCCGTCACCGTCGCCGCCGTGATCGAACACGAGGGCCGCTTCTTGCTGGTCGAAGAAGAAACCAGCGAAGGCGTGCGTTTCAACCAGCCGGCCGGCCACCTTGATCCGTTCGAGTCGCTGGAGCAGGCGGTCGCGCGCGAAGCGCTGGAAGAGACAGCGCATGAATTTGCGCCGACCTCGCTGATCGGGGTCTATATGTCGCGCTACCAGTCGGTGCGCACCGGGGAGGACGTGACCTACCTGCGCTTTGCTTTCGCCGGCACGCTCGGCCCGGCGCATGACCGACCGCTCGATCATGGCATCCTGCGCGCGCTCTGGCTGAGCTATGAGGAATTGGTTGCACTGCGCGAGCGGCATCGCAGCCCGCTGGTGCTGCAATGCGTCGACGATTACCTGAAAGGAAAGCGCACGCCACTATCGCTGCTGCACACCCACGCCAGCGTCACCGGGAATCCGGATGACTAAAAAGCGTGTGGTGCTGGGCATGTCGGGCGGGGTCGACTCCTCCGTTGCCGCCTGGCTGCTCAAGCAGCAGGGCTATGAAGTCATCGGCCTGTTCATGAAGAACTGGGAGGATGACGACGATTCCGAATACTGCTCGACCCGTGAAGACTGGATCGACGCCGCCAGCGTCGCCGATGTGGTCGGGGTCGACATTGAAGCCGTCAACTTTGCCACCGAGTACAAGGACCGCGTATTCGCGGAGTTCCTGCGCGAATACGAAGCCGGCCGCACGCCCAATCCGGACGTGCTGTGCAATGCCGAAATCAAGTTCAAGGCCTTCCTCGACCATGCGGTGTCGCTGGGCGCCGACCTGATCGCCACCGGGCACTATGCGCGCGTGCGGCAGGCCGCCAGCGGCCGCTTCGAGCTGCTCAAGGCGATCGACGCCAGCAAGGACCAGAGTTACTTCCTGCACCGCCTGAACCAGGACCAGCTTTGCCGCACCCTGTTCCCCTTGGGCGAATTGCACAAGACAGAGGTGCGGAAAATTGCCGGCGAGCTGGCGCTGCCGAACGCCCGCAAGAAGGATTCGACCGGCATTTGCTTCATCGGCGAGCGGCCGTTCCGCGAATTCCTTAATCGCTACCTGTCGTTCAAGCCAGGGCCGATGAAGACCGACCAGGGCGATGTCGTTGGCCAGCATGTCGGACTCAGTTTTTACACGCTAGGCCAACGCAAGGGCATTGGCCTGGGCGGCATGCAGGCTTACCGCAATGAACAGGGCGAAGCGCAGCCCTGGTATGTCGCCCGCAAGGATGTCGCCACCAATACCCTTTATGTCGTGCAGGGTCATGATCACCCCTGGCTGCTGTCGGGCGCGCTGGTGGCTGACCAGATGAGCTGGGTTGCCGGCCAGGCGCCAGGCGAGGCCAATTTGGCCGCCAAGACCCGCTACCGCCAGGCCGATGTCGCCTGCCGCTATCGGCCGCTGGCGGCGGAAAACACCTTCTCGCTGGAATTTTCCGATCCCCAATGGGCGGTCACGCCGGGACAGTCGGCCGTGCTGTACCAGGGCGAAGTTTGCCTGGGCGGCGGCATCATTGCGTCATCCAGCGCCACCACCCCTGCCGATACTGCCAACGCTGCTGCACCGACCTGAGCGGGTTGCGCTACGCCACCAACGTGGGCGCGGCTTTGGCTGGCGCAATCTGACCCAGATGCTTACGATCTACCTTGCCTGGCCTGTCGACCAAATATTGCAGATGCCGTCTGCAAAATCTGCTGTGCCGGGAAATCTCCAGATAGCCTCTGGGCAATCACCGGATCTGTCCGCGCTGGACCAAGCTTTCCCGCCAAATGCTACAGGTGCGCGCTACACAATCTTTGCCCTGTACCATCAAACGAAAACGGAGCCGCAGGCTCCGTTTTTTTATACCTGCCCGCAAAATCAATGGGGCGCAGTGTCCTTGAAGGACTGCCGCTCGGACAACTTGTCGAACAGCTTGCCCAGGTTGGGATAATCCACGCGCCAGGTGATTTCAGGGAAACGCAGCGCCAGCCAGCCCAGCGAACAACCGACCGCGACATCGGCCAGCGTGAACTGGTTGCCGGCGCAGAACGGCGTTTCGGCAAAGCCGGTCGACATTGCCTTCAGGCCGCCATGTACTTTGGCCATCTGGCGATCGATCCAGTCCTGGCTCTGGTGTTCAGGCGCACGTCGGGTTTTTTCGAGCCGGACCAGCACGGCGGCATCGAGGATGCCGTCAGCCAGCGCTTCCCAGCACTTGATGCTGGCGCGCTCGCGCCCCTGGGACGGAATCAGTTTGCCAACCGGTGTGAGCGTATCGAGATATTCAACGATCACGCGCGAATCGAACATTGCGCCACCGTCCTCCATGATCAGGCATGGCACCTTGCCCAATGGATTGGACAAGCCTATGGCCGACTGCGCACTCCACACGTCTTCAGGAACATGTTCATAGTCGAGCTTTTTTTCCGCCATGACGACCCGGACCTTGCGGACGTAGGGGCTGGCGAACGATCCAATCAGTTTCATAGATGATCTTGGTGGTGGCAGCGGCCGATTATAGCATCGCGAAATCGCCGGCAGACAGCGTGGCCGATTGCCGGGACGGTCCCGGCCCGGTGGTAAAATCGGGGGCTTCGCTGCGCATGGCACGCGTTTTCGTGCCCCGCCTGCGCCCTGCATTTTTCCTGACCTGATTCCCGCCATCATGCCGCTTACCGCCCTGTCTGCCCTTTCGCCCCTGGATGGCCGCTACGCCGCCAAGACCGACAAATTGCGCCCCCTGCTGTCGGAGGCGGGTTTCATGCACCATCGGGTGAAAGTGGAAATTGCCTGGCTACAGGCGCTTGCTGCCGCCGGTTTCGCCGAAATCAAGCCGTTTTCCGCCGCCGCCAGCGACCGGCTCGAGCGCCTGGCCAGCGAGTTCAGCGAAGCCGATGCAGAGCGCATCAAGGCGATTGAAGCGGTCACCAACCATGACGTCAAGGCGGTCGAATACTGGCTCAAGGAAAAGGTCGCGGACGTGCCGGAACTGGTCGCCGCGTCTGAATTCATCCACTTTGCCTGCACCTCGGAAGACATCAACAATACCTCGCACGGGATGATGCTCAAGGCGGCGCGCAACGAGGTGCTGCTGCCCTCCCTGCAACAGGTGATCGACGCGCTGACGAAGATCGCGCACGACAATGCGGAAGTCCCGATGATGTCGCGCACCCACGGCCAGCCGGCCAGCCCGACCACGCTCGGCAAGGAGATGGCCAACGTGGTCGCCCGCCTGCGCCGTGCCGCCGCGCAGATCGCGGCAGTGGAAATCCTGGGCAAGATGAATGGCGCGGTCGGCAACTACAACGCCCACTTGTCGGCCTATCCGGAAGTGGACTGGCCGGCGTTTTCACGGCAAGTCATCGAGCAGCGGCTGGGCCTGGTGTTCAACCCGTACACGATCCAGATCGAGCCGCATGACTATATGGCCGAGCTGTTCGACGCGGTTGCGCGCGCCAACACGATCCTGCTGGACCTGAACCGCGACATCTGGGGCTATATCTCACTCGGCTATTTCAAGCAGCGCACCAAGGCGGGCGAAATCGGCTCGTCGACCATGCCGCACAAGGTCAATCCGATCGACTTCGAAAACTCCGAAGGCAACCTGGGCATGGCCAACGCGGTGCTGCGGCACATGGCGGAGAAGCTGCCGCTGTCGCGCTGGCAGCGCGACCTGACCGATTCCACCGTGCTGCGCAATATCGGCGTCGGACTGGGCTATGCGATCCTGGCCTACGACAGTTGCCTGCGCGGCCTGAACAAGCTGGAAGTCAATCCGGAGCGCATGGCGCAAGACCTGGACGCGAGCTGGGAAGTGCTGGCCGAGCCGGTGCAGACGGTGATGCGCCGCTACGGCATTGAAAACCCGTACGAACAGTTGAAAGAACTCACGCGGGGCAAGGGCATTACCAAACAGGCAATGCATGACTTCATCCGCACGCTGGCAGTACCGGACGATGCCAAGGCGCGCATGCTGCAAATGACGCCGTCAAATTATGTTGGCATTGCTGCGGAGCTGGCCCGGCAGATCTGACTATCCCTGCCGCAGGAATCCTGCGGTGGGCAGGCCAATCCATGAAAAATGCCCCGCCGTCGGTTCGACTGCGGGGCATTTTTTCGATCCGATCAATTCCGATCAGGATCGCTGTGTCAGACGACAGCGCCGTCGTGCTCGTCTTTTTCCTTGACCGGCTTGATCAGGTCTTCGCGCTTGACGCCCAGCCACATGGCGACTGCGGCGGCAACGAACACCGATGAATAAATGCCGAACAGGATGCCAATGGTCAGCGCCAGCTCAAAATAGTGCAAAGTGGGTCCGCCAAACAGCAGCATCGACAACACCAAGAACTGGGTTGATCCGTGCGTGATCACGGTACGCGAAATGGTGCTGGTAATGGCATGGTTCATCACCTCCGCCGTTCCCAACCGTCCGAACCGGCGGTCACGGAAAGTCTCGCGCACCCGGTCGAACACAACCACCGATTCATTGACCGAATAGCCGAGGATGGCCAGCACCGCCGCCAGCACCGTCAGTGAAAACTCCCACTGGAAGGCGGCAAAAAATCCCAGGATGATGATCACGTCGTGCAGGTTGGCGATCACCGCCGCGATCGCATACTTCCATTCGAAACGGAACGCCAGGTAAATGATGATGCCCAGGATCACCATCGCCAGCGCGGTCAGGCCGTCCGCCGCCAGCTCCTCGCCGACTTGCGGGCCGACAAATTCCACCCGCTGCAACTTGACGTCGGCGTCCGTGCCCTTGAGCGCCGTCATGACTTTCTCGCTGGTTTGCGCGGTCGTCACACCTTTCTGGGCGGGCAGGCGGATCAGCACATCCTGCGCCGTGCCGAAGCTTTGCACCTGGCTGTCCGGAAAGCCCAGGCCCTCGACCGTCTTGCGCACCTGCTCGATATTGGCCGCCCTTGGATAGGCAACCTCCATCACGGTGCCGCCGGTGAATTCAATCGACAGGTGCAGGCCCTTGGTCAGCAGGAAAAACACCGCTGCAACGAACGTCAGCGCCGAAATCACATTGAAAACCAATGCGTGGCGCATGAACGGTATGTCTTTTTTGATACGGAATAACTCCATGCCTGCCTCTTGTTACTGGTTACTCGTTACAGTGTCCCGGGCGCGATAGCGCTCAGGCATTGGGCTTCCATACCTGGCCGATCGATATCGAACTCAGCTTTTTCTTGCGGCCATACCAGAGGTTGGCCAGTCCGCGCGACACGAACACCGACGAGAAGATCGACGTCAGGATACCCAGGCAGTGGACCACCGCAAAACCGCGGATGGCGCCGGAGCCGAATATCAGCAGCGCCAGGCCGGCGATCATGGTGGTCACGTTGGAGTCGACAATGGTGGCCCAGGCCCGGTCGAAGCCGGTGGAGATTGCCGCTTGCGGCGTGCTGCCGTTGCGCAACTCTTCACGGATACGCTCGTTGATCAGCACGTTGGCGTCGATTGCCATGCCCAGCGTGAACGCGATGGCGGCCATGCCCGGCAGGGTCAGCGTCGCCTGCAACAGCGACAACAGCGCAATCAGCAGCAACAGGTTGACCGACAGGGCAATCACGCTGAATACACCGAACAGCATGTAATAAGCCGCCATGAACACTGCGATGGCGGCAAAGCCGTACAGCGTGGAGTTGAAGCCCTTGCTGATATTGTCGGCGCCAAGTTGCGGGCCGATGGTGCGTTCCTCGATGATTTCCATCGGCGCTGCCAGCGAGCCGGCACGCAGCAACAGGGCCAGGTCACTGGCGGCTTCGGCCGAACCCATGCCGGTGATCTGGAAGCGCGCACCGAGTTCGTCACGGATGGTTGCCACCGTCAGCACTTCGCCGCGGTTCTTTTCGAACAGTACGATCGCCATGCCTTTGCCGACCCGGCTGCGGGTGGCTTCACGCATGCGCCGGCCGCCGTCGCCATTCAAGTCGATGCTGACGGCTGCCTGCTGGTTCTGGTCAAAACTGGCGCTGGCATTGGAAATGTAGTCGCCGGTGATGATCGGGTCCTTGTACAGCACGACCGGTGCATTCTTGCCGACCCGGAACAGTTCCGAACCGAAGGGGATGGCCGCCGTTTCTTCGCTGCCGCGGGTGACGGTTTCATCCACCAGGCGCACTTCCAGTGTCGCCGTGCGGCCAATGATGTCCTTGGCGCGCGACACGTCCTGCACGCCCGGCAACTGCACCACGATGCGGTCCGCGCCCTGGCGCTGGATCACCGGTTCGGCCACGCCGAGTTCGTTTACGCGCTTTGACAAGGTCGTGATGTTTTGCTGGACCGCTTCTTCCACCGTCTGCTTGAGCGCTTCGGGCCGCATGCTGGCAACCAGCCGGAACTCGGCGCCATCAGTGGACTCTTCCAGCAGCAGTTCCGGCAACTGTCCTTCCAGCAGGGACTTGGCTTGCGTCCGGGTGGCCGCTTCGCGGAACTTGAGTTCGACGCTGTTGGCGGTACGGGTCAGGCCGGAATAACGTATTTTCTTGTCAACCAGGATGCTGCGGATGCCGGACTGCAAGCCCTGTATGCGTTTGTTGAGCACGGCGCGGGTATCCACCTGCATCAGGAAGTGCACACCGCCGCGCAAATCCAGGCCCAGGTACATCGGCGCTGCATTGAGCTTTTGCAGCCAGCCCGGTGTATTGGGCAGCAGGTTGAAGGCGACCAGGTAGGTCGGATCAGCCGCATCGCGATTGAGTCCGCGCTCCAGCGCTGCCTTGGCCTTGAACTGAGTGTCGGTGTCGGCGAAGCGCGCGCGAACGGTGCCGTGCGCGCCGGCGTTTTCAAAGAACACTGCCAGCGGCTTGAATCCACCCGCCTGCAATACCTGCTCGACCTGGGTAATCAGGCCGGCCTCGACTTTCACCGTGGCCTTGGCGCTGCTGACCTGTAACGCCGGCGACTCGCCGAAGAAATTCGGCAGCGTATACAGCACGCCAAGCACCAGCGACAGGGCGATCAGGATGTACTTCCAGAGTGGATAACGGTTCATGTTGGGGAGTCGGGTGAAGGCGCTGACGACCAGCCGCCCCGGGCAGGGCGGCGCTGCAACAGGTCAGACAGACTTGATGGTTCCCTTGGGAAGCAGGGTCGAAACAGCCACTTTCTGGATCACGACTTCGGTGCCGTCGGCGA
>NZ_JAUSNH010000094.1 GCF_030645335.1 Lacisediminimonas sp. | reverse complement strand
TTTCTTTGGTGACTTTCTTTTTGGCGCGCCAAAAAGAAAGTTACGCGCCCGCGGGGGCGCACACCCCGCTTAACACCAAAGATAATAAAAAAACATCCAACAAACCGAAGCCAACAACCGAAAAAAACAAAATAAAATGCCGCGCGCCCAAAACAACAGGCGAACACGGCATCAAAAAAACCCCAATTAATGAACAGTAGCCAGCATCTTCACCTGCCCCGCCTGAATCTCCATATTCCTCGCCAACAACTTCACCAACGCATAAACCGTATCAATATGCGGCGTCGGCGTCCCGGTCAGCCGCCCCAACTCAATCACCGACCCCACCAACGCATCAATCTCCGGCCCGCGCCCCGCCTCGACATCCTGCAGCATCGAGGTCTTGTGCTTGCCCACCTTCTCCGCCCCCTCGATGCGTTTTTCCAGCGGCACCCGGAACCCGATCCCCAGCGTCTGCGCCACCGCAGCCGCCTCCCGCATCATCCCCGCCGCCAGCTCACGGGTGAGCTGGAACTGGCAAATATCCACCAGCGTCGCATGCGACAAGGCACTGATCGGGTTGAACGTCAGGTTGCCCCACAACTTCAACCAGATCTCCGAGCGCACATCGGTCAGCACCGGCGCCTTGAAGCCGGCATGCACGAACACATCGGCAATACGGTTCACACGAACGCTGTCGGAACCATCGAGCTCGCCGATCGGAAAACGCTCCCCTTCAATGTGATGCACCACACCCGGCGCGATCAGCTCGGAAGCCGGGTACACCACGCAACCGATCACCCGCTCGGCCGGGATATTGGCCAATATCTTCCCAGTCGGGTCCACGCTCTCCACGCGACGGCCAGCTAGCGCTCCGCCATGCTGATGGAAATACCAGTACGGAATACCATTCTGCATGGTCACGACCACCGTATCCGGCCCGAACAGCTTGGGCACGTCCAGCGCCACCGCCTCGACCTGGTTGGCCTTCAGCGCCAGGATCACCAGGTCCTGCGGACCGGGCTCGTCATAATTGCAGCTTGCACGCACGTTGCTGGCGACATGCTCCACCCCGTCGTTCATGATCAGCTTGATGCCGTCGCGCCGGATCGCCGCCAGGTTGGCGCCGCGCACCATGAAGGTCACGTCCTCCCCGGCCAGCGCCAGCTTTGCGCCAACATAGCCGCCAATGCCGCCAGCTCCCACTATTGCTATTTTCATGTCTCTCTCCCGGGAACTCCCTGCGCGGCAATGGCCAGGGGCCAAGCCGGCATTGGCCCCCTATTCGAAGCGGTTAACCAGCTTGCCTATGCCTGCGATGTCAATTTCAATCGTGCTGCCGGGCTTCATCGAACCCACGCCCACCGACGTGCCGCACAGGATCATGTCGCCTGGCTCCAGTGTCATGTCATGCGATATGCGCGACACCAGCTGGGCGGCGGAAAACACCATGTCCGAAATCGGATAGTCCTGGCGCACGTCGCCATTGAGCACGGTGCGCACGGTCAGTGTTGCAGGATCGAGTCCGGTTGCAATCACCGGGCCGATCGGGCAGAAGGTGTCGAAGCCCTTGGAACGGGTCCACTGGGCAAACGACGGATCGCGGTTGAGGATGTCGGCGTGTGTCACGTCATTCAGGCAGGTATAGCCGAACACGTACGACAGCGCCGCGTCTTCGGACACGCAAGTCGCGCGCTTGCCGATGACGATGCCAAGCTCCCCTTCGAAAACGACCTTACCTTCCTGCTGCGGCTTCCTGATGGTCTCTTCGGGGTCGAGATAAGTGTTGGACGGCTTGATGAAATACAGCGGCTCGGCGGGCGCCGGCTGACCGATTTTCTTGCCCAGCGCATGGAAATTGTTCCACAACGCGACAGCCTTGCCAGGCAGCACCGGCGCCAGCAATTTTGCTTCGCGAACATCGACGTAATTGGAGGTCGGCGTCGGATGATTGAACATGTCGCCGGCATGTACGCGGATACGGTCGCCGTCTAGCGTACCGAACCGGACTTCGCCGGAATGATTGAAGCGGACCCAATGCTGGACCATGTGATTCTCTCGGAGATAAATGAAAAGGGTGGGTAAAGCGTGTGCGTGGAACCGCGACCGGCTGCTCCTGATCAGCGAATGCGGATGGGGCAACGGCCCGGCCAACATTGACGGCGTTCACCGCCGCGCAAAGCGATATTGTATGCGCTCAATACACCGCAACCTGCCCTGGGCCTGCCGCATTGCTTCACTCATTGCATCGCACTGCTTCACTTACCGCACCGCACAGGCGATCAGACGCCGACCTCGGCGGCCTGCAATGCTTTCCAGTCGATCGCATGGGCCGCACTGTCGCGCATGGTTTCATTCCAGCGCGATTTGGCTTCGCGGATCGCGGATGCGAGGAAATCGGCATCATAGGCAGTCAGCAAATGCGGCTGGTGCTTCTGCAGGTAAGTCTTGATACGGCTGTTCTCGCAACCGATGCTCATCAGGTCGCGCCAGGTGTCCTCGTCCCAGCACCAGCGCAGGCCGAGCTCGTAGAACGCGGCATTGTAGGCATTGCGTTCGATGTTCGGTGCTGTGTTCATGTCGGTGCTCCTATGTGACGATTCATGGCGGCGAAGCAGGACTCCCGGACAAGCAACACACCGGAAACATCGTCATGCCTTGTGCATGGATCCGATAGTAGGGATCACGAATGATTAGCGATAGTTAAAGTTTTTAGGGCAAATGATTAGATTTACTTATGGTTTTTCATTTGGGCGCTTATCGCACTTAGTTCTTTTATAAAACTCAGAGTATCCAGGATTCATATCTTCGACGAAATTATTTTCGTCAAATGCCTTTCAGGGCGCTTATCGGCCTATGTAGCGTCATTCCTCGTCGCCTGAAAAACAATCCCCTCCTGCTAGAACCGCGTGCTGGTCGTCAGCACTCAGCAGCGTCTTTGCGAAACGGCCAATCCGGTTCGATAAAGAGCTTGTTATTGCGCTAGCCGGCCAATCGGCGAAACGCAAGCGTTCGACTAATTAATTCAAGGAGTGTACTTTGGCTGAAAGAACCCCCACATCGCCAACCCGGCTAAAGCTGTTTTTCAAATCCCCGACCAAACAAGAACAGGGGAAAGACGAGAAAAGCGAGCAGGAACCCGCCTCACCTAGAATTGCGAAGCGGCCCCGCGGATCGGTCCAGTTTGCGCAATCGCCGATCGCTGACACAGGTTCTGCGCCCGAAGCCTCGGGCGCCACGCCGCAGCAACAGCAGCAGCAACAGCAACAGGCAGCCACCTCGCCGCGCAACTCGGATACCAGGGCAGGCAAGGAGTCGCCGCGTGACCGCATCCTGCGCTCCCTGAGCATCGCAAGGCCAAAAAAGAAAGTCGAGCTGCGTGACGCAGACCAATCACCCGTGTCGCGCTCCAAAAGCACGAAATCCAACAGCTCGCTGAAGCGGCCCAAGAGTGTCGAAGTACGATCGCCCCTTTCGCCATCCAGGGACAGCGCATCAGTAATCTCTCCCTCGACGTTCAGCTCGCCCGACAGGCTTGGCTCGCCAAATCTGACGGTGCGTGTAACAAGCACAGCGACGCCATCCAAGGCAGACACGGTGACTGCGGAAGTCACAACCACGACTACGAATACCACCACGACCACCACCACAACAACAACAGCCAGCCCGAAATCGACGGCGAGCAATATCCTGCCGCGCACCCGATCAATCTCGGCGCCGCCCGAGTTAAGCCCGGGTGCGAAACACGTCGCGCTGACAGCAAAGTTCAACAGGGAATTTGCCAGCCCGTCCTCGCAGGATGAGAAATGGCAGCAATACGATAGCGAGGCCGATGAGCCGGTGTCGCCGTCCTACCCGCGCTCGCCGTATTCCCCTTCGATGCAACCCGCATCCCCCTATTCGACGCCACTGAACTCGCCAAGGGATCGGCGCGAAAAATACGACCGGGAGGAGGATGCGCCGCGCGGCCGGCAAGCAGAGAAGGACGTTGCGAAAAAGGACGCCGGGCTGGAATCGCCTGTCTCATCGCCGAGATCGAGTCCGCGCAAGCTCGAAAAAAGGCGGCGCTCGATTTCCATCGAACGCGACAGCGGTATCGTGCGCAGGCCAGTCCAGATTCCCTATCCGCAAGTGGCGGCGGCCTGGATCGACAGCGCGACC
>NZ_JAUSNH010000083.1 GCF_030645335.1 Lacisediminimonas sp. | reverse complement strand
CCTGATCACTTTGGAATTCGGACGAGTCGTGCGGCGACTCAGGAAAGACGCTGGGCTTTCACAGGTCGAACTGGGCCGGCAGGCGGGCCTACAAGGCAATTACATCTCTTCCCTTGAACTGGGCGAGAAGCAACCGACCATCACGAGCATTTTCAAAATTGCGAATGCACTCAAAATGAAACCCGGGAATCTCATCACACTTGTTGACGAGGCTATCGCTGGTCAGGAATTGGTATCGCCTGATGCCAATTGAAATTGTTCGATTGACTCCTTGCTTGCCACAATGCGCGCCAGTTTGCACACCAAGCATTATCATAGATGCCTGCTTGCAATTTTCACAATGTTGTGTTATAAACACTCCTAGGTCGGCACATCTCCGGAGTAAAGCCGGAGGTCGCATTTGGAGGATTCCTTGTGGAACGGAGCCCTGAGCGAACGAAGTTCCACGCGTTATAACCATCTTCATCAATCCGGCTTGACCGCCCGGGCCTGCACTCGCAGGTAATCCAGCCTCGGAGTTGCCCCACACAATGGGCACATAACGTTGCGCTGGGGGGCATCATGCCGACTAAACCTATACGTTTGCCTGTGGCGGGACATGTCACGGACAAGTCACGTTCTTCCACCTTTCCCAACCCACGGCTCAACACCAGAAAAGGCAAGGCCGTGATTGCGCACGCGTGCAAGAACGGATTTTCACTTGCGCTCGCTCTCGTTCCCACCCCGCTCGCTGGATTTCAGCGGGCTGCGGCACTTAGTCCGGTGGCAGCCACCAAAAAAACTGACAACCAGTTGCGGCAAGCTGCCAGCAAGCGAAAAGAAGAAGAACGCAAGCGCGAGGTAGAACTCGGATACGCCGAGGCGACCGTCTGGATTAAAAATTCCGAGGAAGTGCGCACTACGTTGAGGTTGATCGGAAAGCTGTTTCGACACGACCGGCTCGCCGCGTGGACCGATGTTTTGGGGCAACTTCCGGAAGCGATGAAGATTACGACGGCGGCTGTCGCGCGTTATTCAGCCGACCTGGAAGCAGCGACCGCCGCCAACTGCGCCGTGACTCATAAACTGGCTGAGCAAGAACGCGCTGGCGCAGAGCTGGCAGCCGCTCATCAGAATACGCAAAAAGAAAAATCTCAGCTAACCGAGGAATTGACGATATTGAAGGCGGCGATGGCGGCGTCTCTGAGCCGAATTTGCGAACTGGAGACGACTAACGTCACATTGACACGAAGGGTGAGTTCGTTAAACAAAAGGGTAGAAATCCTGGCCCGCAGGCGGAGCCAACTCCTGGTTTCCCTGGCTGGTGCTGTGATGTTGAACGTGGCAGGAATGCTAACGTATATCGCCTCATTTTTCCCGTAACGAGTGTGCTCTTTCATGTTCGGTAAACTCGTTCGGATTTTTCATTTGCTTTTTGAGACTCTGGTGCAGCCCGAAGGCCTTGCCTGCATGATGGTCCGCTGGGTTTAATCCTTGATGTGGCTATCGCTCCTGAGCAAAAAGTCGACCTTCGAGTGGCGGGTCCGTCGGCATATGGACCGACTGCTTGTGGCCTATTCTGTTGAAAAAGTCATTTGGCAACCATTTATTTCAGGTCGTTCTGCTGCTGTTTCTGTAAAGTTAAATTAAAGAGTGAGCTTGATTTATTCTTCTTTGATTTCTTATGCTGGAGCTGGTTGCCTATTCAGACCACAATTTTTATAAAGCCATTGGGCCATGCGCCGCAGATTCTGTACGGTAGCCACCAATAAAAATTCATCATGGGTACCGCTGGACCCGCGCAGTCCCAACTGGCGCAGCTTCAGTTCCCCCTTAAGATGGGCAAATTGTTGAGAATCGCTTAAAACTGACCCAGAGTTCACTCCATGACCGGCTCACAGTCCACCTTTTGTTGGTACATTTGAGGGTACTTATTAAAAAATTAAAGTAGAAACCCTTTATTTACGCCAGTTGAGGCTGGAATTCGATCCCGGATTCGTCTTGCGGCCTCGAAGAGAGAGAGTGACATGGGGGTGGGCATTCTGCTATGCAGGGACGTTACACAGGTATCGTTGTGGGTATCGACATAGGCATAGGAAGGCTATTTTCATGACCGCTGCCGGTTTGTTTTTTTCATGTAAATCATGGCGGATTGCTCATTAAATAGGCACTTCTTCACTGCTTGCCAGAGGGCGAGTTATCCACAACCTCCGAATATCGCCCGAGATGTAAACATGAACTGGCTTTGGACCTACCCCAGCCTTTACCGCTGTAAACTGGCCTTTCCAGGTTTTGGCCGCCAGCTTCGATCTCACTCCCCTGCCGCCCCGAGCGCACTTATCAGAGTGATTTAGCCCGCGGCCCCCGTTGCGACCCACCCGCTCTCTTGTCTAGCCCTTTTTCCGCCTTGAATGCAACTGAGCGCTTCGACCGAGCTTTGACCTTGACCGCATACTCAGCCTTGACCGACGCCGGCGCCAGCCCCCCGCCTGCAGAGCCGATCCGGCGAGTGCCATAAGTCTCCTTTGTGACATCGATCCGGTGCCCCAGCGCCGCAGATATATCTGCATCGGAGAGGCCGGAGTTTTTCATATCTGACGCCAGGGCGTGTCGGAAGCAATAGCTGGTGATGTCCCTGCCTTTTCGTTCGGGGTATCGATGGAGTGGCCACTCCCGCTTGCCCGCCGCCCGCAACGAGCTGGTGAACGCGGTTTTGCTGGCAATTTTGGCTATTACCGTCTCGCCCGCGGCCTGGACTTCGGCGATCAGCTGCTGCACCAGGCTCGCGGGATGCGTCAGGGGCCATCTGAGCCGGCGCCACCCTTGGCCGGCGTGATCGGTCGTTTTTGCGCCGACAATATGGGCAATCAGATGCTCGCCCTCGATGCTCAGCCGCACACCCTCCTTTGCACCTTCCGCCAGCAGCTCTTCCGGCCGGCAGCCGGTGACCGCCGTCGTCAGTCCCGCCAACCTGTCCTTTACCAATCGCCTGACCACCCTTTCCCGCCAATCGCTCGGCAAGCCCCGAATGTCCTGCAGTTTACTTTTCTTCGGGATGCGACCAGCACGCGGCAGCGATGGCGCGGCACGAATGACTTTCAGGACGGGCACCCACTGGGCGATGCCCTGCACTTGCGTCCGCCACTCGGACCATCTGGAATCGGTGCCTGGTACGCCGTGAAGCGAGCGCTGCAGCTTGTCTTGGTTTGCGAGCAGTCGTTCAATTAAATCCCGGACCCCAAAGACCAGGGCTGCTCGCCGCACGCGCCAGGTGCTGATCTTTCTTGTATCCGCCGCCGCCGTCAAAAATGCCTCGGCGCTTCGCGCAACGCTAAAAATCTTCTGTGCTGCACGCCGATAGCTTTCTTTCGTTTTCATGCATGCCTTACTTTTTGGCAATGTCAGCATAAATGCCTTTGCATCCAGAATGACTTTCTCTGCGTTGTCCATGGCACGGGCCCGAGGTGAATAAATATCCAATTACTATGCCGACTCCTCGGACCGCACTTGACCCAAACGAGACTGCCAGCCGCAGTTTTTTGCATCTGAACGTCAAAATATGCAAAAAAAAAGCCTCTGCCGCACATACGCCAACTTGTTTTGTTGTGTGCCTTTCAACCCCATCCCTTCGCGTCGTCAACCGGCTTTGCGCCCCTCGCCGGGGCGGCGGCTTGGCGACCCCGACAGCCTCATGCAACAACCAAGTCGTTCGCAATCGAGTGCTTCGAAGCCGGTCGTAATTCGATCCCGAAGGCTGTTCGGCATCGCCACACCCTGTCGGCCGCGCAGGTCTGCACGCAATACTTTTTCGACGCCGAACCTTTTCGCGGCCGCATTGCTTATATCCTTTGTGGCGTGGCTTTCATTTCCGCGTGCTGTGCACCCGAAAATTCACCAACACCTGCCGTTATCTGTAGCAGGAGCAGCGCTACAGATAACGGCTACGGCAAAAGCGTTTCGATGCCGATTCAAAGGCGTTTCGGGATCGTGATGTGTCGGCTTCGTGCCGGCCTCGTGCTCGTTGGTGCCGGCTTCGTGCTTCGGCCATTCGCGCGGCGGGGCGTTTATCAGATCACCACCTGCCCAGATAATGGTGCGGGTCCCGAGGTGTTTCGGCTTAACCCGGCGCTCTCGCTTTAACAACTGCAGCGCCTGAACGACAATGTGCTCTTCCATGTCCAGGCCGAGCCCAATCTGACTGACATCCAGATCCAGGCATGCTCCGAGATAAGTCAAGATCAATTCCTCGGCGCTTCCTTTATTTGGGGGACTCACTTCCGGTACCGAGACGGCTCCACAAAGTTGCCAATCAACAAATTGCTTGATGGCACTTGCCCTGATCTGCTTTCGTTAGCGAATGAAGTCGGTTAATCGCCAGAGCTTTTGAGCCGGCTGGTAAAGGTCTTGTGATGTGCCTCCAAGGTGTCGTGCGCAATCTGGACATACAGCTTGTCGGGCCAAGTTGGGTTTTTTCCACCGATAGCATGAGACGATCGGATCCGGACAGCCTTTGCATGAAGGAGGAATGCGGCCTGCTCGGTTAAGATCTTTTGGTGCCATTGCCGCGCAATCGTCTTCCCTGAACTTTAAACCGTGTCTGTCGTACCACCCTTCCCTCATTCGTCTTCATGTGGAACCCGGGGATTCCCTGCACCCGAACGAAACCCAGTCCGTTTTTCAGAACCAGTCCACTAGGGCATTTTTCCAGAATTGGGAGACGATGTTGTCGACCGCCTCCCGGTCGGCGCAGGATTGGCGTCGCAGCGTTGCATCGAACTGCAGCCTGTGTGCGGTAAGCGGCGTCTCGGTGAGGTGGTACAGGTCATACATCCGCGAGTACACGCCCGCTCGCGCAAGGACCGGCGGTCGCTGCAACGCCGCCATTCGAGAATGTCTTGAATGCAGAAAATCACGCCGGTCTCTAAAGTAGTTTTCCGGCGACGCGCCGAACCTCAATGGGTAACCGCGCCAAAAAGATATGCGCAAGTGGGTTCTCATCCGCAAAAAATATCACATTGCACGGGTCCTGTTCCTCCATATGCGATGAAAAGGTGATTTTTTCGAATTAACTGCAACTTTTCGTCAGAAACCGATATAACTCGACTGCTTTTTTAAAGGTTGATAGATTTTGGATACTATTGATTGCTATGGAATCATTACTTCAAGCTCCTTTGATACAGGATGTATTAATATAAGGTGTCCCGAAACGCTTTTGTCTTCTCGAAAAGTGTATGTCATTTCATTTCTATCAATATCAATATGTCGCACCTCCATACCGATCTCCATTCGCACCGTACGTTGTTGTTTGCTATCTA
Organism: Lacisediminimonas sp.; assembly: GCF_030645335.1. Classification (GTDB taxonomy): domain Bacteria; phylum Pseudomonadota; class Gammaproteobacteria; order Burkholderiales; family Burkholderiaceae_D; genus Lacisediminimonas. The sequence goes on along the minus strand of NZ_JAUSNH010000083.1, from coordinate 6,209 downwards.
GCAATATTATTCTGTCGACGATTCGGCTAAGTGCATATCGTAATTTTTCTTTGATTTGTCCGTCATCGACGTCGGCCCCGTCGAAGAGCGCGACAATGTGGTCATGCGGATTGCTGTTGTTTATCCCGGAGAATTGTCGCATTTCAACAATTTTTATTTCTTCTTGCAGTCGCTTCACCTCTCCTGCAGCAGATGTCCGTGTGTCCTCAACTTCACGCAATCGACTGTGTACAACAGACAAATCAAGACCGCTCTCCAGGGCATCTATTAGGCGAGCTGAACGCTCACTCATACTTTTCAGTTTAGCTTCAGCTTCAGCTAATTGTTCTTGCAATATTTTTTTATCGGTGCTGTTTATTTGCATATGCGGAAGAATATCGGCCGACAAGATCCCCAAGATAACCAGTTCAAGCGGTTCGTATTTCCAAGAGCTTGCCCCACATGATCCGCTGCATCTAAGTCTGTGATGTACGTCGTTCGTTGATGCCCCTTTTCGCCGCATTGTAGCGCCACAGGCTCCGCAAAAAACAATTCCAGTAAAGATCGTTCCAAGCGATGTTCCACGGGGCCCTTTAGGGATTCGAGCCTCCTTTCGTAGCCGCTGGGCATCATAAAACTGTGGTCGGTGGATTATTGATGGATAGTAGTCATCTATCGGCTCGCCATCGTCGAGGCGGATCTCGGGCCGATCGAGATCGACCGATCTAGGTTGATAAATTCCTATAACAGCCTGATTTTGGAGAATTCGCCTAACGCTTGTTTCGCTCCAAGTCGCTATGCGGCCGATTGGACAAACAAGTTCTTTTTTCAGCACTGTAACGATGGCGCGTTGCCCAAGTCCTTCATTTGTCGCCAGGTCGAAAATTTTTCGGACTACTTCAGCTTTCTCTTCAATGATCTCAAACGCTCCATTTACAATACGCAACCAAGACGGAGTCATCCGAGTTATTGGCTTACCTTCACGAGCATCCTTTTGCTTTTTGCGCTTCCACGCGGACCTTACGCGATCTCCCTTAATCTTGCTTTCCTGATGTGCCCGAAACATCGTAATGATGCTGATAAATAAGGACGATGGGTCATTCTGTAAACTCTCGTTGGTGTACTCACATTTATCTACCAAAGTTACTACAGTAATGCCACGCTCAACGATCGACTGAAGCAAATGTAAAGCAGCAAGCGGTGGCTGCCTGCTAAGCCTGTCCAGATTCTCAACGAGTAGGAAAGAGCCTGCGGGAACCCGACCATCATCAATTGCAGCGATAAATGCACCGAGGCCGCCATCCGTCGAATTTTTTCCCCGATATGCGGAAGTTCCAAGATCGCTAATATCGAGGCTTTCATCCAGCATTATTCCGCGCGCATCGGCCCAGAGTGAACTTTGTTCACGCTGCCGGCGAAAACTATCGCCCTTCTTTTGTTCAACACTCGAAAAACGAATATAGGAATAAGCGGCTGCCATATTTTCACCTTTACAATTTTTATCTGGTGTATTGTCGCATACGATTACCATCGTCGGACTGCCCGAAGCTGAAGTCAAAGAGGCGCGCGACCGGGTGCGGGCTGCGCTGCTGAACGCCGGTTTCGAGTTCCCTAACCGGCGCATCACGGTCAACCTGGCGCCCGCCGACCTGCCCAAGGAATCCGGACGCTTCGACCTGCCAATGGCGATCGGCATCCTGATGGCCTCCGGGCAAATACCCGCCACCGACCTGGACCGCTACGAATTTGCCGGCGAATTGTCGCTGTCGGGCGAGCTGCGGCCGATACGCGGCGCACTGGCAATGACCTTTGCCATGCACAAGGATGGCGCTGCTTGCGCCTTCATCCTGCCGGCAGTCAATGCGGCCGAAGCATCGTTGGTGCGCGATGCGCTGATTTATCCGGCCCGTTCCCTGATCGAGGTCGCCGCGCATTTCTCGGCCCGCGACGACAGTGCGCGACTGGTGCGTCACGTCACCGATGTGCCGGCCGGCCAGGCCTTGCGGCTCGACCTGGCCGAGGTGAAAGGGCAGGCGCGGGCCAAGCGGGCCCTGGAAATAGCGGCTGCGGGCGGCCATAGCTTGCTGATGATCGGACCACCAGGCAGCGGCAAATCAATGCTTGCCGCGCGCCTGCCCGGCATCCTGCCGCCGATGACCGACGAAGAAGCGCTGGAGTCCGCCGCGGTGCAGTCGCTGACCAGCGGCTTCCAGGTCGAGCGCTGGCGGCTGCGGCCCTACCGCGCGCCGCACCACACGGCATCGGCTGTTGCGCTGGTTGGCGGCGGCAGTCCGCCGCGCCCAGGCGAAATCTCGCTGGCCCATCGCGGCTTGTTGTTCCTGGATGAGCTTCCCGAGTTCGACCGGCGCGTGCTGGAGGTGTTGCGCGAGCCGCTGGAGTCCGGCCGGATCACGATCTCGCGCGCCGCCCGCCAGGCGGACTTCCCGGCCCGCTTCCAGTTGGTGGCGGCAATGAACCCTTGTCCCTGCGGCTACCTCGGTCATCCCGTTGTGCGTTGCCGATGTTCGGCCGAAGCCGTCAGCCGCTATCAGTCCCGGCTGTCCGGTCCGCTGCTCGACCGCATCGATTTGCAGCTTGAAGTAGGCGCGATCACGCAGACTGAACTGCGCAATGCCGGCAGCGGCGAATCGTCGCTGACGATTGCCGCGCGCGTGGCGGCAGCGCATGCGCTGCAACTGTCCAGGCAGGGCAGGGCGAATTCGGAATTGCCGCCTGCGGGAATCGAGCAGTTTTGCAGCACCACGCCAGAAGCGGAAAAACTGCTGCGCGATGCGATGGCGCGCTTTGCATGGTCGGCCCGCGCGGCACACCGGGTACTGAAGCTGGCGCGCACGATTGCCGACCTCGCGGGGGACGCAATGATCGCACCGGCTTGCGTGGCAGAGGCGATCCAGTACCGGCGCGCGCTGCGCCTGCGCGACTGACTGCATGCCCGATGCCGGCGCCGCCAGGCAAGGCGTCTGCGGCGGAGTGCCCATGAAAAAGGGCGGCAACGCCGCCCTTCTCCTTCCGTGCAATTACCCAACTTGCCCAACGCTTGCTGCGCTGTTTGTCCGACCTCTTACTCGACCTGTACGGCGCCGGCAACGCCTGCACCAGTCACCGCTACCTGACCGGAGTTGGTCACCGTGATTGGCGCGCCAACCAGCGGCGTGATCTCGTCGCCAGCACGCATCGTCAGGTTCGATACGGTAGCCCGCATGTCAAACAGGCCAGCCACATTCTTCAGGCCGCCCAGCGTGGTAGCGGTAGCGCCGGTGGCCGCTGCCAGTGCACGGGTGACAGCAGTCTCCAGGTCAAACACCAGCATGTTGCTGGTAGGGTCGCCAAGCACCGGATCGAGCCTGACCAGGCCTGCGGCATTGTCCAGCGTAATGTTGATTGCCGCACCGGTCGCGGGCTTGTAATAGATATAGGCTTTCGCACCCGTCGCATCGGCCACGCTGAACCCGCCGGCTGGACTGGCACTTACGGTGAGCTTGTCGAGCATCACCTGGAATTGCTCGTCTTCACCAACCGGTGCGGATGCCACGCGCTCCTTCATTTCGATGGCAAGGCGGCCGGTTGCGCTCTGGCCAGCGGTCGTTTCCATGCCGACCGGCGAAATGCGCAGGCCAAACTGGATCAAGGGCGCGTTGGTACCCTTGGTGAACGGTCCGGCGCCTTCGGGAATCGTTGCGAACTGTTCGCTGGTGATGATCGTGTTGCTGAACATCAGCTGGTTTCCGGTGAGGCGCAGAAATCCGGACAGCACGGTCTGGTCGAGAACGGGGGTCGTATCGGTGCCCGCTGGTGTACTCGTGCCGCCGCTGGACGTAGCCGGTGCATCATCGCTGCCACCGCAGGCCGCGAGCATCAATGACAAGGCAACCGGGGCTGCTACTGTCAGCAGTAAATTTTTGCGTTTGAACATGTTGGGTTTCCTCTCTCAAATTTAATAGACAAGATTGCGTCGACAAGAGGAACCGAATGTCGGGCGCCAGCATCTGCAAACATGCGTGCTCCCAACCCTCCACAGACAGCTTGCAGGCGTGCTGCCAATGCATGTCCATGATGTTTGCCACGATCCTGAACGAGGGTCACTGCGCGATCTGCAGATGCCCTCAGTCAGGACCGACGACACATCGGTCACTCCATCAACAGGGCTTGCTTGTTGATGTGAAACCACTCTACGGGCGCAGCACATGGGCAATCTTGTTGCCTATCAATTGCGAAAACGAAGTCCTGCCCGGCGAGCAAGAATCTGAAGGGAAACTTGCGGGAAAACAAACGCGCTTTCCAATGGAGAAACGCATTCGTGCGCACAAGAAATTTTTCCATTGCGCGATTGAAATTTCTCTTGGGAGAAAGACTTTGCCGCAGGAAATCCTGCATTGCGTTGCGACGATTCTTATTAAGTCAAAAGCCTTGGCGCTTTAACTTTGCACAACTGACTCTCCGGAAAATTCTTTGATGATGTTGATGATCAGTGGATCAGCGCGCTTGGACGTTCGATGTTCCAGCGCGCCGCGCATCGCATGAATTTACGTGGGAGGTTTGCTTGAAGAAAACAACACTATTGAAGCCGCTGGCGGCACTCGCCCTGTCCGCATCCCTGCTTGCCTGCGGCGGTAGCGGCAGCGACACCCCAGCTTCGGCCAATAGCACGGCGCAAGCAGGATCCAATGCGGCGCCATTGACGTCGACCTCGGCGCCAAGCACCGTGACGCAGGGCATCGACTACTACGGCGACTCGACTGTCTGGGGATTCGCAAGCGGCACCGCCGGTACCCAGGTGAGCCGTCCGCCACCGGTCATCTTTGCCGCACAATTACCGGCGTCAGCCCGCTATGTCGTGCGCAACGAAGGCGTCAGCCGCACCACCGCGTGCCAGTTGTTGCAGGGCACGGATGGCGTGCATCCGGACTGGCAGGCACAGATGCGCAATTCAGCGGCGAAGTTCGTCATCATCAATCATGCAATCAATGACCAGCGACAGGACATCGGTGAATCGGTAGCGGCATACAAGGTGTGCCTGCTCGCCCTTTCCCAAATCGCCAGACAGCTGGGCAAGCATGTCATTTTCGAGACGCCGAATCCGACCGACCAGAGCGGCGCCGGACTTGATCAGTACGTGACGGCAATGCGGGAGGTGGCAGCCAGCGAGCGACTGAGCCTGATCGACCAGTATGCGTACCTGCTGGCCCGACTCAACGGTGCCGACGTCAGGACATTGATGCCGGATGGCACGCATCCGAGCGACAGCACTTATGAATTGAAGGCACTGTTCGCGGCTGCCGAATTCCTCAAGCTGTCGTATTGATGCCGCAACGCACAGGCATAGCGCAAGGCAAGATACGATCATGATCAAGTCGCTGGAAGGTGGGCGCGGACTGGCGGCATTGATCGTCGCCCTGTATCACCTCAAGATCGGCACCGCCGACTGGTCGGTGCTGCGCAACGGCTATCTGTTCGTCGATCTGTTTTTCGTGTTGAGCGGCTTTGTGATTTGTGCAGCCTATGCCGGCAGGATGGCCAACGGCGACGATTTCCGCGCCTTCCTGATCCGTCGCACTGGCCGCCTGTTGCCGCTGCTATTGTTTTCGACACTGTTCTTCATCCTGGTGCAGAACGGCATCGTGCTGGCAAAACGCATTGCGGCAGCCGCTGGCTATGGCGCCGCGCTGGCGTCACCGGGCGCGCTCGACTTTGTGACGCCGGATCCGGCACAACTGCTGGCAGTGGCTACCTTCACGCACGGCATGGGACTGTTCCACGACCTGATCCTGAATACACCAAGCTGGAGTATCAGCACCGAATTCTTCACTTACCTGCTGTTCGCCGCGATTTGCCTGTTCGCAAAAGGCCGGGCCAGGCTGCTTGTTTTTGCGTTCTTGTCAATGGCCGCCTTGGCAATCTCGGTCTGGGCATCCGTCACGATCCATCAATGCCTGGTCAAGGGCGGTTGCCTGTCGCTGACCTATGACTTCGGCTTTCCCCGCACGGTTTTCTCTTTTTTCCTGGGCACCCTGTGCTGGCATTTTTCGCGGATCTGGAATACTGACGGCACCCTTTTCACGATCGCCGGTTCGGTACTGCTGCTGGCGCTGCTGACGCTGGTGGACGGCCGGCCCGTGCTGGCGTTCGCGTTTCCTTTCGCATTCGCCCTGCTGATCCTGGGGGTGAGCAGGGACCAGGGCTGGCTGGCCGCCGTACTGAAAACCCGGCCG
>NZ_JAUSNH010000079.1 GCF_030645335.1 Lacisediminimonas sp. | reverse complement strand
GTAGGTCGAATAGTCGACGCCGCACAGGTCGATCAGCTGCTCAAAGCGCAGGTCGGCGTGGTCGCGCAGCACGCGCATCGCAGCCAGTGAATTCGACGCCTTGACGACGATCGTGATCTCGCCCAGTGCGACGGTCAGTTCCTGGAGATGGTCGCCCAGCGCGTTGCGAAGGGCGGCTTCCAGCGTTTCGAGTTTGGTGGTCATGGTCGTTGGCAGCGTGGCTTTCAGCGCGCGATGGTGTTGGTGCGCTTGATCTTGTTCTGCAGCTGCATGATCCCGTACAGCAGGGCTTCTGCAGTGGGCGGGCAGCCCGGCACGTAAATGTCGACCGGCACGATGCGATCGCAACCGCGCACCACCGAGTAGGAGTAGTGGTAGTAGCCGCCGCCGTTGGCGCAGGAACCCATCGAGATGACCCAGCGCGGCTCCGCCATCTGGTCATACACCTTGCGCAGCGCCGGCGCCATCTTGTTGCACAGCGTTCCGGCTACGATCATCACGTCGGACTGGCGTGGCGAGGGACGGAACACGACGCCGAAACGGTCCATGTCGTAGCGAGCCGCACCGGCGTGCATCATCTCGACCGCGCAGCAGGCCAGGCCGAATGTCATTGGCCACATGGATCCGGTGCGGGTCCAGTTGATCAGCTTGTCAGCAGTAGTGGTGACAAACCCTTCGTTCAATACGCCTTCAATAGACATGGCTCATTCCCAATCAAGGGCACCTTTCTTCCAGATGTACCAAAATCCGATCACGAACTCGACGATGAAGATCATCATCGCCACGAAGCCTTGCCAGCCGAGTTCCCGCGAGGCCACCGCCCAGGGGAAGAAGAAAGCAGTCTCCAGATCGAACAGGATGAAAAGGATCGCTACGAGATAGTAGCGGACGTCGAACTTCATGCGTGCATCTTCGAACGCCTCGAATCCGCACTCGTAGGGGGACAGCTTGGCGGCATCCGGCTTGTGCGGTGCAATCAGGCGGCCGAGCACCTGTGGCGCGACACCGACGCCTATGCCAACCATGATGAACAGCAGTACGGGGAGGTAGTCTTCGAGATTCACGGCAGTTCCGTATTTGGGTAATGGGGTTCGTTGCGCAATACAACACAGATACACAATATTGCGACCACAACTCCTTCGGCAAAAAGCCAGCCAGGGACCCTCCCTTGCTGGCTTTTATGTTCCAGATTCTTGGTGCCGACGGCGAGACTCGAACTCGCACAGCTTGCGCCACTACCCCCTCAAGATAGCGTGTCTACCAATTTCACCACGTCGGCATTAACCCCGAATTTTAACCGGTTTTGGCACCCTGTTTCAACGAACAATTGCGCTAAAACAATCGAGAACGTCGATAGCGGGCGATTATTTCGGAATTTGCCCTGATTGTCCCGGCGCAGCCGGTGCCGGGCTGCCTGGTACTGGCGAATTTACCGCCGGCGCTGAAGCCGCCGGCGCACTCGGCGCACCCGGAACCGGCACGCTTGGCGTCGGTATGCTATTGGCCGGAAGCTTGTCCATCACACCACCCGTGCCAGCAGCAGGACGATTGCCGAGGAAGGCCAGCCCCAGGGTGGCAATGAAAAATATGGTGGCGGCAAGTCCTGTAATCTTGGACAGGAAGTTCGATGAGCCGGTTGCGCCAAACAGGCTGCCGGACGCGCCCGAACCAAAGGCTGCGCCCATGTCGGCGCCCTTGCCATGCTGCAGCAGGACCAGGCCGATGATGGCCAGCGCGGACACTACCTGGACGACGACGATCACGGTGTTGATTGAATTCATTGTTTGATTCCAGAGTCAGGGGTAAGCAGGCAAGCCGTGTTCAGCATGCCCGGATAATTGCAAGAAAGTCAGTCGCCTTCAGCGACGCGCCACCGATCAGCCCGCCGTCGATATCCGGCATGGCCAGCAACTCGGCTGCGTTGTCGGGCTTCATGCTGCCGCCGTAAAGCACAGGCACCACCTCCGCAGCAGCCACGCTGCGTTCCTTCAAAAGCATGCGCAACAGCGCGTGCACCTGCTGCGCCATTTCCGGCGTGGCGGTCTTGCCGGTGCCAATTGCCCATACCGGCTCATAGGCGACCACGATGCGCGTCAATTGCTCGGGCTCAAGCGTTGCCAGCACCGTATCGAGTTGCCGGGTCACTGTCGACTCGGTCTGGCCCTGCTCGCGCTGCTGCAGGGTTTCACCGACGCAAACAATCGGAATCAGTCCGGCGGACACTGCCCTGGCTGCCTTGGCGGCGACGGTTTCATCGGATTCGCCATGATAGCTGCGACGTTCAGAATGTCCGACGATCACGTAACGGCTGCCAAAATCAAGCAGCATGCCGGCTGAGACTTCGCCGGTGAATGCGCCGGACTCATGCACCGACAAATCCTGTGCGCCCCAGCGGGCCGGCGAACCGGCAAGTGCGTCGCGGCATTGCGCGAGATAAGGTGCCGGCACGCAAACAGCGACATCGCAGTGCGCCTCGCCGATGCCGGAACGGATACCCGTCAGGAGCACCGCGTTGGCCGCGAGGTTCCCGTTCATTTTCCAGTTCCCGGCAATGAGCTTGCGACGCATTGGTCCACCGTTTTTTCGAATAACCAGCGATTTTATCCCGGCAGGGTTAACCGGTCAAACTAAGGGCGCAGGAAATTCCGCGCGCCCAATGCCCTTTATTGCACTTTCAGCATGATTTTGCCGACGTGCGTGCTACTTTCCATCAGCGCATGGGCGGCAGATGCCTGCTCAAGCGGGAAGGTCTTGTAGATCACCGGCTTGATGCGTCCCGACTCCAGCATTGGCCAGGCGTGCTGCAACAGCTTCTTGCCAATGGCGGCCTTGAAAGCAACCGGACGGGGACGCAGCGTGGATCCGGTAATGGTCAGCCGCCGGCGCAGTACATGGCCAAGGTCCACTTGCGCCTTGGATCCGCCCAACAAGGCGATCAGGACGATGCGGCCGTCATCAGCCAGGCAGCGTATCTCGCGATTGATGTACTCCCCGCCGACCATATCAAGGATGACGTCGACGCCACGGCCATTGGTCGCCGCTTTCAGCAATTCCGAAAAATCTTCTGTCTTGTAGTTGATGCCGCGCTCGGCGCCGAGGCTTTCGCAGGCGCGGCACTTTTCGTCGCTGCCCGCTGTGGCAAACACGCGGTGCCCCATGGCCGAAACCAACTGGATGGCGGTCACGCCAATACCCGAGGTGCCGCCTTGCACGAGGAATACTTCGCCCTCGGCCAGTGCGCCACGATCGAACACGTTGCTCCAGACGGTAAAGAAAGTCTCGGGCAGCGATGCTGCTTCCACTGCATCGAGTCCCTTTGGCACCGGCAGGCATTGTTCCAGCGGTGCTGTGCAGTACTCGGCATAGCCACCGCCCTGTACCAGCGCGCACACCATGTCGCCCTTGCGCAGGCCGCTTCCGGACAGGTCGCCATCGACGATCTCTCCGGACACTTCGAGTCCCGGCAAGTCGGATGCGCCGGGGGGCACCGGATAGTTGCCGGTACGCTGGAAAACATCCGGACGATTCACGCCAGCGGCGTGGACCTTGATCAATACCTCGCCCGCCTTCAGCACCGGCATCGGGCGCTCGCAAATCTGCAAGACTTCAGGGCCGCCCGGCTGAACGATTTCTATTGCACGCATGACGCGTCCTTTCATATGAGGAATGGCAGCATTGTAAGCGCACGGCGGGATTGTGGCTGATGCGGCATGCACAAGAACGAGCAAGTCCAGTCGCGAACCTGGCAAAAAGACCGCGAGTACGACAAGACCCGATTCCGAATACGGCCACTGTTGGCCAAAAAAAAGCTCCCGTCAAAAAACGGGAGCTTTTTCACCTCGGCCCACAGCCCCGGAGGGCCAGGCGCCGGGAGGTCCGGTCAGCTTGCCGGTTGTTCCGCTGCGTCCGCCATGGCTGCCTTCATCGACAGCTTCAAACGGCCGCGGTCGTCGGTCTCGATAACCTTGACGCGGACTTGCTGGCCTTCTTTCAGATAGTCAGAAACGGCGTTGACGCGCTCGTTGGCGATCTGGCTGATGTGGAGCAAGCCGTCCTTGCCAGGAATGACCTGGACGATGGCGCCAAAATCCAGCAGCTTGAGTACGGTGCCTTCGTAGACCTTGCCCACGTCAACCGACGCGGTCAGCTCTTCGATACGGCGCTTGGCTTCCTGGCCGGCAGCGGCATCCACCGATGCAATGGTGACGATACCGTCGTCGGAGATATCGATCTGCGTGCCGGTTTCTTCGGTCAGTGCACGGATCACTGCGCCCCCCTTGCCGATCACGTCGCGGATTTTTTCCGGATTGATCTTCACGGTAATCAGGCGCGGTGCAAAGCTCGACAGTTCGGCCTTGCGGCTTGGCACTGCTTCCTGCATTTTTGCCAGGATATGCAGGCGGCCTTCCTTGGCCTGCGCCAGCGCGACCTGCATGATTTCCTTGGTGATGCCCTGGATCTTGATATCCATTTGCAAGGCAGTGATGCCGTTGGAAGTGCCAGCCACCTTGAAGTCCATATCGCCCAGGTGATCTTCGTCACCCAGGATGTCGGACAGCACGGCGAAACGGTTGCCTTCCTTGATCAGGCCCATGGCGATACCGGCGACGTGCGACTTCATCGGCACGCCAGCGTCCATCAGCGCCAGACAGCCGCCGCAGACCGACGCCATCGACGACGAGCCATTGGATTCGGTGATTTCCGACACCAGGCGCACCGAGTAGCTGAACTCGTCAGCAGCAGGCAGCGCCGCGATCAGCGCGCGCTTGGCGAGCCGTCCGTGGCCGATTTCACGCCGCTTTGGCGTACCGACGCGACCGGTCTCGCCAGTGGCGAACGGAGGCATGTTGTAGTGAAGCATGAAGCGGTCGCTGTACTCGCCCATCAGCGCATCGATCTTTTGCTCGTCGCGAGCGGTGCCCAATGTGGCCACGACCAGCGCCTGGGTTTCACCACGGGTGAACAGTGCCGAGCCGTGGGTGCGTGGCAACACGCCCGTACGAATCGAAAACGGGCGCACGGTGCGGGTGTCGCGGCCGTCGATACGTGGTTCGCCTTCGAGGATCTGCGAACGGACGATCTTGGCTTCCAGGTCGAACATGATGTTGCCGACTTCGGAGCTGTCTGCCGACGGCGTGCCGTTGGCAGATGCGTGTGCGGCCAGGCCGGCGCCAACTGCTGCCGACACTTCCTTCAAGCGCGCCGTACGGGCCTGCTTGTCCTTGACTTGATATGCCTCGCGCAGCTTGGCTTCAGCCAGTTCAGTGACTTGTGCAATCAGCGCTTCATTCTTGGCTGCCGGCGCCCACACGATCTCGGGCTTGCCGCCGTCACGTACCAGTTCGTGGATCGCGTCGATCACGGCCTTCATCTGCTCGTGGCCAAAAACCACGGCGCCCAGCATGACTTCTTCGGACAGTTCGCTGGCTTCGGACTCCACCATCAGTACGGCTTGCTCGGTTCCGGCAACGACCAGGTTGAGCTGCGACTGCGCCAATTGGCTGACGGTCGGGTTCAATACATATTGGCCGTCGATAAAGCCCACGCGTGCTGCGCCGATCGGGCCGTTGAACGGGATGCCGGCCACGCACAGCGCTGCCGACGTACCGATCATGGCAGCCATGTCGGGATCGATTTCCGGGTTGACGGACAGAACGTGCACGATGACCTGCACTTCGTTCATGTAGCCTTCAGGGAACAAGGGACGGATCGGACGATCGATCAGGCGGGAGGTCAGGGTTTCCTTCTCGGAAGGACGGCCTTCACGCTTGAAGAAGCCGCCCGGGATGCGTCCGGCAGCATAGGTTTTTTCAACATAGTCCACCGTCAGGGGGAAAAAATCCTGGCCGGGTTTGGCATCCTTGCGCGCGACCACGGTAGCGAGCACGACGGTGTCTTCGATCGAGACTAAGACCGCTCCGGATGCCTGGCGGGCGATTTCGCCCGTTTCCAGCGTGACCTGATGCTGGCCATACTGGAAGGTTTTGGTAACTTTATTGAACACTGGGCTTCCTTTCTATTTTGCCGACAGAATTTCAGGCGCTGTCGTTCACCTCACCACGGAAGCGCCCCGCTATGGAGCAGGCAACACGCTTCTTACTGCATTTATTGCGTTTATTGCGTTATTGCTTTTTGCTGCTTTTCATTACTGTTACACCGCTAGCCAGGCACACCAACCGGGCTTGAAAACACAAATTGCCCGCATCAGGATTCTGACGCAGGCAATTCAAACGTTTTGCGAAGCAGGTCAATGGATTGACTGCGTGCGCAATTACTTACGCAGGCCCAACCTTTCGATCAGCGCGCGGTAGCGGGTAGCATCCTTGCGCTTCAGGTAAGCCAACAAGCTCTTGCGGCGGTTCACCATCATGATCAGTCCGCGACGGGAGTGGTGATCCTTGGAGTGTGCCTTGAAGTGCGAGTTGAGCTCATTGATGCGGGCTGTCAGCAGTGCCACCTGAACTTCGGGAGAACCCGTATCATTCGTGCCACGTGCATGATCCGCTATGATTGTTGCTTTGCTGCTTTTTTCCATCGTCATGTTAAAACCCTTTCACATGCGGTACGCGGAGAAATTGACGAAACCCCGACGCACCGTGAACAACAATAATAAACTCTGGCAAATGACCAGACCGCGCAGTATAGCGGAAATCCCCGCCGATTCAAAGACTTGGAATTACCTGGAGGAATGAAGGTGCACCCAATACGCTATTTGATGACGGCAGCAACACTGTTGATTGCCAGCGGTTGCGCCATGCTGGCGCCCCCTTCGGTTTCACCCGGCGAAAGCGAAACCGCCATCGTCGCCCGCATGGGCAGGCCAAGCGGCGTCTACCAGGATGGTGCGGACCGCTTGCTGGAATACCGGACCAACCCGGGCGGACAACAGACCTGGATGGTCAGGCTTGATGCATCCGGGCGCGCCAGGTCCATCGAGCAAGTCCTGACTTCTGAAAAGTTCGCCACGCTGCGCATCAACCAGGATCGTCGGGAAGACGTGCTGCGCAAGGTCGGCGCGCCTTATGAGAGGTCCTACCTGTCGATACCGGAGCTCGATGTCTGGACCTACATGTACAAGGAAAACGGCGTCTGGGACAGGTTGATGCACATCCACTTCGACCGCAACGGTACGCTCAAAATGTTGATGAATGCGCGCGATTACATGCGTGATCCCGATCCGGGCGGCTTCGGCCCCTAGCCATCGGGCGGGTATCGAGCCGATCCGGAAAGGGTCAGCCGGCCGATACAAGGCTGCACCAGGCCTGCCGGATAAACCGACCGGGCCCGGAACGGGGCCTCCCCCAGCCCCGTATATCGAACCCGGCGCCGCTGCCTACAACTGCGGATTCAACTTGTCGTTTTTCGATTGCAGCTTGTTGAGCGCCGACAGATAAGCCTTCGCCGACGCCACGACGATATCGAGATCGGCGCCGACGCCATTGACGATCCGGCCCGCCTTGGACAGCCGCATCGTCACCTCGCCTTGCGACTGGGTGCCGGTGGTGATCGCGTTCACCGAGAACAGCAGCAACTCCACCTGGCTGGCCGCTTTCGATTCGATGGCGTTGACGATGGCGTCGACCGGGCCATTGCCCTCCCCTTCGCAGGTCACTTCCTTGCCGCCCATCGAGAATGTGATCCGTGCGCTCGGCTTTTCGCCGGTCTCGGAATGCTGGGACAGCGACACGAAGCGGTAGTATTCATTGCCCTGGGCATGCTCCTCGTCCGACACCAGCGCCAGGATATCCTCATCGAAGATATCGGACTTGCGATCGGCCAGTTCCTTGAAGCGCATGAAGGCGGCGTTCACTTCGGCCTCGGAACCGAGCGTGACATTGAGCTCTTCGAGCCGCTGCTTGAACGCATTGCGTCCGGAGAGCTTGCCCAGCACGATCTTGTTGGCCGACCAGCCGACATCCTCGGCGCGCATGATTTCGTAGGTGTCGCGCGCCTTCAACACGCCATCCTGGTGGATGCCCGAGGCGTGGGCAAATGCATTGGCGCCCACCACTGCCTTGTTTGGCTGGACGGCAAAACCGGTGATCTGCGAAACCAGCCTGGATGCCGGCACGATTTGCGTGGCGTCGATATTCAGGCTCAGGTTGTAGTAGTCCTTGCGGGTGCGGATCGCCATCACGATTTCTTCCAGCGCGGTATTGCCGGCGCGCTCGCCAAGTCCGTTGATGGTGCACTCTACCTGCCGCGCGCCGCCGATCATCACGCCAGCCAGCGAATTCGCCGCGGCCAGGCCGAGGTCGTTATGGCAATGCACCGACCAGATTGCCTTGTCCGAATTGGGTATGCGCTCACGCAGTGAACGGATCATGTTGCCGTACAGCTCAGGCACGCCATAGCCGACCGTGTCAGGCACATTGATGGTGGTGGCGCCCTCTGCAATCACGGCTTCCAGCACGCGGCACAGGAAATCGGGATCCGAGCGGCTCGCGTCTTCCGGGCTGAACTCGATGTCGTCGGTGAACTGGCGCGCAAAGCGCACCGCCAGCTTGGCTTGCTCATGCACCTGGTCGGGCGTCATGCGCAGCTTCTTTTCCATATGCAGTGCCGAAGTAGCGAGGAATGTGTGGATGCGCTTGCGCGCCGCCGGCGCCAGCGCTTCGGCGGCACGGGCGATGTCCTTGTCATTGGCGCGCGACAATGAGCACACGGTCGAGTCCTTGATCAATCCGGCGATAGCGCGGATTGATTCGAAGTCCCCTTGCGAGGCGGCTGCAAAACCGGCTTCGATCACGTCCACGCCCAGTCGCTCGAGCTGCTTGGCGATGCGGATTTTCTCCTCGCGCGTCATGGATGCACCGGGTGACTGTTCGCCATCCCTCAAGGTGGTGTCGAAAATGATCAATTTATCTGCGGCCATGCTGGGCTCCTGGGTAGATTCTGAAAAATCGGAAAATCGTCGTTGAATGGATTTTGGCCTGCCCTTGCTTGATTCAGCATGAGCGCGGCATTACACGAATTGGGGGGATTTGGAGTCTGCGCGTTAACGCAGTAGGCCTGGCAGTAGCAACAGGTCTGGCGACGACAGCAAGACGGACGATGGCAGCGAGGCAGCCGAAACCGACAGCCCGGCTGGCGGGCTGCTGCTCAACTGCGAAGAAATCGGAAAAAGTCTGCGTGACATGAAAAAACTATAAGCGTAAATCGAAATTTGCGCAACCACTCAATCCCGCTGCAAAATCCCGCCCGTCAATCCCATCCGACACCCAGGCTCGCCGTCAGTCCCGGCCATCGCCTGTTTCCACGATACTGACAGGCTTGCCCTTTGCCAGCCGCCAGAAATAGACCGCATAACCCGACAAGCCGTACAGCACGAACAAGCCGAACAGCACCGTGGGCGGATCGCTGGCCACCGCAACGAAAATCAGCACGATGACGAAAACCGCGATGAACGGCACCGATTTCCGATAGTTCACGTCCTTGAAACTGTAAAAAGGAACGTTGGTCACCATGGTCAGGCCGGCATACAGCGTGACCGCCCATGCAAACCAGCTCAAGTCAGTGCCCTTGAATCGCAGGTCATCCATCAGCCAGATGAAGCCAGCCACCATCGCAGCCGCGGCAGGGCTGGGCAAGCCCTGGAAATAACGCTTGTCGACCACGCCCATGTTGGTATTGAAGCGGGCCAGGCGCAGCGCCGCACCGGCGCAATAGACAAAGGCAGCCAGCCATCCCAGCTTGCCCAGTCCGCGCAAGGACCATTCGTAGACGATCAGCGCCGGCGCAGCACCGAAAGACACCATATCGGCCAGGCTGTCGTATTCGGCGCCGAACGCGCTCTGGGTGTTGGTCAGCCGCGCGACCCGGCCGTCGACGCCGTCGAGGACCATTGCCGCAAAAATGGCAATCGCTGCCTGGTCGAACTTCAGGTTCATCGCCATCACGATCGCAAAAAAACCGCAGAACAGTCCCGCTGTCGTGAAGGCATTTGGCAGCAGGTAGATACTGCGGCTGCGCAGAGTCGCCGGGCGCGATTCGGCCGGGTCCAGCGAGGGCCGGCGCAGCGAGTGCTTGAAGGCGCGAGCAGCCGGCGTGCCGGCCTTGGCTTTGCGACGGTTGAACGATGACATGGTGATTTTTTCGATGTGCTAAAGCAGGTTCAGAACCGGGCCAGCACGGTTTCGGTGGCCGACACCTTGTCGCCGACTGTCACCGCCGGCACGGCGCCGGGCGGCAGGTAAATATCGACCCGTGAGCCAAAGCGGATAAAGCCATAACGCTGGCCGCGTTTGAGCACCTCGCCCGGCTTCACATAGCAAAGGATGCGGCGCGCGATCAGGCCGGCCACCTGCACGCAGGTAACCGTCTGTCCGCTGGCTGCGGTGATCACCAGGGCATTGCGTTCATTTTCGATCGAGGCCTTGTCGAGATCGGCGTTGACGAACTTGCCGGGGAAATACTGCACGCTCTCGATTTTGCCATCGACCGGCGCCCGGTTCGAGTGGACGTTGAACACATTCATGAAAACGCTGATTTTCAGCGCCTCCCGGTTTGCATACGGGTCCTGGGTCATTTCGACCACGACAATACGGCCATCCGCCGGCGAAATCACGATGCCGGCTTCGGCCGGCACGCGGCGCGGCGGATCGCGGAAAAACTGCAGCACGAAGACGGCGATCACCCAGAACGGCAAAGACCATGCGCCGGCAAAAATGGTGACGGCAATGGCCGCAGCCAGGGTCAGGCCGACATAAGGCCAACCTTCGCGGGCAATGATGGGATGAGGGTAGTGGTTCAATATTTCTCCAATGAATCGGGCAATCGCCCTGGCACGCCCGCTATTCTAGACGAGCGCTGCGCAAAATTGATGCTTCGGCGCGAACGCCAGCGGGAATCGTCAGCGAAACCGGAAGCGTGCGACCACGCGCATCTGCAAGGTGGTCTCGCCCGGCTCGAAGCTTGGCTCCTCTACCTGGGCGGTGGACGCGGCACGCATCGTCATCTTTGGCGCCGCACTCTCCGGGGCATAGTTTCCCGATCCTTCGAAGTCGATCGTGTCCAGCACGGCGTCGCCCGGCGAGCGGCCCATTGCGCGGGCAATATACTCGATCCGCTCACGCAGGTTGACATAGGCCGCCGCGATGCGCTGCTCATCGAGCTTGCGGCGGGCATTGTCGGACAGGCCGAAATTCAGGTTGCTGATGGCCAGGACGGTCTGCGCGCTGGCGACCATGGCGGGCAAGGCGACCAGGTCGAGCGTTGTCACGTCGAGATACTGGCCGACGCGCCAGCCGACCAGTTGTCGCGGGCGTGACTGGGTCTGCTGTGGCGTGCGCGGCTGCTCGTCGGCATAGACCGGAAAGCTGTAATAGCCACGGGTCTGCAATTTTGCCGATCGGTCATGTTGCCGCACCAGTTCGGTTCCGCGCTTCATTTTCGCATTCACACGGGACGCCGCCTGTGCCTTGTCCTTGTCCTGTTCTTCGATCATCAGGACCAGCCGTGCTTCATTGTTGGCTTGCTTGACTTCGCCGTAGGCCGGCACCACCACCAGCGTACCGCTGCCCTGCACTGCGGCCTGCGCCAGGGCCAGCGAGGAAAAGAAGACCAGGAAGGCCTGGACGACAAGGTGCTTCGGGTTCATGGCTGCCTCTCGAAAAAAAAGGGGGCACGAATGCCCCCTGTTGCACCACGTACCGGCTTTGGCAATCGCCACCGATACGTGCGGCTGCACCGGTCAGTTCTTGGACTGGTCGACCAGCTTGTTCTTCGCAATCCACGGCATCATCGCGCGCAGCTTGCTGCCGACCTGCTCGATTTCGTGCTCGGCATTGAGCCGGCGGCGCGAAATCAGCGTAGGAGCGCCGGCCCGGTTCTCCAGGATGAAGCTCTTGGCGTATTCCCCGGTCTGGATGTTCTTCAGGGCTTCGCGCATCGCCTTCCTGGTCTCGTCGTTGACGATCTTCGGGCCCGTCAGGTACTCGCCGTACTCGGCGTTGTTCGAGATCGAGTAGTTCATGTTCGCAATGCCGCCTTCATAGATCAGGTCGACGATCAGCTTCAATTCGTGCAGGCATTCGAAGTAAGCCATGTCCGGCGCGTAGCCGGCTTCCACCAGCGTCTCGAAACCGGCCTTGATCAACTCGACCGCACCGCCGCACAGGACCGCTTGCTCGCCGAACAGGTCGGTTTCGGTCTCTTCCTTGAACGTGGTTTCGATCACGCCGGCGCGCGCGCCGCCGATCGCCGCCGCGTAGGACAGCGCCAGATCGCGCGCCTTCCTGCTCGGGTTCTGGTGCACGGCGATCAGC
>NZ_JAUSNH010000065.1 GCF_030645335.1 Lacisediminimonas sp. | reverse complement strand
ATCCTTCTCGCTGGGCTCCGCCAAGCTGGTGCCGCGACTGGGCGAGATTGGACTGGCACGCTGGGGTGGCGCACTGGTTTTTGCGTCGCTGCTGTCGATCGGCCTGGCGCCGTCATGGGCCTGGGCTTTGCCGGGCTGCCTGGTGAACGGGCTGGGTTTTTACATGCTGCATAACACCTTGCAAATCAATGCCACCCAAATGGCGCCCGAACGGCGCGGGGCGGCCGTCAGCAGCTTTGCCTTCTGCTTTTTCCTGGGGCAGGCGCTCGGCGTTGCGCTGGCGGCGTGGGTAATTGCATTTACCGGAACCGGAGCCGCCATTGCCGGATTTGGCGCGCTGCTGTTTGCTACTGCATTGAACTTCAGCGTGCGCAAAAGCAGGCAAGTCGCGCTGGAGCGATGACGCGGCAGGTAGCGGACCATGCCGCTGCCGCAGCAGGGGCGCAGGGCAATTGCGCCATGCCAAACTGACAATCCGGCTACCCGATATTTACTCCCGGCCGCCTGAACCTGGTTGGTTTGCAGGGATAATGGCGGCTCATCAATCGGAAGGTATGCATGAAACTGTTTTCACCGATCTATCGTCGGGCGATGGCATGGTCCCGGCACCCGCACGCGCCCTGGTACCTGGGCGCAATGAGCTTTGCCGAGTCTTCGTTTTTCCCGATTCCACCGGACGTGATGCTAGCGCCAATGTGCCTGGCAGATCCGCGCCGCGCCTGGTTCTTGGCGTTGTTGACGACATTGACCTCGGTCGCAGGCGGACTGTTTGGCTATGCGATCGGCTATTTTGCAATGGATGCCTTGCTGCCCTGGTTGCAGGCAAGCAGTTACTGGCCGGCTTATCAAATCGCCGTCGACTGGTTTCAGCGCTGGGGATTCTGGGCCGTGTTCATCGCCGGTTTCTCGCCGATTCCGTACAAGGTGTTCACCATTGCTGCCGGGGCGCTGTCAATGTTGCTTTTGCCGTTCACGCTGGCGTCCATCGTCGGTCGTGGACTGCGCTTCTTCATGGTCGCGGGCCTGATGGCCTGGGGCGGTGCACGCATGGAGTCCTTGCTGCATCGCTATATTGACCGCCTGGGCTGGGCCATGGTTGGGCTGGTTGCCTTGTTCGCGCTGTGGCAGGTCAGTCGGTAAAACGCTGCGTGCGGCAGGTTCGGCAATGAGCCAGGGTGCGCTCCGCGCCAGCCAATGTTCCCAAAAAAGCAGAAAGGCCATCGCGAGCGATGGCCTTTCTTTTGATGACGGCGCATTGAGCGCCGCCGGCTTTCAGTAGGAATCAGGCGCCTTCTGCGTCAGTTGGACTGCCGACGCAAGCTTGCTGGCTACTTTCCTTGCCAGCGCATGCGGAACCGATTTCGCATTCCAGTCGCCGACGATTTGCGTCAACTGTGCGACAGTCTGGCGCTCGCCGGCCGGGATCACGAAGGCCAGGGTCCTGGCCTCTCCCAAGGGCAGTCGTGCCGCAAATTTCTTCCATTCCGGCTGGCCGGCCAATTCCTGCAAGACCGTGCTGTCGTGTACCACGGCATCGCAGCCACCGGTGCGCAAGGCGACCAGGGCATCGGTCAGCGACGGGTAAGTCTTTTCGATTGCGCCATAGCGGGCCTCGGCAATGCCAGCATAGTTCCCGCCCTGCGCCAGGCAAACGACCTGGGCCTTGAGTTGCTGCGGCTGCGCGATTGCGGTATCGGTACGCAGGATGGCCATCGGGGCGATCTCGTATTGGACCGGAACGACTGTCCGGCTGACAGGCAGGGCGCTGATATCGGCGACTGTCCTGAGCTGTACGCGTGACCAGTTGCCGGCGACCGCGCCGGAAGGCAATCGGCTTGCCAGGTCTTCGGCCAGTCCGGCCTCGATCGAAGCCGGTGTCCGATCCGCTGCATTTGCGCCGACAGCCGGCAGGCTTCTATCCTGTTTTACCAGCAGCGCCACCAGCTTGCCGTTTTCCTGCTGCATGTCCGCGGCCAACGCAGCGCTGCAGGCGACCAGGAAAAATCCTGCCAGTGAGAGGCGGCGGAACCAGGAGCGTGGGGATGGATGGAGGGTCATGGGTGCCTTCAGGGTTCGATGGTGACGGTGGCGGATCCGTTTTTCCGGCACGGCCGAGCGATTCGCGGAACGGTGGCGCAGGAACGGCCAGACGCAAGTGTCCGCGAGGGGAGTCATAGATACAACGAAGTTTTCCGACTTTGCTTATGCGTTAATGGCATAAGCCAGGATCGGGGGACGATCCGCGTGCCGAAGATGCCCGGCCGACGTCAACAACTGAAGGCGGCTGATTGCCGCCACGCCATCAGCGACGGCGCGGCTGTGGGCGGTGTCAGTGCGGGCTTAGTCGCTGGCCCAATGCGCGCAGCAAGCTGGCGCCATCACCCTGCCATGCGCTGCCATGCATGCATGCCAGCGTGGCGGGTGTTTCCCTTGCCAGCTTGTCGAGCAGCGCGACGGTATCGGGCGAATGCGAAAAATAATCCATTTTCTGGCGCAATGCTTCGCTCGGCTCCAGGATGTCAGCCTGCGTCAACGCCAGTTCACCCTTGCCCGGCTGGGTGAACAAGTCGCCGCAGAACAGGGTGCCGGTGCTGGCTTCCATCAGGTAGCCGGCTTCCCAGCCGTGCGGCAGATGGGCGGCGTCCAGCCACTTGACGCTATGGGCTCCCAGCGAAATCACTTCGCCGTCCGCCATGCCGCGTGCCGGCCGGTCGGCCATATCGTTGATCGTAACCCTGGCGGCAAGGCTGCCGCACAAGGGCGCCGCTTGGGGGGCAATGGCAAGCCACTCGTTCAGGGAGCCGCATTCATCGGCTTCGATATGCCCGAAGCCGACGTAACGCAGCCGCTCCACCGGCATCACGTGCGCAACGGCCTCGCGCACCAACGAAAATGTCTTGCGATGGCCGGTATGGAAAAGCAGGGGCTCATCATCGACAATCAGGTATTGGTTGAACGAGAAACCGCCGGGCATCTTGTCCGACGGGATATTGATCCGGAATATGCCTGCAGCAACTTCCTGGATATTCGTTCCATTGGCGGAATTGGTGATCGACATCGTAGTCTCCTGGGATTGCCGGGCGGCGAAGGCGCATGCTTGCTGCAACTTGTCGTGCAACTGTTACCGGTTTTGCCGCAACTGGCAAGTACGGCGCCTCGGCGTGTCAGCTTGGCTCGCGGTCGGCAATGGATTGCGGGCAGCTGCTTCGGGTTTGCGCCGCCTGCGGTATATTGCGCTCAGGTAAAGCCAAGGAGACGATATGAAAAACCCGACCCGTGCCAGTTTTCGCGAAACCCGATTCAAGCGCTTTTTCCCCCGAATCTGTTCTGCCACCCTGATCACCGCGACTATTTTTCTGGGCGGCTGTGCGGCCCCCGGATTATCCAGTGACCGCATCGCCGAGATCATTTCCAGCCCGGACCGTAGCGCAGCCGATCGCACCATTGACATGCGGCGCAAGCCGGCGCAGTTCCTCGCTTTTACCGGTGTCGGTCCCGGCATGGTCGTGCTTGACCTGAGTGCAGGCGCGGGCTACACCACTGAATTGCTGGCGCGTGCGGTCGGCCCGGGCGGCAAGGTCTATGGACAGAGCGCGCCGCCACGCGCAGCCAATGCCGCACCGACTGCGGTGCCCGAAGGCGGCATGGCGTCGCGCCCGGCATCTGCGGCTGCCGCGCCGCGTCGCATTCCTTCCCCTGAGGCGCTGGCGCAACGGGCAAGAAATCCGGCCGCAAGCAACATCATTGCTGTCGTGCAGAAGTTCGAGACGCCGATACCGGCTGGCGTCGGACCCAATACGCTGGACCTGGTGACGCTGGTCTACAACTATCACGACCTCGGCCACCAGGGCGTCGATCGGGCGCAGATGAACAAGGCATTGTTCAACGCGATGAAGCCGGGCGGCGCTTATGTGATCGTCGATCATCACGGCATGCCGGGCACCGGGATTTCCCAGGCCGCTACGCTGCATCGGGTCGAAGCGGCTTTCCTGCGCCGCGAAGTGGAATCCGCGGGATTCAATTTCGTTGCCGAATCGGACCTTTATCGCAATCCGGCTGATCCGCGCGACAAGAACACACCGGACCAGGGGCAGGCAAAAGACGGTTTCCTGCTCAAGTTCAGGAAGCCCTGATTGCATTGAACGCGGCAGGGCGCAGCGTACCCGGTCGCGCATCGCAGCAAGCGAGCGCCCAATAAAAAGGCTCCGGAAAAATCCGGAGCCTTTTCAGTACTCAGTGCGTCGGCTTGTGTGCCAGCTTACTTGGGTACAACGATCACGGTATTGCCCGTTTCGCCTTTAGCGCCATCGGCACCGGTGTAGCCGGTCGAGCCGGTTGCACCAGTTGCGCCGGTTGCGCCGGTATAGCCGCTTGAACCCCGGGCGCCGTCAGTGCCCGTTGCACCGGTTGCGCCGGTCGCGCCGGTCGAGCCCACAACAGCGGCGCCGGTTGCGCCAGTCGCGCCGGTGTTGCCAGTTGCACCAGCAGGGCCGGCAGGGCCAGGAACGGCAACGGTAGCCGGTACGACAACCGGTACTGCGACAGTCGCTTGACGCTCACAGGCGCTCAGTGCAACGGAACCGACCAATGCCAGCAGCAGAATTGAATATTTCATTTTGATTACCTTGAATGAAGTCACGGAGAAGCGCTTCGGCTAATTGCGGCCTAATCGACACAGCGAATCATGCACTGCTGAACTCCGGCGCTCGGTTCGCTTGCGCACATACGCCAGCCTTTGCCGCCTCTATATTTGCAGCACCGGTAGTTGATGTTCAAATGTTTTTCAGTCAACCGCGTGTTTTTGGTTGATCTGCCCCGCGCTTCTCGAAGCGCGGTTTTTTTTTTGCCTGTCGCAAAGGGCGGGCACGGCAAGGGTGTGTTCAAGCAAGCAAATCACGCTTTCGAATGCCGATTTTTATGGCGGGCTGGCCAGGTGCGCCTGGCCGGGAATTCCGGGCTACAGCACCGGAGCAATAAAAAGGTACACCACGGCAGCAACCGTGATGCATGCGCCGGCACCGGTGCGCAATGACAGTTTTTCGTCATGCAGCACAAGCGCGCCGATCAGCGCCGTGATCAGCGGGTAGGACGCGAAAATTGGAGCAACCTGCCAAACCGGAGCAAGGTTCAACGCCAGGTACATCAGCAGCACGGCGCTTCCGTTAAGTACGCCGACCATCATGAACCACGTCACGCCTTTCAGGTTGACTTTGGGCTTGCCTCCCGGCCGCAGGCGATCCATGCCAATCACGGTCGCCGACGACATGACATAGCCGATCACGGTGGCAGAGAAAGCGTGGGGCCAGACCATCAGGGCTGCCTTGATCACAGCTTGCGCCACACCCCGGACCACCGCACCGGCGATTGGCCATGACAGCGACCATATGTCGAAGTCTGCACGCTGGGCGCGGGGCTTCCACGTCAGCAGCACGACCCCTATGACGACACCGATTGCCGACAAGGCCGCCTGCGGCGGAATTTTTTCGCCCAGCAACAATCCTGCCGCAATCAATGCGAACAGGGGCGCCGTCCCCGAGATCGAGCTCGTCGTAGTCGGTCCGAGCAGCTCGTTGGAGCGGAAAATGATCATGGTGACCACCGCCGGGAAGAACACGCCGATTGCCGCAAAGATGAAGGCGGCACGCCAGGTGAATCCGCTGGTATCAAATGCGAACGGCGACGCCAGCAGGAACAGAACGGTTGCGGTGGGGATGCTGGTTGCAGCGCCAGCCCGGGCATCGATAAATCGAAGGCCGACGCGCGAGACGATCATGGCGATGCCGAAACAAAGCGAGCTCATTACCGCAAACACCAATGCCATGAATACTCCTGTCGATTCTTGAAAGATTTTTTTACTTGTTTTTTATTTCAGTGGCAAGCGGGAATTTCCTCAAAAGAAGAAAAGCCAAGCCCCAGCTATCTTGCCGACGAAATTATCGGACGACATTTCTCTACTTTCTACCCGAAGAGGACAAGGCTGCCGGTGTTCCTGCGAAGGCGCTTTAAACCGCACTGCACGAGGGGAAGTTCGAAGCTGAAGGCTGGTTGATTGCAGCATCAGAAAAGGGATTGTGCCGCGAACGTGAAGCCGCGCCTGCAATCAGGTGCGGGTCGGCGTTTGCTTCATGGTCTTGTCTGCTCATTTCACCCTGGCGCAACGGGGCGCTTCACCACTGGGCGGCAGCGCGTCGTGGATGGCAAGCAAAAGCAAGGTGAGCGTTGGTTGGCCGGCCGGAATTTTTTCGTGCACTTCCTTGAAGTTGGTGACATCTCTTGGTATTCTGGTCAGGCTGACTAGAACGGGAGGATGCCATGAACAATTCGGATTCGAACCGGTCGCGACCTGGTTATTGGGTGCTGCAAGACGCAAAAGCGCGCTTCAGCGAGTTGGTGCGCCGGGTTCACAGTGAGGGGCCGCAGCACGTGACCGTACACGGGCGGGATGAAGTGGTTGTCGTTGCCGCCGAGGAGTTTCGTCGCCTGAAGGGTGGCAGGACTGGCGCGGCTTTGATCGACGCGATCCAGGCGTCGCCTTATCGCGACTTGGAACTTGAAGCGCCGCGTGCTCCCATGCCAGTCAGGGATGCAGACCTGTGACTGCCTACCTGCTGGACACCAATGTCATCTCTGAACTGCGCCGGCCACGCCCCGAGCACCGGGTGGTGTCGTTCGTGGCAGCACAGCCCTTGGAGTCGCTCTACATCAGTGTGGTCACCTTGGCTGAAATCCGCTTTGGTATTGAGCGGGTCGCCGATGCTGGCAGGCGCGTTGAGCTTTCAAGTTGGCTGAGCAGCAGGGTGCGCCCCATGTTTGAAGATCGGATCCTGCCCGTCTCGGAAGACGTAATGCTCACATGGCGTCTTCTCGTTGAAGAAGGGCGCAAGGCGGGTCATACCTACTCTCAGCCCGATCTCATCATTGCGGCGACTGCAGTGCAGTATGGGATGACAGTAGTATCACGAGACGACTCTGAATTTGTACGCGCGAAGGTCGCACTTTTCAATCCTTGGGAGCAGGTTTGATGACTCACGTTTCTGTTACCGCATTAGGGAGAGGCGGCTCAACGCCACATAGTCGGGCCTTTCCCCATCGCGAGTAAATCAAGCGCGCGAATATCGGTACCTGTTTTTCACTTCCTGAACCCATCGAGAGCGGCTCAAAGGTCGGATCGACCTCGGATGAAAACGCAGCGACGAAACAGCTACGTTGCCAGAAAAGGAAAAGGGCTATGTTTCCATAACCCTTTGATTTTTTTTTGGTCGGGGCGAGAGGATTCGAACCTCCGACCCCTTGCACCCCATGCAAGTGCGCTACCAGGCTGCGCCACGCCCCGACTAAGCCGCGGATTATAGCAGAGCAATCCGGATTGCCGTATGCTGCCCGGACAGATTTTTCCTCACCGCATTCACTCATCACCATGACCATCAGGATCAGCAGCCAGTTCGATGCCGGCGCCATTGAAGTCGTCAGTGCGCAGTCCGCCGACGACATCCAGTTGAACATCCGGCGCGATAGCCACGCCGATTTTTTGCAGTGGTTTTACTTCCGGGTGGAAGGCGTGCGCGACCAGCAGACGGTGTTGCGTTTCCTGAACGCCGGGAAGGCGACCTATCCGGATGGATGGTCGGGATACCAGGTGGTCGCCAGCGAAGACCGGCAGCACTGGCTGCGGGTGCCGACCAGCTACGAGGGGGGCGTGCTGACCGTTCAGCACCGGCCGACGTCGGACGTCGTGTACTACGCGTATTTCGAGCCCTATTCCTGGGATCGGCACCTGGATTTCCTCGGCCGCATCGCTAGCTCGCCACGGGTCCGTATCGAGAGCCTGGGCAAGACGCTGGAGGGGCGCGACATTGATATGGTCGTGGTCGGCGATCCCGCCCGGCCCAAGAAGATATGGGTCATCGCACGCCAGCATCCTGGCGAATCGATGGCGCAGTGGTATGCGCAGGGCATGCTGGAGGCGTTGCTGGATCGTTCCAATCCGGTCGCGACGCGATTGCTGGAACACGCGGTCGTGCATGTGGTGCCGAACATGAACCCGGACGGTTCGGTACACGGCAACTTGCGCACCAATGCCGCCGGCGCCAACCTGAACCGTGAATGGATGGCGCCATCGGCCGAGCGCAGCCCGGAAGTGCTGTGCGTGCGCGACAGGATCCACCAGACCGGCTGCGACCTGTTCCTTGATGTGCATGGCGACGAAGGCTTGCCGTATGTGTTTACGGCGGGGTCTGAAATGCTGGAAGGATTCACGCCGGAGCAGGGCAGGGCGCAGCAGTCTTTCATCGATCGTTTCTGCGAGGCCAGTCCCGATTTCCAGACGGTGCATGGTTATGGCGTGGGCAAGTACCGCAAGGAGATGCTGGCGCTGGCATCGAAGTATGTCGGGCATACGTTTGGCTGCGTTTCCCTGACACTGGAAATGCCGTTCAAGGATAACGCTGCCTTGCCGGATCCGGCGGTGGGCTGGAACGGAGCGCGCAGTGCGGCACTGGGGGCGGCGACATTGCAGGCGATGCTGCACTCGGTGACGTCATGAGGGCAGCCGACGGCGCGCGATGAGGGCCCGCGCGCAGGCCAGGGCGCTGACACCTGCGCCATACACTCTTTACAAATGAACACAACCATTGCGGCGATTGCAGGTGATGATCCTGTCGTCAACTCTCTGAAAGGTTCATCGTGAAAATCTTGCTTGCAGGTGGACTGGTCGCACTGTCGGCATTCCTTGGCGGCTGTGCAGTCGTGCCGGCGTATCCGACCGATGTTGGCGTGTCTGCTGGCGTCTATGTGAATCAACCTGTCATGGTGGCGCCGGTTTATGGGTATGGCCCGCCGCGCTATCGGCATCACCGCCATCATCGCTATTACCGCTAATGCAAGCCGGTTCGCACCTGGCGCCAGCAGCGCCTCAAAAGCGTTCGTTGGCGCCGAGGTAGCGCCACATGCCAGCGGGCAGGTCGCCCAGTTTTACCTGGCCGATACGCACGCGTTTTAGCCCGAGCACCTTCAGCCCGACCGCCTCGCACATGCGACGGATCTGGCGCTTTTTTCCTTCGCGCAGGATGAAACGCAACTGGTCTTCGTTTTGCCAAGTGACTTTGGCCGGCAAAAGTCTTTTGCCATCCAGGGATAATCCATGCTGGAGCCGCTTGAGCTCGTGTTCTGGCAGTCGGCCCGGGCGGCCATATTGAACCCGCACCAGGTATTCCTTCTCAATCGACGTATCTTCGCCAATCAATTGCTTGGCGATCCGGCCATCTTGGGTAAGTATCAGCAAGCCAGTCGAGTCGATATCCAGCCGGCCGGCCGGTACCAGGCTTTTTAGCTGGGATGGATGGAATTGGATCGGGGCGGCGTCTTCGCTCCAGCGGTTTTCCGGCTTCACCAGCACATATGCCGGTTGATATCCGTCTTCGGCCTGGCCACTGACATAGCCCATGGGCTTGTTGAGCAGGATGGTGACCTGCGTGGCCTGCTGGCCTTCGGCCTTTTTGTCCACCTCGATGCGGTCGTTGGGCGCCACCTGCAGGCCCATGGGCGCCACCTGGCCGTTGACCTTGACCCAGCCTTTGGCGATCCAGTCGTCGGCCTCGCGGCGCGAGCACATGCCCAGCTCGGCCATGCGTTTGTTCAGGCGGGCGGTTGCGGTGGGAGCGGCGGGTTCGGTCATCAGGCGTTCAGTTTC
>NZ_JAUSNH010000061.1 GCF_030645335.1 Lacisediminimonas sp. | reverse complement strand
TGCAACAAGCCGATCCCGGCGACGCTCAACGGCAGTCTTCGGGCGCCCCCCGGTGCGCTGCTTCCCCATCATGTTGCGCAGCAGAAACTTGCAGACTTGGCCGCTTCTTGCCAAAGCGCAAATCCCGACCCGATTCCCCGCCCGACCTTGCAATTTCGTCCCTGCCGAATGACCGAGGTCAAACCGGGTCATGCCCCAAATTACAAAATAGGACCACGCCAGCGCACCCGGCATTTGCATCCGGCGCGCGCGCCAGCCTTTCCACCCATGAGCCAGCAAGGACAGCATGAAACGAGAATCCCAGCACCCAGAACCCGCGGCCTGGCCCGCATCCAATGGCAAGGTCGCCCTGGTCACTGGCGTCACCGGGCAGGACGGCGCTTATCTGTCGGAGCTGCTGCTGTCCAAGGGCTATACGGTGCATGGCATCAAGCGCCGCACCTCGCTGATCAACACCGGCCGCATCGATCACCTGTATCAGGATCCGCATGAAGAGCAGCGCCGCTTTGTGCTGCATCATGGCGACATGACGGACAGCTCCTCGCTGATGCGCATCATCCAGCAGGTGCAACCCGACGAGATTTACAACCTGGCGGCGCAAAGCCACGTCGCCGTGTCGTTCGAAGAACCTGAATACACCGCCAATTCCGACGCCATCGGTCCGCTGCGCATGCTCGAAGCAATGCGCATCCTCGGGCTGGAAAAGAAGACCCGCTTCTACCAGGCGTCGACCTCGGAGCTGTACGGGCTGGTGCAGGAAACGCCGCAGCGCGAAAGCACACCGTTCTATCCGCGCAGCCCGTATGCGGTCGCCAAGCTGTATGCCTACTGGATCACGGTCAACTACCGCGAGGCTTATGGCATGTACGCCTGCAACGGCATCCTGTTCAATCATGAATCACCACGCCGCGGCGAGACTTTCGTGACCCGCAAGATCACGCGCGCCATGGCGCGCATCGCGCTCGGGCGCCAGGATTGCCTGTACCTGGGCAACCTCGATTCGCTGCGCGACTGGGGTCATGCGAAGGACTATGTCGAAATGCAGTGGCTGATGCTGCAGCAGGAACAGCCTGAAGATTTCGTGATCGCCACCGGCATGCAGTACAGCGTGCGCGATTTCGTCAATGCGGCCGCCAGCGAGCTGGGCATCAAGCTGGCGTGGCGCGGCAAGGGCGTGCAGGAAGAGGCGAGCGTGGTCGAGCCCGGTCCGCTCGGCGGCCTGCAGGCTGGACAGGTCGTGGTGCGCGTCGATCCACGCTATTTCCGGCCGACTGAAGTGGAAACGCTGCTCGGCGACGCTACCAAAGCACACACCCGGCTGGGCTGGAAGCCCGCCACGCGCTTCGAAGACCTGGTGGCCGAGATGGTGCGCAGCGACCTGGATGCGGCGCGCAAATATGCGCTGGTGACCGACAACGGCTTCATCGCCTATGCCCACAATGAATGACATCGGCGGCGACCTGCCGCGCATCTTTGTCGCCGGCCATCGCGGCATGGTAGGGTCTGCGATCGTGCGGCTGCTGCGCGCGCGCGGCGATTGCACGATCGTCACCCGCTCGCATGCCGAACTGGATCTGTGCAACCAGCGCCAGGTCGATGAATTCTTCGCCGTCCAGGCAATCGACCAAGTCTACCTGGCAGCGGCCCGGGTGGGCGGCATCCATGCCAACAACACGTATCCGGCCGAGTTCATCTGGCAAAACCTGATGATCGAAGCCAATGTCGTGCACAGCGCCTGGCGCGCTGGCGTGCAGCGCCTGTTGCTGCTCGGCTCGTCCTGCATCTACCCGCGCAACGCTCCCCAGCCGATGCGCGAAGACACGCTGCTGACCGGCCCGCTGGAAGCGACCAACGAGCCGTATGCAATTGCCAAGATCGCCGGCATCAAGCTGTGCGAGAGCTACAACCGCCAGTACGACGTGGACTATCGCAGCGTGATGCCGACCAACCTGTACGGGCCGGGCGACAACTATCACCCGCAGGATAGCCATGTGCTGCCAGCGCTGATACGCCGTTTCCATGAAGCGCGCGAGCAGCATGCGCCGGCAGTCGCGATCTGGGGCAGCGGCACGCCGCGCCGCGAGTTCCTGCATGTGGACGACATGGCTGCGGCCAGCATCTTCGTGATGAACTTGCCGCGCGCCACCTACGCCGCCCACACCAGCCCGATGCGATCGCATGTGAACGTGGGCAGCGGCCAGGAAGTGACGATACGCCAGGCAGCCGAGCTGGTGGCGCAGGCAGTAGGCTACAACGGCAGCATCGCCTGCGACAGCAGCAAGCCCGATGGCACGCCGCGCAAGCTGCTCGACACCGGCTTGCTGCACACCCTGGGGTGGCGGGCGTCGATCCCGCTGAAGGACGGCCTGGCCAGCACTTACCGCCAGTTCCTGCAGGAGCAGGTGCAACCGGCGCGCCGGCAAACGGCCGCCGCATGATGGATCACCCATGAACCCGGTCTCGCTAAGCCCGATGGAAACACTGGGCGTGCTCCTGGTGGCGTTATTGGCCGTTCCGATCGCCATTGGCGTGTGCTTGCGCGCGCCGCGACGGGTGGTGACGGCCTTCATCGTCATGCTGTTCATGTTCTCGTCCTCGACCTGGGGTCAGGTGGATGTCGAAAACACCATTTATTCGCGTGGCACCGGGCTGCTGGTTTTCCCGTTGACTGCGCTGTTGCTGATGACGGCCGGCGTCGCCGCTGTCATGCGCAAGCTTGCCAATCCGCACAATCCGGCGCTGGCGGTTCCGCTCGGGCGGTATTTCGCTGCATTCGGTTTCCTGATGCTGGCGCATGTCGTGCTCGGATTGATGTCGGGCGTCGATATCCTCGACATCGTGCACAACAACGGCATCATCAACCTGTTCTACATGCTGATCTTCATTGCCATGGTGGTGATGGCTTTCAACACGGAACAGGACAAGCGCAATCTTTTGCTGATGTTCCTGGCGCTGGCGGCGATCCGCGGGATTTTCGGGCTGGGCCGCTACCTGCTGTTCGACGGTGACAGCGCCAACCCTTACCGCAACTTCGAAAGCCTGGATATCAAGCTGTTCTACTTTGACATTGCCGATAATTTCGTTGCTGCGCTGGCCGCATTCTGCATCGCCTGGTTGCTGACCACGCCGGGGATCCGGCTGGCGCTGTGGAAGCGGCTCGCCCTGTATGGCTTCCTGGCGCTGGAAATTGCCGCGGTCGCACTGTCGTACCGGCGCTCGTCGCTGATTGGCCTGGCGCTGATGTTCGGCTTGTTGTTCCTGCTGCTGCCCTGGCGCCGCCGGCTATTGTTCGCGACCCTGGCCATCGTGGCGCTGTCCGTGGCCATGTCGATTTTCTTCGAGAGCCGGCTGCAATTCAATACCGGCAACGATGGCGGCTTCCTGTCCTCATTGCTGTACGACGTCGCGCCCGACAGGGGCATACGCAACAGCCGCTGGTATGAGCTGTCTGCCGCTGCCCAGAGCATCGGCGGCGACTGGCTGTTTGGCCTGGGCTCGTGGGGCGCCTACCAGGGCGACCTGTCTTCGCTCGACTATCATTTCGGCAAGCTCGACTTCGTGCATAGCGGGCTGGGGCATCTCGTGCTCAAGACCGGTGTGGCGGGGCTGGCCTTGTTCCTGCTGATGCTGGCCAGCTTCATTGCGTTTTACCTGCGCAACCGCAAGCGGCTGCGCGGCAATTCACAGTTGCTGGCCGACGCCGGCATGGCCGGCTTCCTGTTCTGGATCCCGACCCTGCTGGTTGGTACGCCGATCATCGAATTCCGGACCATGCTGCTGATTGGCCTGACGCTGGCCCTGCCCTACGTCGCCGCCGGCGCCGAACCGACCAGGGTGCGCGCTTATGCTATGGCGTAACTCACTGTGGAACCTGTCCGGCTCGGCGCTGCCGATGATTGCAGC
>NZ_JAUSNH010000060.1 GCF_030645335.1 Lacisediminimonas sp. | reverse complement strand
CGACACGGCACGCGTATTTGTCGCGCTGGTGCTGCTGGGCGTGCTGGGCACGATCCTGTTCAATGCCATCGAGATACTTGAGAAGTTACTGGTACCGTGGCATGTGTCGCAGCGAAGCGGCCACGACGATGGTCCGGTGGTCGCGCACATCTGAGCGCCTGGTTCAAGTGGAGATGATCGGGGGAGCGCCTGCTCCCCCGATCACATTCCTGAATCGATGCGTTCTGCCGTGCAGCCACGATTTCCCGCTGCTCCTGGCAGTGTGCCGTAGCGCTGCAATCCCGTCACGGGCTGCCTGAACACCGATTTGCATCGTCGCGCCGGTTTATCCTCCAGCTTCCATTCGAAAAGCACAAATGACATCATCATCATTGGATTCGTCCGCAACGACAGCGGGAGTTCGCGTCGGTTGCGACATTGGCGGCACCTTCACCGACATCGTGCTCGCCCTGCCGGACGGCCGGCTATTCATCAACAAGACGTCCTCCACGCCCAACAACCTTGGCCGCGCGATCATCGACGGCTTGCAGGTACTGATCCGGCAAGCCGGCATCGCGCCGCAAGACATTACCGAGATCGTGCATGGCACGACCACGGCGTCCAATACCATCCTGCAAAAGGTTGGCGCCAACACCGGCTTGCTGACCACCGAGGGATTTCGCGATGTGCTGGAAATCGCCCGTATCCGTACGCCCACCATGTTCGACCTCGGCTGGAGCAAGCCGCAGCCGCTGGCGCCGCGCCGCCATCGCCGCGGCATCCGCGAACGCATGGATGCGCAAGGCCGGGTAGTGACGCCGCTGGACGAGCAGGAAGTGCTGCGGGTAGTGGGCGAGCTGGTCGCCGATGGCGTCGAGGCGCTGGCGATCTGTTTTCTCAACAGCTACATCAACCCGGCGCACGAGCTGCAGGCGCAGCGCTGCATTTCCGCCGCATTTCCGCGACTGGCGCTCTCCGTATCCTGCGAAGTGCTGCCGGAGATCAAGGAATACGAACGCACCAGCACCACGGTCGTCAACGCCTACATCCTGCCGGCAATGCAAAGCTACCTGAGCCAGCTCAAGCGCGACCTGGCCGCGATTGGCGTGAAGGCGTCCTTGCAGGTGATGGCGTCCAATGGCGGCATGATGGGCGTGTCCATCGCCAGCGACAAGCCGGTCTATGCCGTGGCGTCCGGACCTGCCGGCGGGGTCGCAGGCGCGGCCCAGCTCGGTCGGGTCAGCGGCGAGCCGAACCTGATCGTGTTCGACATGGGCGGCACCACCGCCAAGGCGTCCATCATCATGGACGGCCAGCCATCGCTGACCAACGAATATGAATTCCGCGACGGCATCAGTTCGCCGAGCCGCTTTGTCAAAGGCGGCGGCTATGTGCTGAAGGTGCCGGCGATCGATATTGCCGAAGTCGGCGCTGGCGGCGGTTCGCTGGCCTGGATCGACTCTGGCGGCCTGTTGTGCGTTGGCCCCGGCTCGGCCGGCGCCGATCCCGGACCTGCATGCTACGGTCTGGGCAACCTGCATCCGACCGTTACCGACGCCAACATGGTGCTGGGCATGCTCAATCCGGTGGCGCTGGCCGGCGGCTCCTTGCCGGTATCACCGCAAAAGTCGCGCGATGCAATCGAGCAGCACGTGGCCAAACCGCTCGGGCTGGACCTGGTCGCCGCAGCGCACGGCATCCGCGACGTCGCCAACCTGAACATGGCGCGCGCCATCCGCGCCGTTACTGTCGAGCGCGGACGCGATCCGCGCGACATGACGATGATCGCCTTTGGCGGCGGCGGTCCGCTGCATGCGGTGGATGTGGCCAAGCTGCTGGGCATCCGGCGCATCATTGCGCCAGCGATGGCCGGCGTATTCTGCTCGGCCGGCATGCTGTCTGCCGATGCCGAACATAATTTCCTCAAAGCCGTGCTCAAGCCCTTGGCGCAATGCCGGGTGCCTGATCTGGCCGATATCCTGGCGTCCCTGCGCAGCAAGGGCTTGCAGGTACTGGCCACCGAAGGTTATGGCGAAGAGACGGTGGACATCATCGTCAAGGCCGACCTGCGCTATGTTGGCCAAAGTTCGGAGTTGACCGTCGGCTTGCCGGCCGGCCCGCTGGGCGAGGACACCATCCCTCACTTGCATGCGGCATTCCAGCGCCTGTATTCAGAGACCTTCGGCTACGCTAATGAGGAACCGCTGGAGCTGGTCAACCTGCGCATCAGTGCGCGCGGGCTGAGCACGCAGCGGCTGGATTTCGGCAATATCAAGGTCGACGCCAGCGCGCTCGAAGGCGGCGTCGGGTCACGCGAAGTATTTTTCACGCGCGGCCAGCCTGCCCGTGAAACCCGACTGGTCGCCCGCAGCCAGATGAGCGCCACGCCAATGCAGGGACCAATGGTGATCGAGTCGTATGACACCACCATCATCGTCCCGCCGGACGCCCGCGCCTGGGCCGACGCCATCGGCAACGTCATTATCGAAATCCAGGAGCGCAGCGCATGAGCAAGAAAATCGATCCGATCACGTTTGCCGTGATCAAGAATGCGATGGACGCCGTCGTCGACGAAATGGCGTACACCGTGATCCGCACCGCGCGCTCCGAAATCGTCAAGGACGTGATGGATTACTCCGCCGCCATCTGCGACCGTCACGGGCAAATGGTGGCCCAGGCCAAGACCATCGCCCTGCACCTTGGCGCGATTCCGGAAGCCATGACCTCGGTGCTGGCGCGATACGGCGACGACCTGCATCCCGGCGACGCGATCGTGCTGAACGACCCGTATGAAGGCGGCATGCACTTGCCCGACATTTTCATGTTCGTGCCGTTTTTCCAGGGCGGCGAACTCGAAGGGTTCTGTGTCGTCATTTGCCACCATACCGACGTTGGCGGACGGGTGCCCGGCTCGAACGCCAGCGACTCGACCGAAATCTACCAGGAAGGCTTGCGCATTCCGGTGCTCAAGCTGTACGAGGGCGGCAAGATCAACCAGACGCTGGAACGCATCATTGGCATCAACGTGCGCCTGCCGGACCGCGTACTGGGCGACCTGAAGGCGCAATACGCCGCCGCGCAGGTGGGCTTGCGCGAACTGGGGCAACTGTTCCGGCTGCATGGCTCCGACACCATGCGCGTGTACCTGGCCGAGCTGCTCGATTATGCCGAGCGCATGACGCGCGAAGAAATCCGCAAGTGGCCCAAAGGCACGTTTCGCTTCACCGATTACATCGACGACGATGGCCTGTCCGACGCGCCGATCCCGATCCAGGTCGCCGTCACGGTGCATGAAGACCATGTCAGCGTCGATTACACCGGCTCCTCGCCGCAGGTGCGCGCCGCCATCAATTCCACCTTGTCATACACCAATTCCTGCACCTACCTGAGCGTGCGCTGCGCACTCAAGGGCGATGTGCCCAACAATGCCGGCGTGTTCCGCTGCGTTGAAGTCTACGCGCCGGAAGGCTCGGTTCTCAACCCGCGCATCCCCAGTGCGGTGGCAGCGCGCGCATTGACCGGATATCGCGTCTTCGACGCCATGCTGGGCGCCTTGGCGCAGATCGTACCCGACCGCATACCTGCAGCAGGCGAGGGCGGCAATACGGTGGTCTGCCTGTCCGGCCAGCGCGAAGGCGGCGCGCCTTACATCATCGTCGACATGATCTGCGGCGCCTGGGGCGCACGGCCAAACATGGATGGCGTCGAAGCCATTACCAACGCCTCTCAGAACCTGTCGAATACGCCGGTGGAAACGCTGGAGCTGCAACATCCGGTGCGGGTCGAATCCTATGAACTGGTGGCCGACAGTTGCGGCGCCGGCCGCTATCGCGGCGGACTCGGCATCCAGCGCTCGTACCGGGCGCTGGCCGATGATGCGCTATTGCAGTTGCGGGCCGATCGCTTGAAATTCGCCCCCTACGGACTCGACGGCGGCATGCCGGCGGCCGTCGGCCGGAATTTGCTGGAGCGCGACGGCCAGACCACGAGCCTGCCCGGCAAGACCGCAATGCGGCTCAAAGTCGGCGACCTGGTCACCCATGTACAGGCCGGTGGCGGCGGATTCGGCAATCCGCTGGAACGCGATCCGGCCAAGGTCGGCAGCGACGTGTGGAACCAGATCATTTCGGCTTCCTACGCGCATGAAAAGCATGGTGTGGTCGTGGACGGCGCGTCCGGACAGGTCGACATGGATGCGACCCGCTTGTTGCGCAAGCAGCGGATGGCGGCTGGCTAGCCGGCAAGAAAGCGAGCATCGCCGTCGTGCCGGCGGTGCTTGCCAGCATGCAATGAACCGAAATCGGGTGGGGGCTGCGGTCCCCATTTTTTTCGCCCGGCGTCCGGGGTGGATGATGGGGCCGGTGATTGCCGCGCCAGTATCTGGGACACCGCGCCTGTATTGCTGTGCTCGCCGATTAAGTCATTAAAAAACCTACATAAAAATAGGGTTTAATACTACTTGTAGACATTTTCTTGTCTGTCGCGCTACTATGGTGGATAGAAACCCTATTTTTTATTGGGGTAGAAATGCACCATCAACGCCATGAAAAAGATTGACCTCATCCATAGCTTGGCCGATCTCGACCGCAAGGGCGTGTATGTCCTTGCGCGGCGCGACATCGAAAAGATGTTTCCTGATGAAAAAGACAAGGCGATGGAAAAGTCCTTGCAACGGATGGTGGCTGATCGTCTGCTGGTGCGCGCCGCGCGCGGCGTGTATGTCAATCCGGCCGCCAGTTCAAGGAACAGCAGGGTGGTCGAGGACGTCGCAAAAGTGTTGCGCCCGGGCGCTTTTTCCTATGTCAGCCTGGAGTCCCTGCTATCTGAATATGGCGTCATTTCGCAGATCCCGGTCAGCCGCATCACGGTCATGACCACCGGCGCCAAGGGCACCTATAAGACGCCGTACGGCACCATCGAATTTACCCATACCAAACGGCGCCCGGCCGAGATCATCCAGCGGACCGTGTATGTGAAGGGGCGACCGCTGCGCATTGCAACCAAGCAGGCGGCCGTGGCGGACCTGATGCGGGTAGGGCGCAACACCGGCATGCTTGATCAGGACGAACTGGATAATCTGGAGGACGAATGATGGACCAGGTCGATTTCAATCAATTGGTCGAGCTGGCCATGCGGGAGTCGCGCTTGGCGGCAATGCGGCCGGTGGTCGAAAAGGAAATCCTGCATTACGACATTTTCCAGGCACTGGATAGTGCCGGTTTGCTGAAGGACCTGGTGTTCCAGGGCGGCACCTCGCTGCGCCTGTGCCGCGGCGCCGACCGTTTCTCCGAAGACCTCGATTTTGCTGGCGGTACCGACTTCACGGCGGCCAGCATGCATCGGATCAAGGAGTGCATCGAAGCGCATCTTGGCAAACGCTATTACCTGAAAATTTCGGTCAAGGAGCCGACGGGTGAAAGCGGGGACATTGAAAACATCAAAGTCGACAAGTGGGTAATCAGCGTCGAGACCAGCCCCGGCCGCCCCGACATTCCGCGGCAAAGGATCAAACTCGAAATCGCCAACATTCCGGCCTACACACGCGAGTTGGTGCCGCTGGTGCTCAACTACGACTTCCTGGCCGGTATGCCGGAGGTACTGGTGGTGACTGAATCGATATCCGAGGTCCTGGCTGACAAGGTCGTCGCGTTTCCGACCTCGCTGGCAGACATGAGCGGGGCCGCGGTCGCAAGCGGCTCGCGCAAGATCCGTCATCGCGATATCTGGGATCTGGCGTGGCTCACCAGAAAGCGTGCCGTGCTGATGCCCGAACTGGTGATCAAGAAGGTCGCCGACTATCGCATCGACAACTACGCTGCCTTGCTTGACAACGCGATCGTCGCCCTGCCATCGGTAGTTCACGATCCCGCCTTCATGGGGCAGATGCAGCGTTTCATCGACCAGGACACGCTGGCAAAAACACTGGCGCGAAGCGACTATCTTGATTATCTGGCGACGACGGTGGGCGGCTTGCTATCCGACATGCGGGACTATCTCAAGCAGGCCAATGCAGGGCGCCGTACCGCGCCGTGATCCGCTAAAACCCTTGCACAACTAACGGATGTGCAAGCCCAGGCAGTCTGCTGGCCCCGGCTTCATTGACCCCGCCAGATCGCCGGCAACACGATGATCGCCTCCAATCCCTGGTCGGCCTTGCGCAAGCTCAGGCTGCCGCCGTACAGGCTGGCCAGTTCCTTGGTAATCGCCAGGCCCAGGCCGGTACCCGGGACCGATTCGTCCAGCCGCACGCCCCTGCCTTGCACCGCATCGTATTGCGCATCGTCGATGCCGGGGCCATCATCCTGAACGGTCAGGCTTAACAGCGGTGGCTGTGCGCCTGCCACCAGCGAGGCGCAAACCTGCACGCTGGATTGCGCCCACTTGCAGGCGTTGTCCAGCAGATTGCCCAGCATTTCATGCAGGTCCTGCTCCTCGCCGGCGAAATACAGCGGCGATTCCGGCAGTCGCGTCTGGATGCGGATATCCGCATGCATGCGCGCCATGACCCGCACCAGGCCTGCGACCACGTTTGCCACATCGGTGCGTTGTCCGGGCAGGCGTTGCGTGGCCGAGGCGCGCGCGCGGGCCAGGTGCCAGTCGACATGGCGGCGTGCCGCGAGTACCTGTTCCTGCACCAGCCGCGGCAGCGCACCGCCATTGCTTGCGGGTTCGGCGGCTGCTGCATTCTCAAGCACCGTCAAGGGCGTTTTCAGCGCATGGGCCAGGTTGCCGGCCTGGGTGCGCGAGCGTTCGACCACTTCGCGGTTCTGGTCCAGCACCCGGTTGAAGTCGTCAACCAGCGGCTGCACCTCGGACGGGAACCTTCCCTGCAGGCGGGGGGTGCGGGCCGACTGCAGGTCCCGGAGGCTGCGTTGCAGCGCGTTCAGGGGCCGCAGGCCGACGCTGACCTGTGCCCAGGCCGCCAGCGCCAGCAAGACCAGCAACACCAGCAGGGATGCCGCCAGCACCGCCGAGAATCGCCGAACCGCCTCGCTGGTCTGCTGCATGTCGGCCGCCACGATCAGTCGCCAGCTGACGTCGGCGCCGTCTGGCGCGCGCACGCTGCGCTCTAGCGTGAGCAGCTTGCTGTTCATCGGCCCCGTCGTTTCATGCACATGCACTGCGGCGCCGGCCAGCGCGTCGCTGTTCAGTTGCAGGCTGGTGTCCCATAGCGATCGCGAGCGCAGCACGCCCTTGCGACGGCTGCCATCCGCAGAGAGTTGATCGAGCTGCCAGTAAAGGCCGGAGTAAGGCCGCTGCCAGCGCGGGTCGTACAGCGATTGGGTGTCAATTACCGGTTCGCCAGTGGCGCTGAAATCGAGTTGCGCCGTCAGCTGGTCGAGCTGCTGCGTCAGGCCCGCCCTGAACTGCTGCAGCACATGATCCCGGAACAAGCTGCCCAGTGCAAAGCCGGCCAGCACCAGGGCCACGGCCAGGCCGGCGATCGTGGCGGCCAGCAGCCGCACCCGCAGGGAGCGAAACAACGGTTGCCGGCTGCCGGCCCCGGCTTGCGCGGCTGGCGCTTGCCGGCTCGTCATGCGCACTGCAGCCGGTAGCCCTGTCCGCGCACGGTTTCGATCAGGTCGGGCCGGAGTTTCTTGCGCAGGCGAGCGACGAATACCTCGATGGTATTGGAGTCGCGGTCAAAGTCCTGGGCATAAATGTGTTCTGTCAGTTCGCTGCGGGAAACAACCTGGCCCGGGCGATGCATCAGGTAATCCAGCACCTTGTATTCATGGCTGGTCAGCGTCACCGGCTGGCCGTCGATCGTGACCCGGGCGCTGCGGGTATCCAGGGCGAGGGTGCCGGATCGCAGCACCGGCGAAGCCAGGCCGCTGGAGCGGCGAATCAGCGCGCGCAGCCGCGCCAGCAATTCTTCCATATGAAAAGGCTTGGTCAGGTAATCGTCGGCGCCGGCGTCGATGCCTGCCACCTTTTCGTGCCAGTTGTCGCGGGCAGTGAGGATCAGCACCGGCATCACGCGGCCGGCCTCGCGCCAGCGCTTCAGGACGGTCAGGCCGTCCAGCACGGGAAGGCCGAGGTCGAGGATGACCGCGTCGAAGTTTTCCGTGTCCCCCGCAAAATGCGCATCCCGGCCGTTGTCGGCCTCGTCTACGGCATAACCCGCCTCCTGCAGGCTGGTGCGCAGTTGCATTCGCAATGCCGGTTCATCCTCGACCAGTAAAACTCTCATGGGTGCCCTGTGGTGCGTCGTATCGGGTATTGCAGCGGGTCCGGCAGTCCGGTCCGGCGCACTGGCTTGCTGAGGCTTAGCGCGCCTTGCGCTTCGACACCGCGCCCGTCGCGGCGTCCAGCTTGAATTTGACCAGATGGCCATCTGCCTGCAAGGACTTGACCTCGTAGATCCATCGTCCTTCCTCCTGTTCGAGTTCGACTTCAAGTACCTGGCCGGGATGTTCGCGCTCCAACCGCTGCAGAACCGTCGGCAATGGCAGGATCTGCCCGGACTGCAGCGCAGCGCGCGCGCGCTCATGGTCGTGCCGGCCACTGGCCGTTGCCGCCTGCGTGGCCAGGCTGCAAGCCAGGCAGGCCAGCATGGCCAGTCGCCGCCACGGCCGGGGTTGCGGAACGATCATTACGCTCAAGTCAGGCATGGGTCTCATTGCGCCATTGTCCGGCCGCGCTGCTGAACGGCAGATGAACAGTTGCTTCAGGACTGATTCAAGTCGCCAGGACAAGAATGCAGGCATTGAAACGATCATAACGGCATTGGGCCGCGATCACCAATTTGCCTGGGCCATGACTACTTTTCGAAACGCACTGATCAACCTGAGCTTGCTGGCCGGCGCCATCGGCGGCATCGGGCTGCCGCTTGCAGCACAGGCAGCCGACACCACACCCGCCGCGCAGTTGCAACGCTTCGGGGCCGAGGCTGGCGCACCCGGCAATGCACCGAAGGGACAGGCGTTCTTCAACGCCAGGCACGGTGGCGAGTGGTCCTGCTCATCCTGTCATGGCGCGCAACCCGGGCAGGAGGGCAAGCACGCCAGCACCGGCAAGAAGATCGCCCCGCTGGCGCCCGGCTCCAACCCGCGGGCGTTCACGGATTCCGCGAAGGTGGACAAGTGGTTCCGCAGGAATTGCAAGGATGTGCTGAGCCGCGAATGCAGCGCCACTGAAAAAGCCGATGTACTGGCCTATCTGATCAGTATCGGCGCATGACGACATCGAAGACCAGGAGCAAGCCATGAAAAACAAGCGCAAGCGATTGCCCGGCCTGGCCATGACGGCTGTCATGGCCCTGGCGCTGATTACGGATGCCAGCGCCGACAATATCCGCGGCTTCCCCGGCAAGGTGCCCGCCGCCTATGGCCAGGAGTGTGCCGCCTGCCATACCGCGTATCCGCCCGGCATGCTGCCAGCACGTTCCTGGCAACGCATCATGAATGGACTGGAAAAGCATTACGGCACCGATGCCTCGCTGGACGCAGCATCCGTGCAGCAGTTGAGCGCGTGGTTGCAGGCCCACGCCGGCACCGTCAAGAGGGCAGCGAATGTGGAACCGCCCGACGACCGCATCACCAGGTCGGTCTGGTTCGAGCGCAAGCACCGCAAGATCGATCCTGCCGTGTGGAAACTTGCAGCAGTCAAAAGTGCCGGCAATTGCATCGCTTGTCATACCCGTGCCGACCGCGCTGACTACGGCGACGCCACGCGCCGTGTGCCGGCCGGCATGGACGCCCGCCTGCTGCGCGGCTGGGACGATTGATCAAAGGAGAAACAACATGAACGCCGAACAAACCTGTATCACTACGCTGCCCTTGGCTGGCGAACTTCGCCACGTCGGCGCCAGCAAGGCCAGTACTCCCGGCCGTCTGCTTACCGATGCGCCCACGCGCATGTTCCACTGGTTATTTGCATTCAGTTTCCTCGGCGCTTACCTGAGCGCAGACGGGGAGCAATTCAGGCTGCTGCACGTCACGCTGGGCTACACCATGGCCGGCTTGCTGGCATTCCGGCTGCTGTATGGCCTGTTCGGTCCGCGCCAGGCCAGCGTGGGCGCCTTGTGGCGCAAGCTTTCCAATGCACCGTACTGGTTGCAGTCGGTGGTGCGCAGCAAATCGCTGGCCGGCATCAATTGGCGCCAGGGGCAGAACCTGCTGATGGCGTTGGCGGTGATCGTCCTGCTGGCGATGCTGGTTCCATTGACGCTGACCGGATACGGCACTTACAACGGCTGGGGCGATTTCCTTGGCGGCGACTGGCTGGAGGAGCTGCACGAGTTTTTCGGTGAAGCCTACCTGTTTGTGGTGCTGGCGCACCTGGTACTGATTGCTGGCATCAGCGTGCTGCGCCGCCAGAACCAGGCATTGCCGATGCTGACCGGACGGTCCGCGACGGGAACACCCGGCCCGGTCAAGAAAAACCGCACATGGCTGGCAATCCTGTTGCTACTGACGGTGCTGTCCTATTGGGGATGGGAGTGGCAACAGCCGCGCGACGCGCTGGCAGAGGGCAGGGCGCCGGTCAGCAGGCAGCTGAACAATCACGATTGACACGATGCGGCCCCTTTGCCCCGGCTCAGGCCTTCAGGTCGCCTGCCAGGCTGGCCAGCGTTTCCGGCGTGAAGTCCTGGTGCGCCGGATATTGCGTATGGTCGCAACCGATCTTGACTGATGCGCCGGCCAGCACGGCAGCGCGCATCGCCGGTGTCAGCTCAAAACGGACAAAGTGAACCGCCGAGGTTTTTTCGTCCGTCTCCCGGTCCAGGTCCTCGTCGGCGATGGCATACACGCGCGCGTAACCTTCGACTTCGACAAACATGCGGTCTTCGATGCCGATCAGCTTGGCCAGCGCACGCTTGCGCTCGTTGACGTCGGTATATTCGATCAGCATGGTGGCTTTCCAGTTGCTGCCGTCCGGCACCAGCGGCGCATAGGCGCTGATCTCGGCCTCGATGCCTTCCTGCTCGAAGATTTTCTCGATGCGCAGCATTTCCTGTATCTGGTAACGCACCGTCATCTCGCTTTCAAACTGCAAGTGGACGTGCTCGCCCAGCATCACGCTGCGCAGCTTGCGGTGTGCCAGCAGGTCAGGCTTGTGCGCCTTGCGCCACTTGCTGTAAGCCTCCAGCGACATCAGGTTGTCGGGGGTGATATTGCCGGTCAGTTGCATGTCAGTTTTTCCTTGTGTTCTATACGACGTCCTGGGCGTTGGGCAGCACCGGCCCGGGCTGTCGCCGGGGCCGGTCCCGATGCCGCCGTGCGACGCCTTCAGTAGAGTGTTATTCCAGCCCGTAGGCCTTGCGCACCAGGGTCAGCGGATGGTTCAGCTCCGGCGCGCCCAGGCCATTGACTTCAAAGCCCTGGGCGATGTGGTGGCCGCCGAGAGGGCAGTCCGAGCTGATGTAGTCCGGCTTGCTGCCGTCCTTCATCGTGGCCATGGCCTAGAACACCGGCTTGCCGATCTTCAGGGCTTGCTGGTGCGAGGCTTTCTTGACGCCAAAGGTACCCG
>NZ_JAUSNH010000077.1 GCF_030645335.1 Lacisediminimonas sp. | reverse complement strand
CCCAAGCTCACAAGTCCAACATGTCCAACCTCATTCGCGCAATACGTAATATTGCCATCATTGCCCACGTCGACCACGGTAAAACCACCCTGGTAGACCAATTGCTGCGTCAGTCCGGCACTTTCCGCGACAACCAGCAAGTTGATGCGCGAGTGATGGATTCGAACGACCTCGAAAAAGAGCGTGGCATCACCATCCTGGCCAAGAACTGCGCAGTCGAATACGAAGGCACCCACATCAATATCGTCGACACCCCCGGGCACGCCGACTTCGGTGGCGAGGTCGAGCGCGTGCTGTCGATGGTCGACTCGGTATTGCTGCTGGTGGACGCGGTCGAAGGCCCGATGCCGCAGACCCGTTTCGTCACCCGCAAGGCGCTGGCTCTGGGTTTGAAGCCGATCGTGGTCGTCAACAAGATCGATCGTCCCGGTGCGCGGCCTGAGTGGGTCGTCAACGCCACGTTCGAACTGTTCGACAAGCTTGGCGCAACCGAAGAACAACTGGATTTCCCGGTGGTGTATGCGTCGGCGCTGAATGGCTACGCCAGCCTGGACCCGGAAGTTCGCGACGGCGACATGAAGCCGCTGTTCGACGCCGTACTCCAGCACGTGCCGGTACGTAACGACGA
The DNA here is from genome assembly GCF_030645335.1 of Lacisediminimonas sp. Classification (GTDB taxonomy): domain Bacteria; phylum Pseudomonadota; class Gammaproteobacteria; order Burkholderiales; family Burkholderiaceae_D; genus Lacisediminimonas. The sequence goes on along the minus strand of NZ_JAUSNH010000077.1, from coordinate 7,127 downwards.
CCCGGACGGTCCGCTGCAGCTGCAGATTTCCTCACTCGACTATTCTTCCTACGTTGGCAAGATCGGCATTGGCCGGATCTCGCGCGGCCGCGTCAAGCCGCTGCAGGACGTCGTGATCATGAACGGCCCCGGTTCGACTCCGGTGAAGGCGCGCATCAACCAGGTGCTCTACTTCAAGGGTCTTGATCGCGTATTGGTGGAGCAGGCGCTGGCTGGCGATATCGTGCTGATCAACGGCATCGAAGACCTCGGCATTGGCACCACGGTATGCGCACCGGACACGCCGGATGCGCTGCCGATGCTGATCGTCGATGAGCCGACACTGACCATGAACTTCATGGTCAACACCTCGCCGCTGGCCGGCCGCGAAGGCAAGTTCGTCACCAGCCGCCAGTTGCGCGAGCGCCTTGAGCGCGAACTGAAAGCCAACGTTGCGCTGCGCGTATTGCCGACCGACGACGACACCATTTTTGAAGTGTCCGGACGTGGCGAATTGCACCTGACCATCCTGCTGGAAAACATGCGCCGTGAAGGTTACGAGCTGGCTGTTTCCCGTCCGCGCGTGGTGTACAAGATGGTCGACGGCGAGCGCCACGAGCCATTCGAGAACCTGACCATCGACGTCGAGGAAGTGAACCAGGGCGGCGTGATGGAAGAGCTGGGCCGTCGTCGTGGCGACCTGCAGGACATGTCGCCGGACGGCAAGGGCCGTGTGCGCCTTGAGTACCGTATTCCGGCACGTGGCCTGATCGGTTTCCAGGGCGAGTTCATGACCCTGACCCGCGGCACCGGCCTGATGAGCCATGTGTTCGATTGCTATGCGCCGGTTGACACCAACCGCGGCGAAATGGCCGGCCGTCGCAACGGCGTACTGATTTCGCAGGATGACGGCGCAGCCGTTGCCTACGCCCTGTGGAAGCTGCAGGACCGCGGCCGCATGTTCCTGAGCCACAATGATCCGGTCTATGAAGGCATGATCATCGGCATCCACTCGCGTGACAACGACCTGGTCGTCAATCCGATCAAGGGCAAGCAACTGACCAACGTGCGTTCATCGGGTACCGATGAAGCGGTGCGCCTGGTGCCGCCGATCGAGATGTCGCTCGAATACGCAGTCGAGTTCATCGAGGATGACGAACTGGTCGAAATCACGCCAAAGAGCATTCGCCTGCGCAAGCGCTTTCTGAAAGAGCACGAGCGCAAGAAGGCATCGCGCGAAGCAGCGTAAGCCATACTGCATATGGCCCCGGGGAAACCAGGCCTGGCAACAGCAAGATCAAGAGCCCCGAGGTTGAACTCGGGGCTTTTTGTTGCTCGATTGCTTCTACTATTGAGTAGTATTTGTAATCGCGGCAAACGATCAATCACTTAGGGCATTTGTCGTTTGAATCCACATATCCATGGCGAGTTTGCAAATTTGTCGTGTTTTTGATTACTAAAACACCATGTTTGTCGCGATTTTCGGATTAATTGTCTTGCAATGCCGTCGCCGAAGCCCCGCAACCGATCATCCGGCGCAGATCACAAAAAGGGCCACATCCTTGCGGATGCAGCCCTTGATCTTTCACTGCCTGCACGCCCTGGGGCGTTGGCGCCCAGCAAGTATCATCAGCTCGGCGACATCGCCGGTGAAGATTCCACGGCCAGCGTCGCACTCTGCTTCTTGAGTACATTGGCGATCGCACCGAACAGCTGGTCGATCTGGGCTTTATCGATGATCAGCGGTGGCGACAAGGCGATGATGTCGCCGGTGGTGCGGATCAGCACGCCTTGTTCCCAGAAACACTTCAGGAACACGTCGAATGCACGTGCGCTCGGCTTGCCCGGGACGCTGTCGAGTTCGATACCGCACACCAGGCCCAGGTTGCGGATGTCCTTGACGTAAGGCAGGCCTTTCAGGGAATGGGCTGCATCTTCGAAATACTGCGACAGGCCGGCGGCGCGATCGAAGAGCTGTTCATCCTGGTAGACCTTGAGCGTGGCCAGGGCAGCCGCAGACGCCACCGGATGGCCGCTGTAGGTGTAGCCATGGGCGAACTCGATTGCGCCTTCTGGCGCGGCCGACATGAAGGTGTCGTGGATATCCTGGCGCACGATGACCGCGCCCATTGGTATCGCCGCATTGGTCAGGCCCTTGGCGCAGATGATCATGTCCGGCACGACGCCGAAATAGTCGGCGGCAAACGGCGTCCCCAGTCGGCCAAAGCCGGTGATGACTTCGTCGAATATCATCAGGATGCCGTACTTGTCGCAAATCGCGCGCATCTTCTGCAGGTAGCCCTTGGGCGGCAGGATCACGCCGGTGGAGCCTTGCAGCGGCTCGATGATCAGCGCGGCGATGGTGGAGGGGTCATGCAGCGCTAGCATGCGCTGTTCGAATTCATCGGCCATTTCGGCGCCGTGCTCCGGCAGGCCGCGCGAATAGGCATTGCGGGCGATGTCGAGCGGATGCCGCAGGTGGTCGACATTAGCCAGCGTCGGGCCGAATTGCTTGCGGTTGCCGGCGATGCCGCCGACCGCAATGCCGCCAAAACCGACACCATGGTAGCCGCGTTCGCGGCCCACCAGTCGGGTGCGCAGCGGGTTGCCCCGGACCTGGTGGTAGGACAGTGCGATTTTCAGCGCGCTATCCACGGCTTCGGAGCCATCATTGCAGAAGAACACGCGGTTCATGCCTTCCGGCGCCATCTTCGCCAGCGCGGTGGCGGCTTCGAATACTTTTGGATGGCCCATCTGGAACAGCGGCGCGTAATCCAGCGTGCGGGCTTGCTCGTTGATGGCTTCGGTGATTTTCGGGTGGCAGTGCCCGGCATTCACGCACCACAGACCGGCAGTGCCGTCCAGGATCTGGCGCCCGTCGTCGGTCTGGAAGTGCATACCCTTGGCGGACACCATCAGGCGCGGTTTGGATTTGAATTGGCGGTTTGCCGTGAACGGCATCCACAGGTGGTCGGTATTGAGCGTTGCCATCGAATGTTTCCTTAACAAGATGAAATTCGGGATCGCAGCGTGCGAAACCATCAATCTTATTACTTTCACCGTCGTTGTGCCCGATCTTCGAACAAAATCTGGCTTTGCACACCGCCAAGCGGACGTTTATCGCAGCCTGGAAAACCCCGTCGGCGCCAGGATCTGGTTGGAAATCGAGGCCACGATCGGCCCGTCGCGTTCGGATTCTGACCGGGCCGCAATCCATTCCGGATCGGCGCCAAACGCGGCCCATTTCCGTTCCCGCTCGGCCAGGTTTTCCCATTCCAGCATGTAAAACAAATCATGGTTGCTTTCGCCGACCACGACGGTCCAGAAGCCGATCTGGCGGATGCCGTGCTTGTCCCACAGTTTGAGCGTGACTTGCTCGAATCGCTTGAGCAGATTGGGCAGGCGGGAGGGCAGGCAGCGGTAGATGCGCAGTTCGTGGAGCATGATGTCCTTTCAGTCAGGTCAGGTCAGTTCAGGTTGCGGGCAGGTCAGATTTTCCGGTCCGGTGTTTTTGCCGGCACGAAAGGATACCGCGCCCGGCCCTTGACCAAGGTAGCCGAAACATTGCTGCCGCTTCGCACGTACTGTTTGGACGGGTCCTTGCGCGGCTCGTAATCCCAGGAAGCATAATTGCGCTGCAAGCGGGTGTTCTGGATGAAAATCCGCTGTTCGGAGCTACGGATCACGTCGCGCGTGAGTTGCGCGACATTCCAGTTCTGGTTTACCAGTGCCAGCAATTCCTGTTCGGCCACGGCGCTGTCGGCCTGGCCGGCCAGGTTGCGGGTTTCCTGCGGGTCCTGGTCGAGCCGGAACAATTGCGGCGGATCGAGCGGGCAGTGGATCATTTTCCAGGGGCCTTTGCGCACCATCAGGCAAGGGCTGGTGGTGCCGTCGGCGGTCGTTTCGCCATAGACCGGCCGGTCTGCCGGCAATTGCCCGGTCCCGGTCGCATCAGGCAGCAGGCTGGCGCCCTCGACCGGCGACACCATCGTCATCGGATGCTCGGCATCGCGGCCGATGTCCACGCATGTCGGCAGCAAATCCAGCAGCGACACCGGGGTGGCGACGCGCCGCGCTTCCTGGCCCGGTACGGCCACGATCATCGGGATGCGCATCGACCATTCGAACAGGTTCCACTTGTACCAGAGCCCGCGCTCGCCCAGCATGTCGCCATGGTCGGCGGTGAAGATGACGACCGTGTTGTCTTCCATGTCCATGTCGCGCAGCGCTCCCAGCAACTTGCCGACCTGGTCGTCAACGTAGCTGATCATGCCGTAATAGGCATGGCGGGCGCGCAGCACGTCTTCGCGCTGGACGTCGTATTCGTCATAGCGGTAGATCGAATGCAGGCGCTTGCTGTGCGGGTCCATCTGCGCAGTCGGAATCGGCCCGACATGCGGATCGTCGATCTCATCATCACGATATCGGTCCCAGTACTCCTGGGTGGTCACATAGGGATTGTGCGGATGGGTGAAGGAGACCGTGAAGAAGAACGGCCGCGAATCCGGATCCCGTCCGTAGTCGTACAGGCGCTGTACCGACTTGTGGCCGACGTCGTCGTCGTAATCAAGCTGCAGGCTGCGACGGCAGACGCCGGATTCGACCACGCTACGCAAGTTCAGGCCCATCGGCCCAACCGGTATCGCCAGCTTCCAGTTCGGTGTCCAGCCGAAATCGGAAGGATAGATGTCCGTCGTCAGCCGCTCCTGGTAGCCATGCATCTGGTCGGGGCCGACGAAGTGCATCTTGCCGGCCAGGCAGGTGTGATAGCCCAGCGCGCTCATGTAATAAGGCAGGGTCGGCACGCTGGGTGCAAATTCGCAGGCATTGTCATACACGCCGACCCGGGTCGAGAGCTGGCCCGAGAGCATGGCGGTGCGGGCCGGTGCGCAGATCGGGAAGTTGGAATAGGCGTTCTCGAACAAGGTGCCGCGTGCGATCAGCGCGTCGATATTCGGCGTCTTGCACACAGGATTGCCATAGCTGCGCAAGCCAAAGGCGGTCAGCTGGTCAGCCATGATGTGCAGGATATTCATGCGCTTTTGCATGTGTGCTCCGTAGTGTTAATGATGCAATCAGTCGGCGGTCGCGCCAGAGTCGCGCACGACTTTCGACCAGACTTTCTGTTCGTCGACAATGAATTTCCGGAAGTCCGCCTGGCCCAGCCAGCGTGGCTGCAGGCCGGTCCTGGTCAACTGCTCGCTGGACTCTTTCGATGCCAGTGTTTCGCGGGTTGCCTGTTCCAGCTTTTGCAGGATATCGGCCGGCACGCCCTTGGGCGCCACCAGGCCGAACCACGCGGTGACATCGAAACCGGCCACGCCGGACTCGCTGATCGTTGCGGTATCGGGCAGCGTCGGAATGCGCTGCGCAGTACTGACCGCGATCGCCTTGAGCTTGCCGGCCCGCACATGCGGCAGCGATACCTGGATGCCATTCAATACCATGTCCACCTGGCCGCCGAGCAGGTTGGTGGTTGCCGGCGCCACGCCGGGGAACGGGACATGGGTCGCTTTCATGCCGGTGGCGCTCTTGAGCAACTCCATGCCGAGATGATTGGCCGAGCCGATGCCGCCCGACCCATAGTTCAGGCCATCCTTGCGCGACTTCGACAGCGCAACCAGTTCGGCCAGCGTGCTGGCCGGCAGGCCCGGCGGCGTCACCAGCACCAGCGGACTGACCGCCACCAGGCCAACCGGTGCAAGTTCGTCGAGCGGGTTGAAGTTCTGTTTGGCGTACAGCGTCGGGTTGATTGCCAGCGGACCGAGATAGCCGATGCCCAAGGTATAGCCATCCGCCGGCGCGCGCGCCGCTTGCATGGTGCCGATATTGCCGCCGGCGCCTGCCTTGTTTTCGATGACCACCGTGGTCGACAGCTTTTGCGACAGGCCCTGTCCGATCACGCGGGCAATGGTGTCGGCCGGCCCGCCGGCGGCAAATGGCACGACGATCCTGATCGGCCGGTCCGGCCATGCAGCCATTGCCGGCGCCGACAGTGTCAGCAGTACGGCGGCCAATAAATGGGCAGTACCGCGGACAGTACCGCGGACCGTGCCGCGTTCAGTGCTTGCGCTTTTCATGTTGTCGGTCTCCTTCAGGATGGAAGATGCGTGACGAACTTCGTGTTGAGGTAAGCGTCCAGCCCTTCGGTGCCGCCCTCCGAGCCATATCCGCTTTCCCGGATGCCGCCAAACGGTGCTTCGGCAATCGAGATCGCAAAATGATTGACGCCCACCATGCCGCTGGCAAGTTGCGCCGACACCGCCGCCGCCGTGCGTGACGACGACGTAAAGGCATAGGCGGCCAGGCCGAAAGGCAGGCTATTGGCGCGCGCCAGCGCTTCGTCCAGCGTGTCGAACGGGACGATGGGTGCGATCGGTCCGAAGGTCTCTTCGCGCATGGCCAGCGCATCGTCAGGCAGTCCGGTGATCACGGTGGGCTCAAAGAAGTAGCCGGCACGCGGCACGCGCTTGCCGCCGATCCTGATGTTGCCGCCGCGTTCACGCGCATCGGCAACGAAACGCTCCATGGCCTCGATGCGGCGGGCCGACAGCAAGGGGCCCATCGTGGTCGCCGGGTCCAGGCCGTCGCCCAGCACCAGTTTGCCGGCAGCGGCAAGCATGGCGTCGACAAACTGGTCATGCACTTCACGCTGCACATAAAAACGCGACGGCGCGACGCAGACCTGGCCGCCATTGCGGAAGCGTCCGGCCGCGCAGACCTGGGCTGCACGGGCGACATCGGCATCATTGAATACCAGCACCGGCGAATGGCCGCCCAACTCCATCGTGCAGCGCTTGAGTCCATGCTGCGCAGCGAGCATGGTCAGGTGCTTGCCGATAGCAATCGAGCCGGTGAAGGTGATCTTGCGGATCTCGTCGCGCCGGATCAGGTTTTCCGAAATGTCGGACGGCACGCCGAACACCAGGTTCAGTACGCCGGGCGGCAGTCCGGCGTCCAGGCAGGCCTGGACCAGCTCCTTGCAGGTGGCCGGCGTTTCTTCGGACGGCTTGATGATCAGTGTGCAGCCGGCAGCCAGCGCGCCGGCAATCTTGCGGGCCGGCGTGAGCGCCGGGAAATTCCAGGGCGTGAATGCCGCCACCGGGCCGACCGGCTCATGCGACACCACCTGCGTCACGCCAGGGCTG
>NZ_JAUSNH010000043.1 GCF_030645335.1 Lacisediminimonas sp. | reverse complement strand
CCGGCGGGGGCTGGCCGGGCCGGTGGCGGCCGCGGCGGTGCGCCAACGACCGTGGGCGTGGCGCGCGCCGAGCGCGCCGACCTGCCGGTGCAAATCAATGCGCTGGGCACCATCACCTCGCCGGCAGCGGCGATCGTGCGGGCGCAAGTCTCCGGCGTGCTGCAGAAAATCCAGTACAAGGAAGGCGAGGCGGTCAAGGCCGGACAATTGCTGGCGCAGATCGATCCCCGTCCGTTCGAATTGAGCCTGTTGCAGGCCAGCGGCCAGCGCCAGCGCAACGAAGCGCTGCTCGACAATGCCCGGGTGCTACTCAAGCGTTACAGCACACTGCTGGAACAGGACTCGATTGCGCGCCAGGAAGTCGAAACCCAGGCCGCACTGGTCAAGCAGCTTGAAGGCGCGGTGATGTCCGACCGTGCCGCCGAAGGTGTTGCGCGCCTGAACCTGGGCTACACACGGATCACCGCGCCGATCGCCGGGCGCATCGGCTTGCGCAACGTCGACCTGGGCAATGTCACTGGTCCGGGCGACGCCAACGGCATCGCCGTGATCACACAGATGGCGCCGATCGACGTCGTATTCGCCGTACCGCAGGACCAGCTTCCCGAACTGGGCCGGCAACTGACCAAAGGCGAACAGTTGAGCGTCGCCGCCTGGGATCGCGCACGGACCCGGCAACTGGCAAGCGGCCTGTTCCTGGCGCTGGATAGCCAGATCGATGTGCAGACCGGCACCGCGCGCGCCAAGGCCCGCTTCAAGAATGAGGACCTGACGCTGTTCCCCGGTCAGTTCGTCAACGTCCGCCTGCAACTGCGCACGCTGCCCGACAGCGTGCTGGTGCCGGTGGCCGCGCTGCGGCATGGCAGCGCCGGCGACTATGTCTATGTACTCAACGCGGAACAGAAAACCGTCAGCCTGCGCCCGGTAAAAGCCGGACAGATGCTGGACGACAAGGTGCAGATCCTGTCGGGCCTGACCGCCGGCACGCCGGTGATTACCGAAGGCGCTGACCGTTTGCGCGACGGCGCGCCGGTCAACCTGGCTGGCGGCCGGGCCGGTGCACGCGGCCAGGGCGCAGCGGGTGGGCGCCCTGGCGCTGCTCGCCCATGAGTCCCTCCACGCCCTTCATCCATCGTCCGGTCGCAACCGGCCTGTTGATGCTGGCCATCGTGCTGGCCGGCCTGCTCGGTTTTCGCATGCTGCCCTTGTCGGCACTGCCGCAGATCGACTATCCGACCATCCAGGTCCAGACCTTGTATCCGGGCGCCAGCCCCGAAGTCATGAGCCAGACCGTGACCGCGCCGCTGGAACGGCAGTTCGGCCAGATGCCTGGCTTGGCGCGCATGAGTTCGACCAGCGCCGCCGGCGTGTCGCTGGTGACGCTGCAATTCTCGCTCGGCCTCGGGCTCGACGTTGCCGAACAATCAGTGCAGGCCGCAATCAATGCCGGCGGATCGCTGCTGCCGGCCGACCTGCCGGCGCCGCCGGTCTACGCCAAGGTCAATCCGGCCGATGCGCCGGTGCTGACACTGGCGATCACGTCCGACACGCTGCCGCTGACCGAAGTGCAGAACATGGTCAACACCCGGCTGGCGCTGAAAATCAGCCAGGTCAGCGGTGTCGGCCTGGTTACGCTGTCGGGCGGGCAGCGTCCGGCAGTGCGGATCCAAGCCGACACCCAGGCGCTGGCGTCCTACGGATTGGGCCTCGATACGATACGCACCGCCATTTCCGGCGCCAACGCCAACAGCGCAAAGGGCAGTTTCGACGGCCCCACCCGGCTGTTCATGATCAACGCCAATGACCAGTTGCAGCAGGCGTCCGAATACCGCGACCTGATCATTGCCTGGCGCAATGGCGCACCGGTGCGGCTGTCGGAAGTGGCTGCCGTGGTCGACGGTGCAGAGAACACCCGCCTGGCCGCCTGGTCGGGCAAGCAGCAAGCCATCATCCTGAACGTGCAGCGCCAGCCCGGCGCCAACGTGATTGCCACGGTCGATGCGATCAAGGCGCGCCTGCCGGAATTGCAGGACGCGCTGCCGCCCTCCGTCAAGCTCGACATCTTGAGCGACCGCACCACCGGCATCCGCGCCTCGGTGCTGCATGTGGAAATTGAACTGGTGCTGGCCGTGGTGCTGGTGGTGCTGGTGATCTTTGCCTTCCAGCACAGCTTGCGCGCCACCATCATCGCCAGCCTGGCGGTGCCGATCTCGCTGATCGGCAGCTTTGCGATGATGTACCTGCTCGGCTACAGCCTGAACAACCTGTCCCTGATGGCGCTGACGATTGCCACCGGTTTCGTGGTCGATGACGCCATCGTCATGATCGAAAACATAGCGCGCTACATCGAAGAAGGAGAAACGCCGATGGCGGCCGCGGTGAAGGGTGCGGCGCAGATCGGCTTCACCATCATCTCGCTGACGGTATCCCTGATCGCGGTGCTGATCCCGCTGCTGTTCATGGGCGACGTGGTGGGACGGCTGTTCCGTGAATTCGCCGTCACGCTGTCGATCGCTATCCTGATTTCGGCCGTGGTGTCGCTGACCCTGGTGCCGATGCTGTCCTCGCGCTGGCTGGAAGAGAAAAACGAGCGGCCCGCCAGCCGCTTTGGCGCAGCCATCCAGCGCGGCTTCGACCGTGTCGTCGGCCACTACGACCGCAGCCTGGGCTGGGTGCTGGCGCGACAGTCGCTGACCCTGCTGGTGGCGGCGGCGACGATGATATTGACGGTCGCGCTGTACCTGCTGATACCCAAGGGCCTGTTCCCGACCCAGGACACGGGCCAGTTGCAAGTGCGGGTGCAAGCCGGTGAATCGGTGTCCTTCGCACGCATGAGCAGCTTGCAGCAACAGGTGGCGGCGCAACTGCTGGAAGACCCTGCCGTGCAATCGCTGAGTTCGGTGGTCGGTGTGGATGGCGCCAACAACACGATGCTGCATACCGGCTCGCTGCTGGTCAACCTGAAGCGCGATCGCAGCGGCTCGCAGGCCGACATCATGGATCGCCTGCAAAAGCGCGGCGCCCAGGTGGCCGGTGTCGACCTGTTCATCCAGCCGACCCAGGACCTGACCATCGACGCCGAACGCGGCCCGACGCAATTCCGCTTGTCGATGGAAGGTGTCGATACCGCCACCGTGCGCGACTGGTCGGCCCGGCTGGCCGAGCGCATGCGGCAACTGCCTGAACTGCGCAATGTGTACAACGATGCCGGCGCCAATACCGGCGCGGCGGTGGTGCAGATTGACCGTGACAGCGCATCCCGGCTGGGGGTATCTGCATCCGCGATTGACGACGCACTGTACAACGCGTTCGGCCAGCGCATCGTGTCGACCATCTTCACGCAGAGCAACCAGTACCGCGTGATCCTGGAGGCGCAGCAGGCCACGCTGGCGTCGCCCGAAGGCCTGGGCCAGTTGCCGCTGCGCACCAGTTCCGGCAAGACCACGCCGCTGTCTTCGGTGGCGCAGATTTCCGTGCAGCAGGCGCCGCTGCAAGTCACTCATGTCGCCCAATATCCGGCAACCACACTGGGGTTCAATACCGCTGCGGGCGTGTCACTGGGCAATGCAGTCGAAGCCATCGGGCAAGCCGCGCGCGACATCAAGCTGCCGGCGGCGGTCAGCATCGAATTCCTTGGTGCGGCCGGCGCATACCAGTCGTCGCTGTCGAACCAGCTGTGGCTGATCCTGGCGGCGGTGATCTGCGTCTACATCGTGCTGGGGGTGCTGTATGAAAGCTATATCCACCCGCTCACCATCCTGTCCACCCTGCCCTCGGCCGGCGTCGGCGCCCTGCTGGCCCTGATGCTGGCCGGGCAGGAGTTGGGCGTGATCGGCATCATCGGCATCATTTTGCTGATCGGCATCGTCAAGAAAAACGCGATCATGATGATCGACTTCGCCATCGATGCCGAACGCAATGAGGGCAAGTCCCCGCGCGAGGCGATCCACCAGGCCGCGCTGCTGCGCCTGCGCCCGATCCTGATGACTACCATGGCGGCCTTGTTTGCCGCCATCCCGCTGATGCTGGGCTTTGGCGAAGGCGCGGAATTGCGGCGGCCGCTGGGCCTGTCGATTTTTGGCGGCTTGCTGGTGTCGCAGGTGCTCACGCTGTACACCACGCCCGTCATTTACCTGGGCTTTGACCGGCTCGCGCAACGCTGGCGCAAACGCCCGGCAGATGTCGCCGCCGCCGGAGACGCGGCGTGAATCTTTCCGAGCCATTCGTCCGGCGTCCGATCGCCACCGTGCTGCTGACGGTTGGCCTGGCGCTGGCCGGCATCGGCGCATTCTTCGTGCTGCCGGTAGCGCCGCTGCCGCAAGTGGATTTCCCGATTGTCTCGGTGTCGGCGTCGCTGCCGGGCGCGAGTCCGGAAACCATGGCCACCAGCGTCGCCACGCCGCTGGAGCGCCGGCTCGGCGCGATTGCCGGCGTCAATGAAATCACCTCCTCGAGCGGCACCGGCAGCACCCGCATCAGCCTGCAGTTCGACCTCAACCGCAAGATCGATGCCGCCGCCCGCGAAGTGCAGGCCGCCATCAATGCCTCGCGCGCCGACCTGCCAGCCACCTTGCGCAGCAATCCGACCTACCGCAAGGTCAATCCGGCCGACGCCCCGATCATGATCCTGGCGCTCACCTCGGCCACCCGCAGTCCCGGCGAAGTGTATGAGACGGTCTCCAACCTGGTGCAGCAGAAATTGTCGCAAGTGGCCGGCGTGGGCGACGTTGAACTGGGCGGCGGCTCATTGCCGGCCGTGCGCATCGAGCTGCTGCCCACGGTGCTGAACCAGCTTGGCCTGTCGATGGAAGACGTGCGCGCGGCCCTGCAATCGACCTCCGCCAACCGGCCCAAGGGCCGCATTGAAGCCGGCGACGACGGCTTCCAGGTGTATTCGCAGCCGGCCGGACAGGGCCGCGGACGGCCCACCGCAAAAGACTATCGCGAGCTGGTGGTCGCCTGGCGCAACAACGCCGCCGTGCGGCTGTCGGACGTGGCGCGCGTGATCGACGGCGTGGAAGACACCCGCACGCTGGGCCTGTTCAACGGCGACCCGGCAGTGATCGTATTGCTGCGCAGGCAACCCGGCGCCAATGTCATCGAGACCGTCGATACCGTGCGCGCGCTGCTGCCCGAGTTGCAGGCGCAATTGCCGGGCGACGTCAAAATGCAGGTGGCGTCGGACCGCACGCTGTCGATTCGTTCTTCGCTGCACGAAATCGAGATCACGCTGCTGATTTCCGTGGTGCTGGTGGTGCTGGTCGTGAGCGTATTCCTGCGCACCCTGCGCGCGGCCGTGATCCCGATGGTGGCCACGCTGGTGTCGCTGCTGGGCACCTTCGGCGCCATGTACCTGATGGGATTTTCACTCAACAACCTGAGCCTGATGGCCTTGACGGTGGCGACCGGCTTCGTGGTCGATGACGCCATCGTGGTGCTGGAAAACACCAGTCGCCATATTGAAAGCGGCATGGACCGCTTCAAGGCTGCGCTATTGGGCGCGCGCGAAGTCGGCTTTACCGTGCTGTCGATCAGCGTGTCGCTGGTGGCGGTGTTCATCCCGTTGCTGTTCATGGGCGGACAAGTGGGACGCCTGTTCCGCGAATTCGCGCTGACGCTGTCGGCGGCGGTAATGATTTCGCTGGTGATTTCGCTCACCACCACGCCCATGATGTGCGCCTGGCTGCTCAAGACCGGTCCCGAGGCGCAGCGCCAAAGTCGCATCTCGGCCGCGTTCGACCGCGGCTTCAGGCGCATGCAGGGCAGCTACGAAAAAAGCCTGGACTGGGCGCTGGAAAACCAGTCGCTGGTGATGTTCGTGCTGGCCAGTGTGGTGGTGATGAACGTCTACCTGTTCATGGCCGCGCCCAAGGGATTTTTCCCGCAGCAAGACAGCGGCCAGTTGACTGCCGGCCTGCGCGCCGACCAGAGCATTTCTTTCCAGGCCACCCAGGGCAAGTTGAAGCAATTGGTCGACATTATCCGCAGCGACCCG
>NZ_JAUSNH010000042.1 GCF_030645335.1 Lacisediminimonas sp. | reverse complement strand
GGATCAGGTCTTGCTGGCCTGCCTGCAGCAGGACCTTGAGGGCTTCGAAGTCATCTATAACAACCATCGCGAAATGGCGGTCACTTTCGAGCGCCGCAGCCAGGCCCATCCCGACCATGCAAGCAGAAAATAAACTGGCCTTGCATGTCAGGGGATCATTCCTGAAGCATGCCAGCCAGCAAGACATCGTATTCATCATCGATACCATCAGCACCGCCTATGCGGTCGCCATCATGGCAAAAGGCCAGGCAATCCACTGCATTTACGAATGCAAGGAGATCACCTGGCGCAAGGCAGACTACGTGGCGCTGTTCGACTTCATCCTGTCGGACGTCAGCTTCCTGTCGAAAGTGGTGATCTCGGTTCCGCATCCCTACTTAAGTCCCAGCAAGACAACGGCCGGGCGGATTGTGCGACAGATGAAGTTTGCCAGGTCGATCAGGAAGCACACGCCGCTGGAACCGAACCGTACCTACGTGTCGTCCATCGTTTCATCGCTGCTGATCGGACATCGGCGTCGGGTGAAGGCGATCCTGGTCGATGAAGGCATGGGCTCAGTGGTCGCGAGGAACCGTTTTGCGTTCCGCGGGAATCGGCTTGCCGAACGCCTGAAGGTCGCGGTCGGCGACTGCTTGCTGAGTTTCCAGTTCCCCGTCAGCACGCCGCAGATCACCCTGACCAATGATCCTCATCCATCCGTGGTGGAAACCCTGGATTACCGGGATTTCGAGTCGACGGCCTTCGCCTCGTCCTTGGTCGGGCTCAAGGCGTTGATGGAAGACGGAAAATGCAATGTGCTGGCGTTGTTGAAAGGGCCATCCTCCAGCGCGGCAGGACACCACGATGAGGCGCACCAGTATGGCGACGCCTATACCGAGTTCAACCTGCGTGCAATCCTGGCCTACCTGGACCAGTTGCCGAAAGACCTTTCTCCGGTTTTTTTCCTGAAATCCCACCCCAGCCTTGGCAGCAGCAGTGGCAAGCTCACTGTGTTGATCGAGGCGCTGGAAAGCAGGGGCGTCCTGGCTTATGACGCCCTGAACCATATCGATTTTGCCGAGGCATCATCCCTTCCTGCGGAGGGCATGCTGCGCTACCTGCCCTTCGAACATGTGCTCGCACTCGATGCATCGAGCCTGCTCTGGAATGTTGCCTGGCATGGGGACGTCAAATGTTTCATACCCTTGAAGCATATCGTCGCATTTTCGGAAATCGAGGGCGGGATCCATACGGAGCTGTACCAACTGCAGGACCGGATCAACCAGCTGATGGGCAAGCATGTGAATTATTTTGATGTCGGAAGTGGCCCGATATGACGGCAAACGCAATCCCAGTCAACCTACGCTCGGCGTGCTTCGTCATCGATTGCCCGTTGAATGCCCTGATGGCATCCTTCCTTGGCAGGCAAAGCGAGGAGGTGCATGTCATTTATGCGCTCGACCCTGCCCGCAAGGATATCGAGGAATATCTGCGGGTATCCAAGATTCTGCTCGAGGGCCTGAACGTCGTCTCCGAAAACGTCATTGCGATTGATTCCGCCCGTTTCTGGGGTGGCGAGAAAAACGACTTGCTGGCTGCCGCCCGCCAGTCCCTGGCGCCGCTGGTAGAACGGCATGCCAGGGGAACCGTCTATTTCGGGAATTGCCTGACCAATCCGGTCGCCCTGGCCTTGAAGCGCTTTGCCAGGCTCAACCATCTGTACCATGCGCCGAGCGATTTCACGGGCTTGTTGTTCCCCCAACCAAATCCCTTGAAATCGCGCCTGAAGAATATGGTGAAACGGGCGCTCGGACTGGCCTTGTACCAGATAGAGACCGGCGACATCCCCATCCATTCGCTGCTGGACTTCGGCACCCGGAAGGATTTCCAGCATGTTGATTTCAATGATTTTTCGTCCGACGCTGTCGAGGCGGTCCTGGTCGCATTGCGCCGGGAGCTTGATGGAACGGGCAGGAATATCATGCTGTTATTGGCTGGCGAAGAGCCAGAGGCCGGGGACAATAACAAGCTGAACATCGCCAAGTACCTGCAGCCACATCTGCAGGCAGTGGAGCGGCTGATGCAGGAGCACGGGCTGCAGCAAGCCCGGCTCTGGCTCAAGGAGCACAAATCCTATATTCCGCTGACGGAGGAGGAACGCTCGCTGCTGGCAGAGGCATTCTCCCGATTGGGCTGTTCGGTGCGGTTTGTCGCCGATTACCTGCCGAAAGCCTATCGCTTGCTGCCGGGAGAGTGCATCCTGAAATATTGCCGCTATGATCACATCATTGCAGAACCGTCTTCGTTCCTGCTCAATGTAGCCGGCAGCATCGATGCGGTGGCCGCAGTCAGCCCATTTGCGCCTTACCGCAATGCTGACCAGATTGGCCGCAATAATGAATTCATGAAGATCAACGCGCTGCTGGCCACGCCATGCCGCGTTTACTAATTTACGGGCCGACAAGATGAAAGCAGTGATTCTGGCAGGCGGTCTGGGCACTCGAATCGCAGAAGAGTCGAGCACCAAGCCCAAGCCCATGGTGGAGGTGGGCGGGAAGCCGATCCTGTGGCATATCCTCAAGACCTATGCCGCGCATGGCGTGCACGATTTCGTGATCTGCTGTGGCTACAAGGGTTATGTGATCAAGGAATACTTTGCCAATTATTTCCTGCATATGTCGGATGTCACCTTCGATCTTGAAAAAAACCAGATGCAGGTGCACAACAACAGTTCCGAGCCATGGCGCGTGACGCTGGTGGACACGGGTGAAGCGACCATGACAGGGGGACGCCTGAAGCGCGTCAGGGCCCATCTCGGCGATGACGATGCCTTCTGTTTCACCTACGGCGATGGCGTCGGCGACGTCGATATCGGCGCATCGATTGCACACCACCGCCAGCACGGACTGCTCGCCACATTGACCGCAACGCAGCCGCCGGGCCGCTTCGGCACGGTTGAACTGGATGGCCATCATGTCCGCCAGTTCCAGGAGAAGCCGCATGGCGACGGCGCCTGGGTCAATGCCGGGTTTTTCGTGCTGTCACCCAAAGTCATTGATTACATCGACAACGACCAGACGATCTGGGAGCGCGGCCCGCTGGAGCGACTGGCACGGGAACAACAGCTCAGTGTCTGGCGCCATGAAGGCTTCTGGCAGCCGATGGACACCATGCGCGACAAGACGCACCTGGAAGAACTCTGGGCAAGCGGCAAGGCGCCGTGGAAGGTTTGGTCATGACACCTGGATTCTGGCGCGGCAAGCGTGTATTCATGACGGGACATACCGGCTTCAAGGGAAGCTGGATGTCACTGTGGTTGCAAAGCCTGGGCGCCGAACTGACCGGCTATGCGCTAAAGCCGCCAACCACGCCCAGTCTTTTCGAGCAGGCGCGCGTCGCCGAAGGCATGCGCTCGATCGATGGTGACATCCGCGAGCTCGATGCCCTCACCCGCGCCATGCAAGCGGCCAGGCCGGAAATCGTGATCCACATGGCGGCCCAGTCGCTGGTGCGTTACTCGTATGCGAATCCGGTCGAGACCTATGCGACCAATGTGATGGGTACGCTGCACTTGCTCGAAGCCGTGCGCGCCACGCCGGGGGTCAAGGCGGTGGTCATCGTCACGACCGACAAGTGCTATGAGAACCGCGAGTGGGTATGGGGATATCGCGAGAACGACCCGATGGGCGGCTATGACCCATACAGCAACAGCAAGGCTTGCGCGGAGCTGGTGAGTGCGGCCTACCGGTCTTCCTTCTTCAATGCCCGGGACTACGCCCGACACGGCGTGGCCGTGGCATCGGTTCGCGCCGGGAATGTGATCGGCGGCGGCGATTGGGCCCAGGACCGCCTGATTCCCGATATCCTGACGGCATTCGAGCAGGGCAAATCCGTGCTGATCCGCCACCCGGATGCCGTGCGGCCATGGCAGCATGTGCTGGAACCCTTGCGCGGCTATTTGCAATTGGCTGAAAAGCTGGTGCAACAGGGACCTGTCTATGCCGAGGGCTGGAATTTCGGACCCAATGGCGAAGATGCCCGGCCTGTGCGCTGGATTGTCGAACAAATGGCAAGCCGCTGGGGCGCAGACGCACGATGGCATCTGGAGCAAGGCGAACTGCCGCATGAAGCCGGCTACCTGAAGCTCGATATTTCCAAGGCGCGGCAAATGCTGGGCTGGCACCCGCGGCTCAAGCTGAACGATTCATTGAACATGATTGTCGACTGGGCGCGGCAGCGAGGTGCAGGATCGGATGTCCGATCGCTGACTGAGCAACAAATCGCAACTTATCAAACTATGACGCAAACTTCCTAATGCAGAACAAACAGACAAACGACATTCGCGCGCAGATCTCGCAACTCGTTGAGCAGTACGCCACGATCGCCCTCGCGCAGCAAGCGTTCGAGCCGGGAAGCACTGCGGTGCCGCCATCGGGCAAACTGCTTGGCGCCGAAGAGTTGAAGCTGATGGTGGAGTCCTCGCTCGACGGCTGGCTCACGGCCGGGCGCTTCAACGAGGAATTCGAACAGAAGCTGGCCAGGTTCCTCGGCGTAAAGCACCTGATCACGGTCAATTCCGGTTCATCTGCCAACCTGGTGGCCTTCAATACCCTGACCAGCCCCAAGCTCGGCGACCGTGCGATCAAGCCCGGCGATGAAGTCATCGGCGTCGCCGCCGGTTTCCCGACCACGGTCAACCCTATCCTCCAGTTTGGCGCGGTTCCGGTTTTCGTCGATGTCGAACTCGGCACCTACAATATCGATGCCAGCCAGATCGAAGCCGCCATCAGCCCCAAAACCAAGGCCATCATGCTGGCCCATACGCTGGGCAATCCCTACAACCTCGATGTGGTCACCGCCCTGTGCAAGAAGCATGGCCTGTGGCTGATCGAGGATTGCTGCGATGCGCTCGGGTCCACCTACAACGGCCGCATGGTGGGCGGATTCGGCGACATCGGCACCTTGAGCTTTTATCCGGCACACCACATCACGATGGGCGAAGGCGGCGCGGTGTTTACCAACAATGGCGAGCTGCGGCAGATCGCCGAGAGTTTCCGCGATTGGGGCCGGGACTGCTACTGCCCGCCCGGCAAGGACAACACCTGCGGGCGCCGCTTCTGCTGGAAGCTGGGGAATCTGCCGGAAGGGTACGACCACAAGTACACCTACTCGCACCTCGGCTACAACCTGAAAATCACCGACATGCAAGCCGCTTGCGGTGTGGCGCAACTGGCCAAGGCCGATTTTTTCATCCAGCGCCGGAAGGAAAACTTCAATTACCTCAAGAATCGCCTCGCCTCCTGCGAGGAATTCATGATCCTTCCCGAAGCGACCGCCGGCTCTGCGCCGTCCTGGTTCGGCTTTCCCATCACCTTGCGCGACAATTCACCGACCAGCCGGGGCGACCTGATCGGCTACCTTGATCAATGCAAGATCGGCACACGCCTGCTGTTTGCCGGCAACCTGACGCGCCAGCCGTACATGATCGGGCGCAACTTCCGGATCAGCGGTGAACTGACCAACACCGACGTGGTGATGCACAACACCTTCTGGATCGGCGTGCAACCAGCACTGAACGAGGAAATGCTGGACTATTCCGCGAGCCGGATCGAAGCCTTCCTCGGCGTTAACTTTTAAGACAGCTCCGTGACCACAGACCTTTCCCGATTTGACCCCCGCCAATTACGGCGCACCGTGCTCGAGATGGCGTTTGCCGGATCGACGGTGCATATCGGCTGCGCCTTTTCCATTGTCGAAATCCTGGCTGTCCTGTATCGCAGCCATTTGCGCTATCCGGGCAACGATCCCGAAGCGACGGGCCGCGACTACCTGGTGCTGAGCAAGGGGCATGGCGTGATGGCCCAATATGCCTGCATGCGGGAACTGGAATGGCTGGATGACAACGCGATCCGGAATTATTTTGCAGACGGCAGCCATCTCAAGGGGCTGTCCGATTCCCGCGTCCCCGGCCTGGAAGTAACTTCCGGCTCCCTCGGACATGGCTTCTCGGTCGGCGTCGGCATGGCATTGGCGGCCAAGCGGCTGGGCACCGACCAGAAAACCTTTGTCGTCGTCGGCGATGGCGAAATGAATGAAGGACCGATCTGGGAAGGCGCCCTGTTTGCCGCCCACCATCAACTGAAGAACTTCATGGTGATCGTGGATGAAAACGGTTTCCAGGCCATGGGCAGGACCCGCGATGTACTCGACCTGGATTCGCTGCAGCGCAAGCTGGAAGCCTTTGGTTTTGAAGCCGTGTCGGTGGATGGCCATGACCAGCACGCACTCGATGAAGCCATTGCAGCCCTGGGCCAGAGCGCAAAAACCGCGCCCAAGGCAATCATTGCCCGCACGGTCAAGGGCAAGGGCGTTGCTTTCATGGAGGACGACAACCGCTGGCATTACACGCGGCTGACTGACGACACCTATCGGCAAGCACTGGCATGCCTTGATCTGGAGCCCGCCAGGTGAGGGCCGCTTTTTCGAAAACCCTGGCCGATATCGCGCGTGCCGATCCACGGGTCGTGCTGCTGACCGGCGACCATGGTTATGCGCTGTTCGACGAGTTCCGCCGGGTCTGTCCGGACCAGTACATCAATGCCGGCATCGCAGAGCAGAACATGATCGGCGTTGCCGCCGGCATGGCGCGCGCCGGATTCCGGCCCTATGTCTACGGCCTCGCCGCCTTCGTGCCGATCAGGGTGCTGGAGCAAATCAAGATCGACCTTGCGCATGACAGCCTGCCGGTGGTCCTGATCGGTGACGGCGCCGGCATGGTCTACAGCCACCTGGGAACCAGCCACCAGGCGACCGAAGACATCGCCGTGACCAGGGCGCTGGCCAATCTGCAGGTCTACTCCCCGGCCGACCGCCACGAGCTGACCCGCTGCCTGGAATTGAGCGCCCAGGCCTCAACAACCATTTACCTGCGCATCGGCAAGGCAGACCGGGGCGATGTGCATGGCGCGCCAGTCACGGCCAATGTCGGCGACCTGCTGCCGGTGCGGCAGGGCGGCACAGACCTGGTGTTTCTCGCCACGGGCTCCATGGTGCGCACCGCCATCGACATCGCCGACCGCTTTTACCCGCAAGCCTCCGTGTGGAGCGCGCCGTTCATCAAACCGATCGACGCCGCCCGTGTCATCGACATTGCCCGCCAGGCGCAGACCGTCGTCTGCATGGAGGAGCACTCGGTCCACGCCGGCTTCGGCTCCCTGGTCTGCGAGCTGGTGGCCGAGCACGCACCCACCCGGGTGCTGCGCATTGGCGTGCAGGACCGCTATTCACAGCACTGTGGCACCTATGACTACCTGTTGCAGGAACATGGGCTGGATGCGCACGCCGTCACCGAACGGATCGGGCAATTCATGCAAAAGTCCTGATGAAGCGCATCGCCATCCTGGGCGCGTCGAGCCGCATTGCGGGAGACCTGATCCTGTGGCTCGCCCAGCAGCCTGGCACGGCGCTCCATCTGTTCGTGCGCAGGCCACAGCAGATGCTCGACTGGCTGCACCAGAATGGTATCGCCTGCCACGCCCAGGTCGGGTCCTATGCGCATTTTGGCGAGGGTGGCGAGTACTTCGCGTTGATCAATTTCGTCGGCGTCGGCGATCCGGCCAGGGCCTTGTCCATGGGCGCGGAAATCCTGGACCTGACGCATCGATTCGACAGTCTCGCGCTGGAGTATGTGCAGCGCCATCCGCGCTGCCGCTATCTGTTTACCAGCAGCGGCGCTGCCTATGGCAGTCGTTTCGAGTCGCCGGTGGACGAGGACAGCCAGGCCGCCTTTCCCATCAATGCGCTGGGAAGTGATGCTTGGTATGGCATGGCCAAGGCCCATGCCGAGTGCCGGCACCGGGCGCATGCCGGGCTGCCGATCATGGATATTCGCATTTTCAATTACATCAGCCGCACGCAGGACCTGTCGGCGCGCTTCCTGGTCACCGATGCCCTCCGCGCGATCCGCGACCGCACCATATTGCAGACGTCCGCTGCACGGACTGTGCGCGACTATCTTCATGCCAGCGATTTTTGCGCCCTGGTCGATGCCGTGCTGGCCGCGCCGCCGGCCAACGATGTGATCGACTGCTATAGCAAGGCGCCGATCGAGAAGACGGAATTGCTGCAAGCCTTGCAGGCCGCATTCGGGCTGCGCTATACGGTGTCGCCGGAGCAGGCGGGCGTCAACGCAACCGGACACAAGCCCTGTTACTACTCGCTCAATCGCCGTGCCAGCCGCTTTGGCTATGCGCCCGCGCTCAGCTCCCTGGATGGTGTCCTCGACGCCACCGCTGCATTGCTGGACGCCGGTGTTTAAGGCCGGCCGCAACCCAGCCACAATTCAAGAACCGTGATGAATCGCCCAAGCGACAATATTTTTATCGACCCCTCTTATCCTGTCTTCAACCAGGACAAGTTATTCGACTTGGGCGATCCCATGCTCAATCGCGATGACCAATTGCTGCCATTCCATCGCCTGCGGGAACATTTGCACGCGCTCGGCAAATCCGTCCATACGGCGGATTACCTGTTGTCGGGCGATGCCGATCCAGGCGCAACAAGCGCTTGTAGCTATTACTCGCTGGGCATCCTGGACAATTACCAGCGCATCGCCCGCGAAGGCCGGGCCAGGCTGAAGGCCTTCGTGATCATGGAGCCGCCGGTGGTCGCACCGCACCTGTACCAGGCCTTGCCGGCGCTCACGAATGCCTTCGAGCGGGTCTATGTGCACAATATCGATGGCGACTGCTATTCCCTGGCCGGGGTGCAGCAGGACAAACTCAGGCGGCTCTACTGGCCGCTGCCCCACGCCGAAGTGCTGGAGCCCTATTGGAGCCAGCGCGACCGGATGCAGCGCATCGTAGTGATCAACGGCAGCCACAAGCCGCGCTCGTTCCACAAGGAGCTGTACAGCAAGCGCATCGATGCGATGGCGGCGCTGGCGCCCACAGGCGCGGTAGACCTGTTCGGTCGTGGCTGGGAGCGCTGGTGGTCAGGCGAGGCGCGCTGGATGCCCTATTGGCGCAACCGTCGCACGCTGATGTCGATCTACCGGGGCGCTTGCGCGTCCAAGTTCGAAGTGCTGCAGCGCTATGCGTTTTGCCTGTGCTTCGAAAATATTGCAATGAACGGCTATATCACGGAAAAGTTGTTCGACTGCCTCTATGCCGGAACCATTCCGCTCTACCTGGGCGCCCCGGACATCCTTCGCTATGTCCCGCAGGATGTGTTCATCGACTGCAGGCAATATGCTTCCTGGGACGATATGTGGAACGAGGTCAGGCTGATCCCCATGGCACGTATCGAAGCGATGCGTGAAGCCGGCCGCCAGTTCCTGGGCAGTGAAGCCGCGCAGCCATTTTTCAATTCGCTATTACACCTGGGCTGGGAGGCGGATGAGTAAAGACGCCGACCCTGTGCCCCCGGTGTCGGCACCCCTGGTGTCGATCTGCATCCCCACCTACAACTCCGCGGCAACGCTGGCCGAAACGCTGGCGTCAATCATCGCGCAAACTTATTCGCGACTGGAAATACTGGTGGTCGACAACGCTTCTGCCGACAATACGCTGGAGGTAGCCCGGCGCTTTGACGACCCGCGCATCCGACTCCACGAGAATGCCGAGAACATCGGCGCCGAAGGCAATTTCAACCGTTGCATCGAGCTGGCCAGCGGCGAGTACACCGCGATCTTTCATGCCGATGACCTTTATCTGCCGCAGATGGTCGCCGAGCAGGTCGGCTTCCTGGAGCGCCATCCGGCGGTGGGCGGCGTGCTGACCGAGGCAGTGCTGATCGACGGCAGCGGCAGGCAAACGGGCGCCATCAGCCTTCCCGCTGAATTGAACCGGAAGGACGGCGCGGGAATCACCTTTCCGGAATTGTTCAGCGCCCTGCTGCGCCACTCGAATTTCCTGATTTGCCCCAGCGCCATGGTTCGCACCACGGTCTACCAGAACGTCATCAAGGGCTGGCGCGGTGACTTGTTCGGCTCATCAGCCGACCTTGATATCTGGCTCCGGATCGCCCGCCACTCCCGGCTGGGACTGTTGCCGGCGAAGCTGATGAAATACAGGATCAGCACTGCCCAATTCTCGTCGAAAGTTCGCTCCCAGACAGGAAGGGCTGATTTTTTCCGTGTCATGGACCACTATCTCCTGCAAGACGATGTGCGTGCCGCCATGACACCGGGCGACCTCGAGAACTATCAGCGGCTGGTCCGCCGCGACACCGTGATGCGCGCCGCCAACCTGTTCCTGACGGACCAGTTTCCTCAGTCGGCATCGCTGTTGAAGGACTTTTTCAGCCTCGACATGCTGCTCGCAGCAATGCGCGACAAAAGGAGCTTCGCCGTCTTGCTGCTGGGTTCCTATCTGAAGATTGCCAATTTGCCCGGGCTGCGCAGTTGCGGCCAGGCGCCGCTGCGGCAATTGAAGCAAGCGCTCGGGAAGTAGGACTTGTCTTCCATGCTCGCCATCGGTCCGTACCGGGAATAAAGTGCACGAAAAACTGTTTATTCACGCGACCAACGTCCACCAGGGTGGTGGACGGACATTGCTCGATGCGCTCCTGAAGCTATCGTTCAGGCAAGACACGACCGTGCTGCTGGACGAACGCATGCCGATACCGGAAGCCATGCCGTCGGGTACCCGGCTGATACGGACAAAAGCATCCCTTTTGGGTCGATTGCACGCCGAGCGTTTGCTCGCCACCCAGGCAAAGTCCGGCGATACGGTTCTTTGCTTCGGCAACCTGCCGCCCTTGTTCACGGTGGCCGGGCGGGTGATTGTATTTGTCCAGAACCGCTACTTGATCGATCAGGTTTCACTGGGCCAGTTTTCCTTCAAATCCCGGCTGCGGCTAAGCCTTGAGCGCACCTGGTTCAGGATGCGTGCAGCGAGTGTGGACGAGTATGTGGTGCAAACGCCCAGCATGAAGCAGGCCTTGGCGCACCATCTTGCGAACATCAAAACGAAGCCTGGACTGGAAATCAGGATACTGCCCTTCGTCAGTGGCGGTTCCCGACACTCGCGGGCGCATACGATTGCTGTCCACGAGACGCAAAAGCGCCATGACTTCGTGTATGTGGGCTCAGGCGAGCCCCATAAGAACCACCGCAACCTGATCAACGCATGGATACTGCTGGCGCAGGCAAACTGCTATCCATCACTGGCACTGACTGTCGATGCGGCCGCGTTCCCCGACTTGTGTAAATGGATTGATGAGCAGATCCGCATTCACCGGCTGCACATCGAGAACAAGGGTGCCTTGCACCAATCCGGGGTAACAGATCTTTACAGTTGTTCTGCCGCGCTGATTTACCCGTCAACATTGGAGTCTTTCGGTTTGCCGCTGATCGAGGCGCGAAACGCAGGGCTGGCGGTGCTGGCCGGCGAACTGGACTATGTCAGGGATATCCTGGATCCTGAAGAGAGCTTCGATCCGCAGTCTGCGGTCTCGATTGCCAGGGCTGTCAAACGATTCAGGCGCATGGAAGAACCGGCACTCAGCATTGTCGATGCAAGGATTTTCGTCGATTCGCTGGCACCCGGACCAGAATCCAACTCAACATCGGCTCCATTCAGATGATTAAAGCAGCAATCCTGTTGTTCATTGCAACGATCATCGGCCTTGCCTTTTTGGCAGGCTCGAATTATTCGGGCAGCTTGCCGGTCTACCTGCTGTTCACCCTGGTCGGCAATGCGCTACTTTTCAACGGCCTGCGCCGCCGCGCCCTTTTCTTCGATACCTTTATCGGACTATTCCTGTGGCTGGGATTCTGGCTGAAGTTCTCGGTCCGGACGGCCTTGGGCCAGGTAGCCTTCCTGGACGCCCTGGCGTTCGACCGGTCACCCGCCGCCTACGATCACGCCTTGATCGTTTCAAGTTGCGGCCTGGCGGCGCTGCTGATTGCGAGCCTGGTCAGGGAGCGCTTCTTTGCCTACCCGGAGCAAACGCCCTCGTGTAACCAGTCAGGTCTCTTCCTTCTGTACCAGAATTATCGCCGTACTTGCATCACCCTGTTCCTGGGGCTCGTCATCCTGGTTGCGGTCAGCAATGTCTGGCTGGGCGTCTACCAACGCGGCGTGGTGGCGCAAACAGTTCTTCCCTACGGGCTGAGCGGCGTGTACAAGTGGCTGCTTCAGTTCGGGCTGGCTTCCCTCTCGGCGCTGATCATTCGCTTCGAGATCGAGTTAAACCGCAACATCACCTTGTTGTCATTCGTGCCGGCACTCATGGAAGCCTTTTTCTCCAATGTGTCGCTGCTCAGTCGCGGCATGATCCTCAACGCGGCCGGCTTGGGATTTGGCGCGATCCGACAACTTTCGTCGATGAAAATTCGCCCAGGCTTGCTGCGGATAGGCGCAGTCGCCATCGCCTTCGCGGTGCTTTTTGTGGTTTCTGTATTGACTGTTAACTATTTGCGCGCAACGTCGTATGGCAATAGTCCCGGGATTGCAGTATCGCAATACGCTAAAACCGCAGTCGTCATCCAAGGTATGACTGTGCCGCTGTTCATCGACCGCTGGGTCGGGATCGAAGCCGTGGTGGCGGTCGCATCTTCCAAGGAACTTGGCTGGGACCTGTGGCGCGAAGCCTGGAACGAACGCTTCCAGGTCGGTGTGCTGACTATCTATGACCGGCGATTCATCGAATCACCCTACAAGGCGAATGCCGACAAGCCCGTTTTCCATTTCATCTCTTTGCCGGGGATCATCGCTTTCCTCTATTTCCCCGGCTCGCTGGCCTTTCTTTTCGCCGCACTCATGCTGTGCGGGTGGCTTGGCGCGGCACTTGAAATCGCGACCTATCGCTTCGCTGGACAAAATTGGATCCTATGCTCGCTTATCGCACAGGTAATTGCCTATCGTTTCGCACACTTCGGCTATGTACCAGCACAATCCTATCTGCTGTTCGGGACAGTGATATTGAACATCGTGCTGCTGTACGCGGCTGATCGAATTTTGCGGCGCTACTTCAGTGTCCCGGCCGTTATTGCCAGATGATGGGTTTGACACCACGGGGTACGGAGAAAGCCACGGTGCAAGCAATCGCATCCCGGCAGGCGCTGTTCTGGTTTCCGTTGGCCACGCTGCTGAACGCGTTCTCGATGACGGCGCTGCTAATCATCATTGGCGTCTCCGGGCGACCCGAGCTTGCGGTCAGCATTGGCCTGGTCCAGGGCGCCGCACTGGCCACCTTTTACGTCTTCTCGGCCAATGCCCGTAACCTGATCCTGGCCGACGGTGGTGAAACGGCGGCCGGCAGGCTGTTCCAGATGCGACTGGCCCTGATGCTGCCACTGGCCGGGATGGCCTACCTGCTCAGCGTTACCATCGGTGGCGTCCCGGCCTCCTTGGCATTGGTGCTGATCCTGCGCCGGGCCTCCGAGTGGATCGGCGAAATCGGGATCTCCCAGCACGAGCGTCTGAACCAGCAAAATTTTGCACAGCGCACGGTGTTTCTCGAAGCAAGCAGCTTTCTGCTTTGCATCGTCCTTACGATTGGGTTTGGCTTGGATCTGGCTGCCAGCGCAATTGCCTGGGCGCTCACGCCGCTGGTCTCTGCATTGGGCGCACGGCTTTCATTGCGTGCGAGCCGACTGTCCGAAATTTACGCGCTGCTCCCTCACGTCGGGTCGACCGCAATTATCGGCATTTCGGTCTATGTGTTTCGCATTTCAGTTGCCCTTCTGGTCAGCAAGGTGGCCGCTGGCGAGTTGTTCACCGCCTTCGCGATTGGTGGAATTATCCCGACCATCTTCGGCCAGGCCCTGGCGCCAACCCTGTTACGGCGTTTCGGCCCGGCGGTAATGCGCTCATGGTGGCTGGCGGCGTTTCCAGTCGCCATGCTCCTGGTCGCTGGCGTCACCATCATGCTGGCGATTACGCAGCCGGCCTGGCTGATCCAGCTTGGTCATTCTTCGACTTTCTGGATGGCGACCGCGCTCTCGATCGCCGGCGGCGCAATCATGACGGTTGCAACATTATTGCGGGCACGCCTGATCCACAGTGACCAGGAAGAGGTCTTCGGTCCCGATCTCCTGTCCAATATCCTGACCGTGATCTCGATCCCCTTGATCTATTTCGCGATTGGCATGCACTCGATGGCCGGCCTTTACCTGTTGAGCGCAATCCTGAACCTGGTTTGTCTGTGGGGTGCTACAGCCAGTAAATATATTGGCGAGCCCATTCTCCGCCGCTTCCTGTTTGCGATTGGATTGCTACTGGTGTGTCCCATCTTCTTCCAGCTCGACGGAAACCTGTTCCGCAGTCCGGACATGTACTTCGATGCGAATGCCCAAATTCTCCGTTTGCCGATACCAATATCGTTCCTGGCACTATTCGCTGGCATCGCCATGCTTGGCAACTATGCTGCGGCGAAGCGGAGCTTGACCACGATATTTTTCACCATGCTGCTGTTCGTGGCGAGCGTGCTTGGCTTGGCGGCGGGCAACGCGGTAGACGAAGGCGGCAAGCTGGTGCTGTTGGCGCAGTTCCTGTTCCCGATATTTGGCCTGGTATTGGGCGAGATGTACGGGGCAGTTGCGCGCGGACCCATTTTTGAACGTGCCTCGCTGTGGATATTGCTGCTGATTCTTCCGGCGCAGCTGCTGGCCGGCTGGTTCGCCGGCCAACTGGACGCAGCACCGCTGGTTTTCTTCTTCAGCATTTATCAGCACCGCCTGTACTTTCCGACGATCGTTGCCACCTTGCTCATCATGATCAGCTTTGCACTTTGGGGCCGGTCGGGATGGACCCGTATCGGCATCGCTTGCCTGATCCCGATTGCGCTGGTCCAGCTTGTTGCCTCGGGATCAGTCAACGCACTGGCCGCAGCGGTAACTGGATTGACGGGCGTCATGATTTTCCATTGGCGGGGTAGCCGGTATCGCTGGCAGTTAGCCGCTATTGTTTTGGTCGCCCTGCTATCAGGCACCGCTTATTCGGTCCTGCGCGATGCGCACAAATTGGCCGACCAGGGGGCGCAAGCGCTGATCCAGCCGCCTGCACTGCATGGACAGGCCGCCACGACGTGGTCGATCTCGGCTGCCACCACACAGGCCAGAAACGATCAATGGCGCTTCTTCGCGGACGAGATAATTGCATCTCCAAGTGCCTTCCTGCTCGGCCATCAGACACTGCCAGACCGGAGCCTGCATCCCAGCGCGCATAACTACTGGCTCGATGCGATGTACAGCTTCGGGGTGATGGCAATCCTGCCCTTGATCGCATTGCTGGTCATGACCGCAGGTCTGGCCTGGAAGCGGCGCCGTGCGCTGTGCTCGAACCCTGCCCTGTTCGGCACCGCGGCGGCGGCCGGCTACCTGGTCATGATTGAAAGCAT
The DNA here is from genome assembly GCF_030645335.1 of Lacisediminimonas sp. Lineage (GTDB taxonomy): Bacteria > Pseudomonadota > Gammaproteobacteria > Burkholderiales > Burkholderiaceae_D > Lacisediminimonas. The sequence continues at coordinate 79,638 of NZ_JAUSNH010000042.1, read as the reverse complement.
GTTCAATGTCGGCATGCGGCAGCCTTACCCTGGAATCATCGCTTTCTTTATCCTCGGACTGCTGTTGGCGCGGCTTAAATACGAGGCAACGCCAAAGTCTCGCACTAATCCATGAAGCTACTCGTTATAACTCAATATTTCTGGCCCGAGAATTTCCTCATCAACGACCTTGTGCGCGAGTTGGGAGACCGCGGCATAGAAGTGGTGGTCCTGACTGGCAAGCCGAATTACCCGGAAGGCCGCATTGCAGACGGATATCGCTCACTACGTATTCAACGGGAGATGTTCGGCAAAGCCGAAGTGGTCCGGCTGCCAATCGTTCCGCGTGGCCGTGATTCACGCCTGGGCCTGGCCCTCAACTATCTGTCGTTCGTCGTCTCCGGCGCGCTGCTCGGACCCCTGGCTATGCGTGGCCGCGACTTCGATCTGGTGTTCGTCTATGCCCCGTCACCACTACTGCAGGCACTCCCTGCGATCTTGATGAAGCGGCTCAAGCGCACCCCCCTGATTGTCTGGGTCCAGGACCTGTGGCCCGAAAGCCTGTCCGCGACCGGTCACGTCCAGGCGAAATGGATCCTGCACGCTGTCTCCATCGTGGTCCGATTCATCTATCGCTCAAGTAGCCGGGTACTCATACAGTCCGAAGCCTTTCGAGGACCCGTAGCGGCACTCACCGACCGCACCGAGAAAATTCACTACTACCCGAACTTATTCGTAGAGCCAACCAATTTGAACAAGCCGACGGAGCGCGCGTTGGCCCTGGCCGCCGAACTGAGAAGAAGCTTCTCCGTGGTATTTGCAGGTAACCTTGGAACGGCGCAATCGCTGGAAACCGTACTGGACGCGGCCGAATTTCTGCGCGGGTATGGCAATATTCGGCTCTGGCTGGTCGGAAGTGGCAGCCGCGACCATTGGCTCGCGGCCGAGATCGACCGGAGGGGCTTAGAGAATGTCGTGGTGGCTGGACGATTTCCGGCCACCGACATGCCGGTTGTGCTCGGTGCAGCTTCTGCTCTGCTGGTAACCCTCCGGGCCGAGCCCATTTTCGGATATACCATTCCAAGCAAAATACAGGCGTACCTGGCCGCCGGTCGGCCTATTATTGCGGCAATCGATGGTGAAGGTGCCCGCGTGGTGGTCGATGCGGGCGCCGGGATTTCGTGTCCCGCAGGTAACGCCAGAATGTTGGCTGAGTCCATAGTGCTGCTTAACGCCAAGAGCGCGGACGAACTGCGCGGTTTCGGTGAGCGAGGCCGGGAGTATTTTCTTTCCCATTTTTCCCCGGCGAAGCTGGTCGACCAATTAATTGAACATTTTGACCAAGCTGTCGCGGACGTCAAAGGCGAATACTGATGAGAATACTTATCCTCGGCGCATCCGGAATGCTCGGCAACGCAATGATGCGGCGGCTCTCCGTGAGCGATGAGTTGGAGGTGTATGGAAGCGTTCGTTCTGCCAGCATGAAGAAGTACTTCGACGCAGCCATTGCCAAACGCATCATCACCGGACTCGACGTCGAAAATGCGGATGCCCTCACACGGGCTTTTCTGGAAGTGCGCCCGCAGGTCGTCATCAACTGCATCGGACTGGTCAAACAATTTTCCGAGGCCGAGGACCCCCTGGTAGCCCTTCCGATCAACGCGATGCTACCGCACCGCCTGGCACGGCTAAGCGCACTGGCTGGCGCCCGCTTCATCCACATCAGCACCGACTGCGTATTCTCGGGGAGAAAGGGCGGCTACCGCGAGTCGGACGAGTCTGATGCGCAAGATGTCTACGGTCGCTCAAAATTTCTCGGAGAAGTACACTATCCGCATTGCGTGACGCTACGCACGTCTATCATCGGTCATGAACTGAATAGCACCCACGGCTTGATAGGCTGGTTCCTGAGTCAGAAAGGCCCGATAAAAGGCTATACACGGGCGGTTTTCTCTGGATTGTCGACTTGCGAACTTGCTACTGTTATTAAAGATTTCGTGCTTCCTGCACGCGACTTAACCGGCCTCTACCATGTCGCCGCCGAACCGATCACGAAATATGACTTGCTCAAGCTGGCCGGAAGTGAGTATGGGCACGCGATACCGATTGAACCGGACGACCGGCTTGTGATTGACCGCTCTCTCGATGCAAGCCGTTTCAATGCAGCGACCGGATATGTCGCGCCACCGTGGCCGGACTTGGTCAAACGCATGCGCGACTTCGGATGAAGGATAACCAAATAATGTTTGCAGACAAAACTTTACTGATCACCGGGGGCACCGGCTCCTTTGGCAATACCGTGCTGACGCGATTTTTGGACACGGAAGTGCGTGAAATTCGAATTTTCAGCCGCGACGAGAAGAAACAGGAGGACATGCGGATTGCGCTGAACAATCCAAAATTGCGCTTCTACATCGGCGATGTGCGTGACTATGCAAGCGTCGCGCAGGCGATGAAGGGGGTGGATTACGTTTTCCACGCTGCCGCCCTCAAGCAGGTGCCGTCCTGCGAGTTCTATCCGATGGAAGCGGTGCGAACCAATGTAATGGGCACGGAAAACGTGCTCAATGCCGCCACCGCGTGTGGCGTTGCGCGGGTTGTGGTCCTCAGCACTGACAAAGCGGTGTATCCGATCAATGCGATGGGGATCTCCAAGGCCATGGCTGAAAAGCTGATGGTTGCCAAAGCCCGACTGCAACTGCCGGGTGAAACGGTCTTCTGCGCTACTCGCTACGGCAACGTCATGGCTTCGCGCGGCTCAGTCATTCCGCTATTCGTCGAGCAGATCAAGTCGGGAAATCCGGTTACGGTAACCGACCCGAACATGACCCGCTTCCTGATGTCGCTCGAGGATTCGGTGGACTTGGTTCTGTACGCGTTCACGCACGGGCGGCAAGGCGATATCTTCGTGCAAAAGGCACCGGCGTCCACGGTCGGCGATCTGGCGCAGGCGCTCAAGCAAATTTTTAACAGCAGTGCACCGGTCCGCGTGATCGGTACACGGCATGGCGAGAAGCTGTATGAATCGCTGATCTCGCGCGAAGAGATGGCCCATGCCGAAGACATGGGCGGCTATTATCGGATACCCGCAGATAATCGCGATTTGAACTATGCGAAGTATTTCAGTGAAGGGGAAGAGACCATCTCCCGCTTTGACGACTACACCTCCCACAATACCGTTCGACTGACGGTCGACGACGTGAAAAAACTGATTCTTCAACTCGACTACATCAAGAAAGAACGCCGTGCTTAAAGTCATGACCATAGTCGGCACGCGCCCGGAACTTATTAAAATGAGTCGGGTAATTGCCGAATTCGATCGTCACACTCAGCACATCCTGGTCCATACCGGTCAGAACTACGACTACGAGCTGAATCAGGTTTTTTTTGACGATCTCGGCATTCGCAAGCCGGATCATTTTCTGGAAGCTGTCGGCGAGACTGCCGCGCAAACCATCGCCAGGGTCATCGAAAAATCCGATGCAGTGATGGCGCTAGAGATCCCTGACGCCGTCATGCTTTATGGCGATACAAACTCCTGCCTGGCGGTGATCGCCGCCAAACGCCGCAAGATTCCGGTGTTTCACATGGAGGCGGGCAATCGTTGCTTCGACCAGCGCGTGCCTGAAGAGCTCAATCGCAAGGTACTCGACCATCTCAGCGACATCAATCTCGTTCTGACCGAGCATGCCCGCCGTTACCTGATCGCCGAAGGCATCCCGCCCGAAACCATCATCAAGACCGGCTCGCACATGCGCGAGGTGCTGGACCATTACATGCCGAAGATCGAAGCCTCGGACGTGTTGCAGCGCATGAACCTGGAGCAGGGTCGGTACTTCATCGTCAGCGCGCACCGCGAAGAAAATGTCGATACCCCGCAAAACCTGCTGGACATGGTCGAAACCCTGAACGCGCTGGCTGAAAGCTATGACGTACCAGTGATTGTTTCCACCCATCCGCGCACGAAAAAACGCCTCGATGCGCTGGACCTGGGCAAGCTGAGCTCGCATATCCAGTTTCTCAAGCCCTTCGGTTTCTGCGATTACATCAAGCTGCAGATGGAGTCGCTGTGCGTGGTCTCCGACAGCGGCACCATTACGGAAGAGGGATCGCTACTGAATTTGCCTGCGATTACGATCAGGAATGCCCATGAGCGTCCGGAAGGCATGGATGTGGGCACATTGATCATGGCCGGCCTGAAAAAGGATCGGGTGCTGGATGCGGTCAGGATCATCATTGCGCAGCACGACCGGACCAAACACGTCACTGCGCCTGTCGCAGACTATGAATCGCACGCGGTGTCCAAACAGTTGCTGCGCGTAGTGGTCAGCTATGTCGATTACGTGAACCGCACGGTCTGGTCCAAACCGGTCTGAGCGATGCACCGCGCTGTCCTGATGGTCAGGACAGCGCCTCATTGACCGGGCCGCTACGGCTGTAGTCCGCTTCCTGCTCCATGTGGACCCAGTCCACGATATCGCCACTGGCCTGATATCCAGTGATCAGTTGCGACAGCATCATGCGCACCACGCCGACGTCATTGACGTCGAGCGCCACGCGCAGCGCATTGAGCTTGCCTTCCAGGACGTCAAACGCAAGATAGTCCTCATGGGCCTTCATGATGCGGGGATGGGAAGTGGCTTCCGGGTTGTCGCCGATCAGCAGTTCCTCGTACAGTTTTTCACCCGGCCGCAAGCCCATGATCTGGATCTCGATTTCCCCGTCAGGGTTGTCGTCGTCCTTGACCTCCAGTCCGGACAGCTCGACCATGCGGCGCGCCAGGTCGATGATGCGCACCGGCTCCCCCATGTCGAGTACGAACACGTCGCCGCCCCGGGCCATGGCGCCGGCCTGGATCACCAGTTGCGCCGCTTCGGGGATCGTCATGAAATAGCGGGTGATGTCGGCGTGGGTCAGCGTGATCGGCCCGCCGTCCTTGATCTGCTGGCGAAACTTCGGCACCACGGAGCCGGACGAACCCAGCACATTGCCAAATCGCACCATCGACAGCTTGGTCGCACCCGAATTGTCCGCCATCGCTTGCAGCACGATTTCCGCCAGCCGCTTGCTGGCCCCCATGATGTTGGTTGGCCGCACTGCCTTGTCGGTGCTGATCAGCACGAAATCCTGGACGCCGAATTCCACAGCGGCCCTGGCAGTGATCCAGGTGCCCCACACATTGTTTTTCACGCCCTCGGCGGGGTTGTGCTCGACCAGCGGAACATGCTTGTAGGCGGCGGCGTGGTAGACAGTGTTCGGCCGCCAGGCATCCATCACTTCACGGATGCGATCCTCGTCGCGCACCGATGCCAGCAGCGGCACCAGCCGCACTGACTGGCCCTCTTCCACCCGTGCCAGCTTTTGCACCAGGTCCTGGTGCACCTCATACAGCGCAAACTCGCTTTGCTCGATCAATAGCAGCGTGGCGGGCGCCAGCGCAATGATTTGCCGGCACAGCTCGCTACCGATCGATCCGCCGGCGCCGGTCACCAGCACCACCTTGCCGCGGATATTCTTGCCCAGCAGGATATGGTTTGGCGAGACCGGGTCACGCCCCAACAAGTCTTCAATGTCCAGTTCACGCAGGTCGGTCGTGCTGACCCGCCCCTGCGCCAGTTCCATCACGCCAGGCAGCGTACGCACCGAGACCCTGGATTCCAGCATCAGGTGCAGGATTTCATTGCGACGCTTGCGCGATGCCGAGGGCATGGCCAGCAGCACCAGGCTGATCTTGAGCGTTTCGACCAGGCCGGGCAGGTCCGCCGGGCTGTAGATCGCCAGCGCGTTCAGTACGTTGCCATGCAAGCGGCTGTCGTCATCGAGGAAACCGGCGACTTCCATTTCCGCACTGTTGCGCAAGGCGGCGGCCAACTGGCGACCAGCCGAACCAGCGCCATAAATCAGAACCTTGGGCCTGGCGTAGCGGATCAGCGTGCTGCGGTACAAGCCGCCCAACCAGTAGCGCGCCAGCAAGCGCGTGGTCGCCACCGCCAGCAGCAACAGTACCGGCTGGATCAGGCCGATGGTGCGCGGAACGCCTTCAATGCCGATGGCGGTAAACATCGTAATGAAAAACAAGGTGTAGACGCCGATCGCCTTGAGCACCGTCACCATGGCAGGCCAGCCGGCATAGCGGAAGATGGCGCGATACAGCCCGAAGCGGATGAACACGGGCAGCGCAATCACGACCGAAGCAATGACCGGCAACCACTGCAGGCCGGTCAGGCTGTGCCAGCTTTCCAGTCGCAGGCAATAGGCCAGCCAGACCGTCAGCACGCACAGGCTGGCGTCTACCGACGCCACCAGCAGGCGCTTCGATAAACGGGGCAAGGCGAGCAAGGAGGCTGCGGAGTCGGTAAAGGGCATAAATGTAGTTTGCGCTAGCAGGAGCAGATGTTCAATGAGACACGCCGTGGCGACGGATGACTTGCAAGAATGTCAGCCATAAAATCCGGATATCGAAGGCCAGCGACTGGCGCTTGAGGTACTCCGCGTCGAGCCGTACCTTTTCTTCGATCGACAATTCGTCGCGACCATTCACCTGGGCCCAGCCGGTCAATCCGGGCACCAGCCGATGGACGCCGGATTGCGTTCGCAACGCGATCAAGTCGTGCTGGTTATGCAATGCCGGCCGCGGCCCGACAAAACTCATGTGTCCAGCGAGGATACTCCATAACTGCGGTAATTCGTCCAGGCTGGAACGCCGCAGCAAGCCGCCCACCGGCGTCAGCCAGCGGGCAGGATCGGCCAGCAGGTGGGTGGCGACCTCCGGCGTATCCACCCGCATGGTGCGGAACTTTGGCATCCGGAAAAGCGCATTGTTGCGGCCCACGCGGTCGGACCAGTACAGCACCGGCCCCGGGGACGTGCATCGCACCAGTAGGGCAACCAGCGCCACCGGCAAGCACAACACGATGCTGGCCGCAGCAAACAACAACAGATCGACGGCGCGCTTCACGGCTGGCTCGCTTCACGCAGGAATGCTGCCGCAGTGCGGGCCAATTCCTGGTCGACCGTATTGGGTGGCGTCCAACCCAGCAATTGCCGGTTTTTTTCGATGTCGACTTGCAAGGACTCGCACAGCCTTTGCAACATGTCCTGTTTGCCGAGCAGGCTTGCACCAAGCCGCAGCCAGGAAACCGGCACCGGCAACAAATGCGCCCGGCGGCCCAGGGCCTGCGCCGTGTGCCGCAGCAACTCGGGTGTGGACAGGTCGGCGCCGTCAGCGGCCATGAATACCTGGTTGCGCGCGCCGGGATGGTCCAGGCAAACACCGATCAGGTCCACCAGGTTGCCCAGTCCCACCAGGCTGCGGCGGTTGCTTATGCTGCCAAGGGGCAAAGGAATGCCCATGCCAAGCCACTTCATCATGCTGCGGAAGTTTGCCCGCACACCAGGTCCGTAGACCAGCGGCGGACGGATGATGGTGACTTCCATGCCGCCACTTTGTGCCATGCCGAGCAAGCCTTGCTCGGCCTCATGCTTGGAGATGCCGTAGCCATCGATCGGTCGGGGCGGGTCGTCGGCCCGGAAAGGCGCGCCCGTCGCAGTACTCTCGCCAAGCACCTTGACCGACGAAATGAAGATGAATCGTCGCACACCGGCCTGCCGGGCCTGGCTGGCCAGGTCCAGCGTTGCACGCGTATTGACTTGCCTGAATGCGGGCAGGGCTGAGGCATGCCCGGCATCGGGATGATGGACGCGGGCTGCGGCGTGCACGATGACGTCCACGCCGGCGAGCGCCGGCATCCAGTTCGCATCGACATCGAAATCATAACCTCCCAGGTACTCCAATCCAGGTCGGGATTCGGGACCGCCTTGTTTGACCTGCGCGGCCCGGCCGGTGGCCCGGACGGTGTGGCCGAGATCGAGAAAGTGCGCAACCAGAGCGCGGCCGACAAACCCGTTTGCACCGGTAACCAATATTTTCACGATTTTCTTTGCATGGAATCCGAAGCCTCCAGAACGCGGCCGGCCACGGGGTTGAATAGTGATGGTGCGGCGAGGAGTGCGCCACAGCAGCGGCAGGCGGCGGGTTTTGCATGCACTGGTGCACGGCACACTCCGGCCATTTGCTGGCGTTGCCGGCAAGCGCCGGTCAGGCAATCTTGCGGACGATGGCCCGCGGCACATTGACGGTCAGCGGCCGGTTCAGCAACTCGATCAACACCATTGCGCGCCGTTCCCCGTCGTCCATCAAATAAACCGCGTCCAGGCCCGAGAAGGCGCCGGTCGCAATGCGGACCTGGTCGCCTGCGGCATACAGCGGTGCGGGCCGCGCCGCGTCCTGCCGGCGCCGTAGCGCGCCGAGAAGATCATCGGACACCGTGGCCGGCTCGGCGCCGAAGGTGACCAGCCGGCTGACGCCCTTGGTCGATCGGATCGGCGCCCATCCCTTGCCGGTCAGGCTGTCGTCGAGTTGCACGAACAAGTAGCGCGGGAACAGGGGCTCTTCGACGATGGCGGCATCGCCAGCGCGCAGCTTCATCCGCGGCATCAGCGGCAGATAACACTCATACCCCTGCTGGACCAGGTTTTGCCAGGCGCGCCGCTCCTGCCTGGGCTTGGTGTGGATCACGTACCAATGCATGGGCTATGCCGGTTGATTGGGAACCCTGCATTCTATAATGCTTCGGCGAATCGTCACAATGCCGCGGCAATGCGTGTGGCAAACGTGAGCCATGCGGGGCATTTCAACGGTAGAAGCCCGGTTTCAGCGCAAGGCTGGTCGGGACAGTGTGATCTGTCCGGCAACAGGAAAAGAGTGTGGTGGTCGTGGGATGGAATGGCAACAAGATGCTGTGATGCCGCCTGGCGTCGCTCCCGCTGGTCCCGTCCCACGGCCGCCACACTCTCTGGAACAGATTGTAGCTGCGGCGACAAAACCGGCATTGCGAGCCGTCAACTAGGCTGTAGGAATCGACCTCACCGCCGTTCAGGGCGGCAGCAGCAGGGATTCACAACGGAAAGATAAAGCCTTGGCCAATCGCCAGGGCCGACCGGGGTAAAGTCGATGTGCAGACAAATGCCCGCCGGCACCAGACCGGGAAAATAAAAACGAAGCAAGCCGATAGGCCGGATTCTGTTACGGCGCGCAGCGAACCACGCGCTATGACAGCCATTCATCTAGGCCTGTGATTGCTCACAGGCTCGAGCTTCCTACCCGCACGCTCCGCGAGCAGCATCATCGCGTGCCTATTTGGAATTGCTCCGGGTGGAGGTTACCGCGTTTCACCCTTCGTGAGCGTTACCGGCTTGCGCCGCGCTCCCGAAGACTCGTCTCTGTGGCCCTGTTCCGCGCCTCACGGCGGACGGTCGTTAGCCGTCACCCTGCTCTGTGGAGTCCGGACCTTCCTCCCGCGTGAATTTGCATTCACGCCAGCGGCTGTCTGGCTTGCTTCGATGGTCATTGTATCGCACCGCCGCTGCTAACCGGTGCTGCCAGCGCGTTTCAGGCCGCGCCGCGCAAGTGGCCCGTCCGCCGGCGCCCTGCCCCGGATCACGGACAGGCGAATCGCCCGGTCCGACCCCAGCCGATAAACCGTGTCGATATCAAGCCCGGCCGGCAGGCGGCGTGCAGTGACGATCACCGTGATCCGGCCTTTCAGGCCGTTGATCGTGTCCAGCAGCCGCTTCCTGCAAGTTGCGCGCAGTCCGGCGAAAGTGTCGTCCAGGATCAGTACATCGGGCCCCTTGAGCAGTGCCCGGGCAATACCGATGAGGCAGCGCTGGCCAGGCGACAGATAAGCCCCGCCCGCACCAATGTCGGGATGGCCGCATGCCGGAACGCCTTCGGGAATCATCGCCACGTTCGCCAGCCGGCAGGCCTGCCCGATGCTGGCCGTGTCGGCGGACGGGGCTGCCAGGTACAGGTTGTCGAGCAAAGATCCCGGGAACAGCATCGGCTCGCGGGGGATAAGGGCAACCCCGCTGCCCGGCGACCGACGCGAACCGGCACACGCTGCTCCTGTCACCCTGACGCGCCCGGAACTCGGCGAATAAAGGCCGCAGATCATCCGGATCAGCGTGCTCTTGCCGCATCCCGGCGGGCCGATGATGGCCGTCATTTCGCCGGCCTTGACCTGCATGCAGAGCGATTCAAACAAGGAGGGCCCCTCGTCGCCATAACCAAAGCAGACACGATCGAGCACCACATCTCCTTTGCGACGCCGGCCAGCCAGCGGCACGGCGCCCGGATCAGGCGCAGTTGATGCCGGAAAATTGGCGGCATGGCCTTGCGGGAAAACGGGGCGGTTACGGGCTTGCTTGGTCGGTTTCATCTGCGATGGAATGAATTGATCACGACAGGCAAGATAATGAAAATTTTCAAATGGCGAACGCCATATTTATGGGAGATTTTGAAAGTATTAGTGCCGGAAAATTTGACTTGCCCGCTGATCGAACAAGTGATCGGTAGAGTGGCGATGCCGGCTTAACCTGTCAGGCCAGCGAACGAACTCGAGCCCAGGTATCGGCTAATGCCAAACACCAGTTCTTCAGTCAAACCTGCTGAAATCCGGCTTGCGCTTTTGAAAGAAGGCGGTGAAGGCTTCCTTTGCCTCGGGCGCACCCAGCATGGCGCTGAAGTGCCGGCCCTCGTCGGCGATTACCTTCTGGACGGTCGCACTTTGGGCGCTCTTCATCAGTTGCTTGGTGATGCGCAGCGACGACGGCGGCAGCGCAACCAGCGCCAGCGCCTTGCTGCGTGCGTAGGGCATCAGTTCAGCACCGGGCACGACCTTGTTGACCATACCCATCTGACACGCCTGTGCAGCAGTGAAGGTTTCGCCCAGCATCAGCAGTTCTGCGGCCCGCTGATAGCCGGCAATTTGCGGCAGCACCATGCTGGAGGCGAATTCCGGACAGACGCCCAGTTGCGCAAACGGCATGGAGAACAGTGCATTGTCGGCGGCGTACACCATGTCGCAATGCAGGAGCATGGTGGTGCCTATTCCTACCGCGGGTCCGGCAACGGCGGCAACAACGGGCTTGCTGGCTTGCGACAGCGTGCGCATGAAAGCAAACACCGGGCTGTCGAGCCCGGGCGGCGGCGCACCCAGGAAATCTTCCAGGTCATTGCCGGCGGTGAACATGTCGGGCTTGCCACAAATCAGCAGGACCCGCACTTCCGGATCACGCTCGCCCTGCGCGATGGCGTCCGCCATCAACTGGTACATCGCCACGGTGATGGCGTTCTTGCGCTCCGGGCGATCGAACTCGATGGTCAGTATGCCGTCTTGCTTGCTGGTCGCAATGCTCATTCCATCTCCATTTGAAGGCCGCCCGACGGGGCTTGCATGGCCTTGATTGCCAAGGCGCAGAACCTTGCATTGCCGACCATCGATTGCCGACTGCGCATCAGGTCAAAGCCGTTCGAAAATCCCTGCTGCGCCCATGCCGGTGCCCACGCACATGGTCACCATGCCGTACTTCAAATTGCGACGACGCATGCCATGGATCACTGTGGCCGAGCGGATAGCGCCGGTGGCACCCAGGGGATGTCCCAGCGCGATGGCGCCGCCCAGCGGATTCACTTTGGCCGGGTCCATGCCGAGGTCGCCCATGACTGCCAGGGCTTGTGCGGCAAAGGCTTCGTTCAGCTCGAACCAGTCGATCTGGTCTTGCGTGAGTCCGCCAGCGGATAGCGCAGCCGGAATTGCTTCCTTCGGGCCAATGCCCATGATTTCCGGCGGCACGCCGCGCACCGCGAACGACACGAAGCGCGCCAGGGGCGTCAGGTTGAACTGGCGCAGGATTTTCTCGCTGACCAGGATCAGCGCGCCGGCGCCATCCGAGGTCTGCGAACTGTTGCCGGCAGTGACGCTGCCCTTGGCGGCAAAGACCGGCTTCAACCTGGCCAGCGCTTCCAGGCTGGTGTCGGCGCGCGGGCCTTCATCGTCGGTCACGGTGCGGGTGACGATGTCGGTCTGGCCGCTTGCCAGGTTGGGGAATTTTTCGATGATGTCGACCGATGTCATTTCATCGGCCCGCTCGCCGCTTTTTTGCGCGGCGATGGCCTTCATGTGCGAGTCCAGCGCGAACGCATCCTGCGCCTCGCGGCTGACCTTCCACTGTTTGGCGACATTCTCCGCCGTCAGGCCCATGCCGTAGGCCATGCCGATATTCTCGTCCTTGAAGATGCCCATGTTCATCGACGGGTGGTGCCCCATCATCGGCACCATCGACATCGACTCTGCACCGGCGGCGATCATGACGTCGGACTCGCCCACGCGGATGCGGTCGGCCGCCATTGCAATTGCGGTCAGGCCGGACGCGCAATAACGGTTGACGGTAACCCCGCCCACCGTGCGCGGCAAGCCGGCCAGCAACACGGCCATGCGGGCCATGTTCAATCCCTGCTCGGCTTCCGGGAACGAGCAGCCGACGATGGCGTCCTCAATCAGCGTCGGGTCAAGGCCCGGCACCTGCGCCAGCGCGGATTGTATTGCGCGCACCAGCAAGTCGTCCGGACGCACGTTGCGGAACATGCCGCGCGGCGCCTTGCCGATCGGGGTGCGGGTCGCCGCAACGATGTAGGCGTCCTGAAGTTGTTTGCTCATTTGATACTCTCCTGATTCGTTTGCAAGCAGCGGGCTTGTCCCTGGCGTCGCATGCCGGGCATGCGCGCGGCCTGGGGCTGTGTCAATTGCGTACCGGCTTCCCGGTCTGCATCATGCCCATGATGCGTTCCTGGGTTTTTGGATGGTTCAGCAGTTCCATGAAAGCCCGGCGTTCACGGTCGAGCAACCATTGCTCGTCGACCATGCTGCCCGGCTCGATATCGCCGCCGCTGATGATTTCGGCAATCATGCTGGCGAGCTTGTAGTCATGCGCCGAGATGAAGCCGCCATCGCGCATGTTCAGCAACTGCGCGCCGATGGTGGCCATGCCATAACGCCCGGTGACGGGCACCAGCCGCGGCACCGGCGCGCGATAGCCGGCGTCGTGCATGGCGCGCACCTGGCTGCTGGCCACATGCAGCAACTCATGGGTGTTGGTGACGATCACATCGCCCGCGCGCAGGTAGCCCATCTGCCGCGCTTCGAGCGCAGACTTGGACACGTTGGCCATGGCGGCGTTGGTAAAGTAATTTTTCAGGAATTGCAGGATGTCGTTGCCCTGCGCGTCATCTGCTGCGCGCAGCGCGGCTTCCTTGAGTCCGCCGCCGGCCGGAATCAGGCCCACGCCGACTTCAACCAGGCCGATATACGATTCCATTGCCGCCACCCGGCGTGCCGCATGCATCATCAGTTCGCAGCCGCCGCCCAGCGCCAGGCCGGCAACTGCCGCCACCACCGGCACGCCGGCGTACTTCAGCGACATGTGCGCCTGCTGCAGCCGCGCCACTTCGGGTTCGATCGCCTTGACGCCGCCCGACATGAACACCGGCAGCATGGCCTGCAAGTCGGCGCCGGCCGAGAACGCGCCGCCTTCTGCCGCATCGGCGTTCCAGATCACCAGGCCCTTGAAATTGCGCTCCGCTTCATCGGTCGCACGCGCCAGCGCGTCGATCACGCCGGGGCCAATCACATGCATCTTGGTCTTCAAGGACAGCACCAGCACGTCGTCTTCCTGGTGCCAGATGCGCGCGGATTCGTCCTCGAAAACAGTCTTGCCGCCGTTGCGGCCGTCGGCTGCGCCCGATCCCAGCAAGGGCGCACGGAATACCTGGCGCCGATACACCGGCAACTCGGAACGGGGAACATTGCAGCGGCGCTCCGCCGACCAGGAGCCTTCTTCAAAGTGCACGCCGGTGCGGCCGTCGAATACCCAGTCCGGCAAGGGCGCCGACGACAGCGCACGGCCGGCGTCGATATCTTCCTTGATCCATGTCGCGACTTGCTGCCAACCGGCCGCCTGCCAGTTTTCGAAGGGGCCCAGGTTCCATCCAAAGCCCCAGCGCAGTGCGAAGTCGACATCGCGCGCGCTATCGGCAATGCTCTCCAGGTGGACCGCGATGTAATGGAAACCGTCACGGAAGATCGACCACAGGAACTGCGCTTGCGGATTGGTGGAGTCGTGCAGCGCCTTCATGCGCTTGGCTGGATCTTTTTCTTTCAGGATGCGGCCGACCAGGTCATCGACCTTGCCGGTAGAGGGGACGTAGTCACCTTTGGCGGCGTCTATGCGCAAGATATCGCGGCCGACCTTCTTGTAAAAACCGGCGCCGGTCTTCTGGCCCAGCGCACCTGCCTGCACCAGTTGCTGCAGGATTGCGGGGGTCTGGTAAGCGTCGAAGAAAGGATCATCCTGCAGGTTGTCCTGCATGGTCCGGATCACATGGCCCATCGTGTCCAGTCCGACGACATCGGCGGTGCGGAAGGTGCCGGATTTGGCGCGTCCCAGCCGCGCACCGGTCAGGTCGTCAACCACATCGACGCTCAAGCCGAATTTCTGCGCCTCGTGAATGGTGGCCAGCATGCCGAATACGCCGACCCGGTTGCCGATGAAGTTCGGCGTATCTTTGGCGCGCACGACACCCTTGCCCAGGTTGGTGGTCAGGAAGGCTTCCAGCTGGTCGAGGATATCGGGCCGGGTGGCGGCGGTCGGGATCAGCTCCACCAGATGCATGTAGCGCGGTGGATTGAAAAAATGCACGCCGCAGAAACGCGCCTGCAATTGCGCATCGAAGCCCTCGGACAGCCGGGTGATCGACAGGCCGGAGGTATTGGTCGCAAAAATCGCATGACCGGCGATATGCGGGGCGACCTTCTTGTACAGGTCATGCTTCCAGTCCATGCGCTCGGCAATCGCTTCGATCACCAGGTCGCAGCCCTGCAGCAGGGCGAGGTCATCTTCGTAATTCGCGGCCTGGATCAACGAGGCTTCATCACGGATGCCCAATGGGGCGGGACTGAGTTTCTTCAGGTTCTCGATCGCGCGCAGCACGATGCCGTTCTTCGGGCCCTCTTTTGCGGGCAGGTCAAACAGCACCACCGGCACACGGGCGTTGACGCAATGCGCGGCGATCTGCGCGCCCATCACGCCAGCGCCGAGAACCGCCACTTTCCTGACGATAAAATTCGACATGTTCATTCCTTCAGAGCAGTGATTTGATGACAGCCGGGGCTATCACAACAGGTCGGCGTCAAGCGCCATCAGCGATGCCGATCCGGACCGTGCCTGACGAATCAGCATCGCGGTTTCCGGCAACAGGCGCGCAAAATAGAAGCGCGCCGTCCCCAGCTTGGCTTTGTAAAAGTCGTCGCCCGAGTCCTGTTTTTCCAGCGCGATTTTCGCCATCCGCGCAAAGAAATAGGAAAACACCAGGTGACCGAGCACGCGCAGGTAGGGTACGGCAGCCGCGCCGACTTCGTCCTGGTTCTGTAACGCCTTCATGCCGATTTCCATCGTCAGCTTGGTCACCTTGTCACCCAGGTCGGCCAGCGGAGTGATGAATTCGGACATCGCTTCGTCGGTGCCGTTGTCTTCCACGAAAGCTTTCACTTGCTCGCCGAACTTGCGCAGCTTGGCGCCGTTGTCCATCAGGATCTTGCGGCCCAGCAGGTCCAGCGATTGCACGGTGTTGGTGCCTTCGTAGATCATGTTGATGCGGGCGTCGCGCACGTATTGCTCCATGCCCCATTCGACGATGTAACCGTGGCCGCCGTACACCTGCATCGCTTCGGAGGTTGCGATCCAGCCGTTATCGGTCAGGAAGGCCTTGATGATGGGCGTGAGCAAAACGACCTGGTCGCCTGCTTCCTTGCGTACTTCCTCGTCCGGATGGTTCAGTTCCTTGTCGATCAGCAGCGCGATATAGCTGGTAAAGGCACGCCCGCCTTCGGCATAGGCGCGGGCAGTCAGCAACATGCGCCGCACATCCGGATGCACGATGATCGGGTCGGCCGGCTTGTCCGGCGCCTTGACGCCCGACAGGCTGCGCATTTGCAGGCGCTCCTTGGCGTAAGCCAGCGCGTTCTGATAGGCCACTTCAGTCAGGCCGAGCGACTGCATGCCCACACCCAGCCGCGCGGCATTCATCATCACGAACATGGCGTTCAATCCCTTGTTCGCTTCGCCGATCAGCCAGCCGGTGGCGCCATCGAGATTGATCTGGCAAGTTGAATTGCCATGGATGCCCATTTTCTCTTCCAGCGCGCCGCAGAAGACCGGATTGCGCGCACCCAGCGAGCCATCTGCGGCCGGGATGAACTTTGGCACCAGGAACAGCGAAATGCCGCGCGTGCCAATCGGCGCGTCAGGCAGTCGCGCCAGCACCAGGTGGACGATGTTGGCGGCCATGTCATGCTCGCCGGCAGATATGAATATCTTGCCGCCGCTGATCTTGTACGAACCATCGGCCTGCGGTTCCGCCTTGCTGCGCAGCAGGCCCAGGTCGGTGCCGCAGTGCGGCTCGGTCAGGCACATGGTGCCGGTCCATTCGCCCGACACCAGCTTGGGCAGGTACAGCGCCTGCTGTTCGGGCGTGCCGTGCGCATGCAGGCACTCGTAGGCGCCATGCGACAGCCCCGGGTACATGGTCCAGGCCTGGTTGGCCGAGTTCATCATCTCGTAGAACGCATTGTTGATCACCAGCGGCAAGCCCTGCCCGCCAAACGCCGGATCGCAGGACAGTGCCGGCCAGCCGGCTTCGACATATTGCTGGTAGGCCGCCTTGAAGCCGGTTGGCGTCTTTACCTCGTGGGTCGCCTGGTCCAGGGTGCAGCCTTCGCGGTCGCCGCTATGATTGATCGGAAACAGCACCTGCGAAGTAAATTTTCCGCCCTCTTCCAGCACCTGGTTGATGATGTCGGCGTCGATGTCGGCATGCTTGGGAAGCTGCTTGAGTTCAGCCTCGACATCCAGCAATTCGTGCATCACGAACCGCATGTCACGCAGCGGCGGGGTGTACTGACCCATGGATTACTCTCCTAAATGGCTGATCGGATCGATCAGGCAGCGGTCTTGCGAATTGCTGCCCTGCTCGTTTTTGTTTGATTGTTTCCGGCAGTCCCGGCGTCTTGCTTGCGGTAATCGGCAATCAGGCGCGCAAACCCGACCTCGGCCCGTTCCACGCTGCCCGGCCGCTTGATGAAGCGGGCATCGTGATGCAGTGCCAGCACCAGCCCATACATTTCAAAAACCAGTTGCTGCGGATCGGTGCCGTCCTGCAAATGGCCCATTTCAATTGCCTGCACCACGCACCGGTGCAGCGCGGCCTGCCAGACCCGCACCATCGCGACGAGTTCTTCCCGGACTTCGCCGGGCCGGTCGTCGTACTCAACGGCTCCACTAATGTATATGCAACCTGATGCAATTTCGACGGTGACCCGTTTGATCCAGCGCGCAAACATGGCTTCCAGCCGGGGCAATCCGCGCGGCGCCTGCAAGCTGGGGGAAAATACTTCGTTTTCGAAAACGGTGTGGTACAGCTTGAGCACTTCAATCTGCAGCTCGATACGGGAGCCGAAGTGCGCGAACACACCCGACTTGCTCATGTTCATCCTGTCGGCCAACAGGCCGATGGTCAGGCCTTCCAGGCCATCGCGACTGGCCAGGCCAAGGGCAACATCGAGGATTGCGGCGCGGGTGAGCTCCCCCTTGCGCATGAACTTTGGCGTGTTATCTGTCATCTGATTATTTGTGCGAACGTTCGTACTATTATTCACGGACCTTCAAAAGTCAAAGGGCATCGTAGAGCAGGGTTTCTAAGTAGACCGGGTGAGAGGCGGTCCGGGTCCCATGCGAGGGCTGGCGTTTCTTGAAGTTCGGCGGACTCTGTCCGCCTGCGGCGCCTGACCGGCTGGCGGCAAACCTCGCGCCCGCTTGCCGGGACAGGCGCAAGGTCGCAAGCTTCGCGCTCATGCAATGCAGCATCCCTGCTGCATTGCCACTGCGTCATTCGCGATCCAGCTGCCGGCGGTCGCGCTTGGTCGGACGACCCTTGATCGATGTGGCCGGTTCGCGGAACAGACGCCGGTCGTCAGCACTGACCTGACGCTGGGCGATGCTGGCGGGCGTTTCCAGATAGAGGGACTGGGCAAAGGCGGCCGGTCCGCGCTTGTCGCCAAGGTCGATCACATCGATGTCGAAGATCCCGCTTTCGTTTTCGATGTGCAAGCGCTCACCTCGCTTGAGATTACGCGCCGGCTTGACGCGTTCGCCGCCCAGGCGCACTCGTCCGGATTCCACGGCCTGGGTGGCCAGGGACCGGGTTTTGAAAAAACGCGCGGCCCACAACCATTTGTCGATCCTGACGCTATCCATGCGGCACCGCTGCGTCTGTGCCGGTTTCGATCGCAGCGCGGTCGATCTGGTGCGTTCTCAATTGTATTCCCCCAGCGTAATGACCCGCATCACTGCACGGTAAAGCAGGAAGGCTGCGCCATGCCCCAGCCGCTGCAACAAGGGCCGGTTGCTGAATTCATCCAGCTTGACCGGGCTTCCCTCGGCCAGGCCGGACAGGATGTGCTCGCGCAGCGCGCGGGAAAACTCGGCGTCGCGCACCACGATGTTGGCCTCCTGGTTGACGAACAGGCTCAGGCCATCGCAATTGCTCGAGCCGACCGTCGCCCAGTCCTCATCGATTACCGCCACCTTGCCATGCAACTGGGTCTTGCGGTATTCGACAATATGGACGCCGGCCCGCATCAGCTTCGGGTAATACGAGTGGGCGACGGCGTCCTGCATGGAAAACTGGCCAACACCCAGCAGCAGGGTGACCCGCACGCCGCGGCTGGCGGCGGACTCCAGCGCGGCCCGCAATTTGCGGCCGGGAGCGAAGTACGGCGTCACCAGCAGCACGTCCCGGCGCGCATGCCCGAGCGCGTGCAGGTAGGCACGCTGTATCGTCACCCGGTTGCGAAAGCTGTCGCGCACGATCAGGGCGGCCACGGCTGGCGCATTGTCGGACGGCGTACGGGGGCCGGATGGTCGCATAAGGCCCTCGATGCGCGAGATCAGCGGCAGCTTTCCGAGCCGCGCCCACTGGCCTTTCAACTCACGATCGATCGCGTCCACCAGCGGGCCGGCTATCCTGATCGCAAAGTCCCAGCGCGGTGCTGGCAAGCGCACACTGGGATCGCCGTCATCGACCATGTCGTCGATGATGTTCAGTCCACCCAGGTAGGCCAGATCGGCGTCGATCACGCACATTTTTCGGTGCATGCGCGTGACACCCCGACGAAACCACGGATTGAAGGAGCGGTGCGACACGCCGGCCTGCAGGAATTCACGCTGCAGGATTGCCGACTCCCTGTGGCCGGTACCGAGCCAGTCCGTCACGACATGCACGGCGACACCGCGCCCGGCAGCGCGGATCAGCGCCGCCTTGACCTGGTCACCGGTCGGGTCGAGCGCAAAGATATACGTTTCGAGCCAGATCTCGGAGCGGGCCGCGTCGAATGCCGCGATCAGCGCCGGGAAATACTCATCGCCGCGATGCAGCAGGGTGACGTCATTGCCGGCGGTGTAGGCGATCGCGCGCATCAATGCGACGCCGCGAGGGTGAACGGGCGCATCGCCGCTGCCCTGTGCGCTTGCCCGGGGGCCATGCCGATGTCAGGCAAAGGATGCCGACAGCTTGAGCGTTGCGATCAGCGGCGCATGGTCAGACAGGCGGGCCCAGCGCACGCCGTGCAGTACCTGGGCCGATTCAACCTCGAACCCGCGCACATAGATCCGGTCCAGCTTCAACACGGGCATGGCTGCCGGGAAGGTCCGGGCCGGCTGGATTTTCGGACCGCGGCCGGCCAGCCGGCGCAGGTAGGTGCCGAATCCCAGGCGCGAAAGATTGGTATCGGACACTTCGCGCACTTGCAGGCGGTCGGACAAGGTTTGGCTCAACTTGTTTTCCCAGTCATTGAAGTCGCCCGCGATGATCAGCGGCGCATCGGCGGGCGCAGAACCGGCGACAGCGTCGACCAACGCATCGATCTGGCGCTTGCGGCTGCCGGCAAACAAGCCGAGATGCACCACATAGCAATGGACGTCGGTTTCTTTCACGCGCACCACGCAATGCAGTATCCCGCGCGCCTCGTAGGCGTGGTCGGAAACATCCTGGTTGCGCGAGTGGATGATGGGAAAGTTGGACAACAGGGCGTTGCCATGATGGCCATGATCGTAGGCAGCGTTCAGCCCGTACACGGCGTGTTGATCGTCGCCGGCCAGGAATTCATGCTGGCCTTGCATCGGCCAGCTGCCGGCATAGCGCAGCGCCAGCAGGTCGTGCCGCCCCTGCACTTCCTGCATGAACAGGATGTCTGCATTGAGGGAGCCGATCGCCGTCTTCAGCGCCTGTATGCGCGGCCGGCTGCCAAACGAGGACACGCCCTTGTGGATGTTATAGGTAACGATTTTCAGCTTCATTGGGCCTTTTCATTGCGCATTGCCTGCAAACGCACGGGGAGCTGCAGGATCGCTTCGGCATTGGATGGCGAGAAGCAATGGTCGGCAGCCTCGCGCCACGGCAGCCACAGGCTGCGGGTGTGTTCGAGCGGTGACAGCAATACAGGCACATCACGCGGCACCTGCAAGCTGAATACGTGTTCCACGTTCCTGGTAATGCCGGGCGCGTAGCGATTGCGCCACACCGGATAGATTTCATACACGTTCGACATTTGCCAATCGACCAGGCAGTCTGGTGGCACGTGGCCATCATCACCGATCCGGATGCCGGTTTCCTCATGGACTTCCCGCATCGCCGTGGTGCGCAGGTCTTCGTCCGGGAAATCCTTGGAACCGGTGACCGATTGCCAATACTCTTTGCGGTCTGTCCGTTCGATCAGCAGTACATCGAGTTCCGTCGTGTGGATCACCACCAGTACCGACTCCGGAATTTTGTAGGTGCGTTGTTGCATGGAAGGCCATTTCCGGGAATGACTTGAAATTCGTTGATGCGGCGAAAATAAAAAAGGCGCGAGAAGCTCGCGCCTTGATTATGCCGCACTCTGCCCGGACTAGGATTTCGCGACCGGTTCCGGATTGCGCAGGCGAATGTGCAGTTCGCGCAATTGTTTCTCGTCGACTGGCGATGGTGCTTGCGTCAACAGGCATTGTGCGCGCTGGGTCTTCGGGAACGCGATCACGTCGCGGATCGACTCCGCACCGGTCATCATGGTCACGATACGGTCCAGGCCAAAGGCCAGTCCGCCATGTGGCGGCGCGCCGTACTGCAAGGCATCGAGCAGGAAGCCGAACTTGAGCTGGGCTTCCTCATCGTTGATCTTGAGTGCCCGGAACACCTTGCTCTGGACGTCGGCGCGATGGATACGGACCGAGCCGCCGCCCAGTTCCCAGCCATTGAGCACCATGTCGTAGGCTTGCGCCACGGCACGGCCGGGATCGGTATCGATGAAGTCTTCATGCCCCGGCTTGGGCGCGGTGAACGGGTGGTGCAAGGCAACCCAACGGTCAGCGCCTTCGTCATATTCGAACATCGGGAAATCGACCACCCACAGCGGACGCCAGTCTTCGTCGAACAGGCCATTCTTGCGGCCGAACTCGCTATGACCGATCTTGACCCGCAATGCGCCGATCGCGTCGTTGACGACCTTGGCCTTGTCGGCGCCAAAGAAAATCAGGTCGCCGTCCTGTGCACCGGTCAGCTCGATGATGCGCGAGAGTGCGGCGTCATGCAGGTTCTTGACGATTGGCGACTGCAGGCCGTCACGGCCCTTCGCCTTTTCGTTGACCTTGATGTAGGCCAGCCCGCGGGCGCCGTAAATGGCGACGAACTGGGTGTAGGCGTCGATCTCGGAACGCGGCATGCTGCCACCGCCCGGAATGCGCAGCCCCACCACACGTCCGCCCTCTGAATTGGCGGCGCCGGCAAAGACCTTGAAGTCGACGTCTTTCATTACGTCGGTCAGTTCGGTGAACTCCAGCTTCACGCGCATGTCGGGCTTGTCCGACCCGTACATGCCCATCGCCGTTTCGAAGTTCATGACCGGGAATGGCGACGGCAGCTCCACGCCAAGCGCATTCTTGAATACGGTGCGCAGCATGTCCTCGAACAGGTCGCGGATCTCCTGCTCGGACATGAACGAGGTTTCGCAGTCGATCTGGGTAAATTCAGGTTGCCGGTCAGCACGCAAGTCTTCGTCGCGGAAGCACTTTGTGATCTGGTAGTAACGGTCGAAGTTGGCCACCATCAGCAATTGCTTGAACAACTGCGGCGACTGCGGCAATGCAAAGAATTCGCCGGCATTCACACGCGACGGCACCAGGTAGTCGCGCGCGCCCTCGGGCGTGGACTTGGTCAGCATCGGCGTTTCAATGTCGATGAAGCCGTTGTGGTCGAGGTACTTGCGCACCTCCATCGTCACCTTGTAGCGCAGCATCAGGTTCTTTTGCATCTGCGGGCGGCGCAGGTCGAGCACGCGATGCGTCAGGCGGGTGGTTTCCGACAGATTGTCGTCGTCGAGCTGGAACGGCGGCGTGACCGAAGGATTGAGCACTTCGAGCTCATGGCACAGCACTTCGATCTTGCCTGAAGTCAGGCCGGCATTTGCCGTACCTTCAGGGCGCAGGCGCACGATGCCGGTCACGCGCAGGCAAAACTCGTTGCGCACCGCCTCGGCCGACTTGAAGACCTCGGCACGATCCGGATCACACACCACCTGCACCAGGCCCTCACGGTCGCGCAGGTCGATGAAGATCACACCGCCGTGGTCGCGGCGGCGATGCACCCAGCCGCACAGGCTGACGGTTTGCCCGAGCAGCTTCTCGGAGGTCAGGCCGCAGTATTCAGTTCGCATTGACATGATTTTTCCAGTTCGTATTCTATTCCGGACAGTGCCGGTCAACCCTCGTTCGTTTCGGACTTGGCCGGATCGATGATGTGGGTTTTCTCAAAAAATTCGGGCGACACAACGCCCATCGAGACGATGTATTTCAGCGCCTCGTCGACATTCATGTCGAGTTCGATGGTGTCGCTGCGTAAAACCATCAGGAAAAATCCTGATGTCGGATTCGGCGTGGTTGGCACATACAGGCTGATGTAGTCGCCATGCAGGTGGTTGCGCACGTCGCCGCCGGGCACGCCTGTCATGAAGGCGATGGTCCATGAATTCTGGCGCGGATACTGGACCAGCACTGCCTTGCGAAAGGCATTGCCCGACGAGGAAAACAGCGTGTCCGAAACCTGCTTGACGCTGTTGTAGATGGAGCTGACCACGGGAATCCGCTTGACCAGCATCTCCCACACCAGCACCACCTGCTTGCCGACAAAGTTGTGGGTGGCCAGGCCAGTGACCAGGATCACCAGCAGCGTCAGCAAGGTGCCCAGTCCCGGCACGCTGAAGCCAAACAGCGCGGCAGGCCGCCATTTTTCGGGCAGCAGCAGCAGCGACTGATCCATGGTGCCAATGATCAGGTTCACCACCCAGACGGTAATGGCAAGCGGAACGAGTACCAAGAGGCCCGTGATGAAATATTTGCGCATGGAAAAATCCTGCAGGAGGCTACGGGTTCAGGTTCAGGCGGCAGCGTCGCCGGAGGTGCTCGCCGGTGTGGCCGGTGTGGTACTCGTGCTCGTGCTGGTGCTGCTTTCGGACTTTCCGGCAGTACTGGAGCCGGCGTCACCGGCAGCGCCGGCTTCGCTTGCCGCAGCAGTCGCGGGCGCAACGCCAGTGGCAGGCGGCTTCTTCTGGCCGTCCCGGAAATCAGTCACATACCAACCGGTGCCCTTGAGCTGGAAACCGGCAGCCGTCAGCTGTTTGCGGAAGGTAGGCTGGTGACACTCCGGGCATTCCGTCAGCGCAGGATCGGATACTTTCTGCAGGGCGTCCTTGGCAAAACCGCAAGACTGGCAGCGGTAGGCGTAAATAGGCATGAAGTCCTCGTTCCAAAAAATCGTACAAAACCCTGAATTATAGAGGGTTTTGTCCCGGATCCGAGGACTTTGCCGCAGCGTGCAGCGCCAGCCCGTGGTGCCGGACCCATTGCGGGAGCAATGAACCAGCCAGCATGCCGGCCAGGCTGACCAGCACGCCGACCAATTGCGGCGGCCAGGTTCCCGCCGGCGCAAACACCTCCATCAGGATCCAGCTGCCAAAGCCCAGCAGGATGGCCGCCAGTGCGCCTTGCCGGGTTGCCCGCTTCCAGTACATGCCGAAGGCCAGCGGGACAAAGGCTGCCACCAGCGTGATCTTGTACGCATTCTCGACCATGTGGAAGATGCTGGAACTGGAATTGAGCGCAAAGACGGTAACGATGACGGTAAAGACGAACACCACGGAGCGCATCGTGAACAGGAATTGCCGGTCCGTCTGGCCGGGCCAGATCCCGCGCAGGATATTTTCGGTGACGATGACCGATGGTGCCAGCAGTGTGGCGCTGGCTGAACTCTTGATGGCCGACAGCAGCGCACCAAAGAACAGCACCTGGGCCAGCAGCGGGACATTGTTCATGATCAGTGTGGGCAGGATGAGTTGCGGATCCTTGTCGATCAGCTCGGCAAACATCTTTGGATCGATCAGGCTGGCCGAATACGCCAGGAACATCGGAATGAAGGCGAAGCAGAAATACATCACGCCACCCAGGATGGCGGCGCGGCCGGCGATCTTTTCGTTGGCCGACGAGGCGACCCGCTGGAATACGTCCTGCTGCGGTATCGACCCCAGCATCATCGTGATCCACGCCGCAATGAACCAGAGCAGGTCTCTGGGCGTGGGCGCCGGCCAGAATTCAAACTTTCCGGCGGCATGTGCATGGGCGATCACATTGCCGGCGCCACCCACCATGCCGGATATCTCCCAGCCGATGTACAGCATGCCCAGCACGATGATGATCATCTGGATGAAATCGGTCAGCGCCACCGAC
Source organism: Lacisediminimonas sp. (assembly GCF_030645335.1). Classification (GTDB taxonomy): domain Bacteria; phylum Pseudomonadota; class Gammaproteobacteria; order Burkholderiales; family Burkholderiaceae_D; genus Lacisediminimonas. The sequence goes on along the minus strand of NZ_JAUSNH010000042.1, from coordinate 54,894 downwards.
CACATGCCGCCCAGCAGCGTGTACAACAGCACGCTGGCTGCGCCAATGATCATGCCGGCTTCCATCGACACATAGCCTCCGGAGACGACATTGAATACCAGCCCGAGCGCCTTGATCTGCGCAGCCACCCAGCCGAGATAGGACACCACGATGCACAAGCTGACCAGGATCTCGACCGTGCGCCCGTACTTTTGCCGGAAATAGTCGCCGATCGTCAGCAAGTTCATCCGGTACAGGGGCCGGGCGAAGAACAGGCCCACCAGGATCAGGCACATCGAGGACCCGAACGGATCGGACACGATCCCGGCGAGGCCTTCCTTGACGAAGGTCGATGAAATGCCGAGCACGGTCTCCGCCCCGAACCAGGTAGCGAACACCGTCGCGGTCACGATATACATCGGCAGCGAGCGACCGGCCAGTGCGAAATCGCGCGAGTTTTTCACCAGGCGCGAGGCATATACGCCGATGCCCAGGGTGACGAGCCAATAGGCGACGATGAACCAGATCAGTGCATTCATGGGATGGTCTTTGCAACGCCAGGCAGGGTTAATCGGTCAGTGCTGACGCAGGATTATAGCCAAGCGATGGCGGGAATTGGTAGCCCGGCCAGCCGCGCCAGCCGGCTCAACCGAGCCAGTAATGCCAGCGCAGCACGAGCTGGACCACCAGCACGCCGAGCAACAAGCCGCCGCCGAAATAAATCGCCGTCGACAGCAGCAAGTTGGTTCGCCGCTGCTCGCTGAGCAACTGCTGCAGCAATTGGTCCTGGCGCGCGTCACCATGCACTTCCCTTGTCAGCGCCTGGTGCGCCAGGCGTGGCAGTTGGGGCAGCAACTGACTGTAGCGCGGCGCTTCGGCGCGCAGCCGCTCCAGCAGGCCGCGCCAGCCAACCTGTTCCTTCATCCAGCGCTCCAGGTGGGGCTTTGCCGTTTTCCACAAGTCCAGTTCAGGATCGAGCTGGCGGCCCAGTCCTTCAATATTGAGCAGTGTCTTTTGCAGCAGCACCAGCTGTGGCTGGACTTCGACATTGAAGCGGCGCGAAGTCTGGAATAGCCGCAGCAGCACCTGTCCGAATGAAATGTCGCGCAGGGGCCGGTCGAAGATCGGCTCGCAACAGGCGCGTACGGCGGCTTCGAGTTCATCGACCCGGGTCTCTTTCGGCGCCCAGCCCGATTCGATATGCGCTTCGGCGACGCGCTTGTAGTCGCGCCGGAAAAAGGCCAGGAAGTTTTGCGACAGATAATCCTTGTCGAAGTCGGTCAGGGTTCCGACGATGCCGAAATCGAGTGCGATATAGCGGCCCAGGGTGGCGGGTTCGATCGATACCAGGATGTTCCCCGGATGCATGTCGGCATGGAAGAAGCCGTCGCGAAAGACCTGTGTGAAGAAAATTTCCACGCCATCGCGTGACAACTTCTTGAGGTCCACGCCAGCAGCCACCAGACGGTCGATCTGCGAGATCGGGATACCGCGCATGCGCTCCATCACGATCACGGATTCGGAGCAGTAGTCCCAAACCATTTCCGGCACGGACAACAGGTCTGAACCGGCAAAATTGCGGCGCAACTGGCTGGCATTGGCCGCTTCCCGCATCAGGTCGAGCTCGTCGTGCAGGTATTTGTCGAACTCGGCCACGACTGCCTGCGGACGAAGGCGCTTGCCATCCGCCCACCAGCGCTCCACCCAGCCGGCTGCGATGCGCAGCAACTGCAAGTCTTCGTCGATGGAGCGTCGCATGCCGGGACGCAGCACCTTGACGGCGACTTCGGCGCCGGTTTTCAGGACTGCGAAGTGAACCTGTGCGATCGACGCCGAGGCCACCGGCTCACGTTCGAACGAAGCGAACAGCTCGTCGGGGTGCGCACCGAGCGAGCGACGGATCTGCTCCACCGCCAGGGCAGACGGAAAGGGCGGAACCCGGTCCTGCAGCAGCGCCAGCTCGTCGGCAACATCGCGCGGCAGCAAGTCGCGCCGGGTGGATAGCACCTGGCCGAATTTGACGAATATCGGCCCAAGTTCTTCCAGCGCCTGTCGCAAGCGCACGCCGCGCGGCGCCGAAAGGTCGCGCCAGAAAAACAGGCCGTCGATGAAGCGCGCCAGGCGCGGCGCGCCCAGCTCGGATACCGCCATGTGGTCCAGGCCGTGGCGCAAGATGACGCGCACGATCTTGAGCACCCGCAGGATGCGGCCGGTCATGCCCGCCCCTTGATCTTGTCGAGCCGCTTGGCCAGCCGCTCGACATCATCGCGCAGCGCACTGACGGCAGCACCGAAGTCCCGCATCGACTGCTGGCGTACCAGAGTCGGATTCTCTTCCAGCAGGTATTCCACCATGTTTTCCATTACGCTTGTGTGCGCCGAACGCGCAGCGTCCCAGCCTTTTCTTGCCGTAGCCGCAATCCGCACGGCGGCAAGGTCGCCGAACAGCCGGGAAAGATCTTCCTCGGCGTCCCAACGCAAATTGTTCATCAATTGCGACAGCGCGCTGGCGAATTCCGCATCGCCCTCGATACGAACCATCGAAAAAGCACGGCTGCGATCCTGCAACAATAGCGGCAAATCGCCCGCCTTGATGAAAATCGAGACATTCGGCGCCAGCGCCGGATCGGCCGGCGACACCGAACCGCCAGCGTCGACCACCAGCCGCAGGTCGGCCACGCCGGCGTCCACACGCGCGATCTTGCCGGCATGGGCGGCCAGGCGCGACTTTTCAACCGGGTCCTGTTCGAGCAGGTGGTTGATGCCGGCAGCAAGTAGGGAAGGTGTCATCAGGGATTGCGCAATAAAAAAACCGCCCGGTCAACGGGCGGTTTCCAGTTTAACAGCTTGCACCTGCCCAACGGGCAGGCGATGCGTTCAGTGCAGCGTTTCCGGATCCTGCGAAACTTGCTGGACGCCGGCAAGCATCCAGCCGCCCTGGCCATTGATTGGCTTTTGCAGGTTCCAGATCTCGGTGAAGGGCGCGGTATTGGACTGCGCGCTTTCGCGGATCAGGCCTTCGAAGCGCACGCTGGCCAAATAGTCAGTGCCCTGCTCCTCGATGCCCAGCTGCTCGGCGTTGACCGACACCACTTCCGTCACATTCTCGGCCGCACCACGCTCCTGGATTTGCATTTTCAGCTCGGCATACATTTCCGGCGTCGTGAATTCGGCCAGGTCCTTGACATCGCCCTTGTCCCAGGCTGCTTGCAAGCGGATGAAATACGTCTTTGCGTGGCGCAGGAAAGCCGGGATGTCGAAATCCGCCGGCACACCATAAGCCACTGCGCCCAGCGCAGGATTGGCCGAGCCGGATGCGCTGGTTTCGCCCTGGAGAGCAGCCGGACGTGCGGATTGTTCCAGTCCCGAACCAATTTCAGGCGTTGAGGACTGTGCCGCGTAGCCGCCAGCATATGCCGGCGTCGGCTGCGCACCGGATTTGTTGCGGGTGAAATACCGGTACAGGAAGAACACTGCACCCGCGATCAGCGCAAAAGTCAGGATCGTGCCGATCATGCTGGCCAGCGCGCCACCCATTCCCAGGTGGGACAACAGCGCACCCAGGCCCAGGCCCAGCAAGGCGCCACCCAACAGGCCGCGCCATGGGCTGGCCGGCTTGGCCGCTGCTGCGCCAGGAGCGGCTGCAGGCGGTGTCGCCTGGCGGGTCGCCTGCTGTTGCTGCATCGGGCCGGCCGGAGCCTTGCCGGCAGTTGTCGACTGGCGGCCGATTGAACCGCCGCCGCCAAGACGCTTGGCTTCCGCATCGGCCACAACGGCTGCCGTGCTGGCAAGTACCAGCATCATTGCAATAAACATTTTCTTCATCAACGTCTCCTAGAATTTGACACCTGTGTGAAGCGCCGCCACACCAGCGGTAAGGTTGAAATACTGTACTTGTTCCAGCCCGGCGTCCTGCATCATCTGCTTCAGGGTTTCCTGGTCCGGATGCATCCGGATCGATTCAGCGAGATACCGATAACTCTCTGCATCGTTGGCAATGCGCTTTCCCAGCCAGGGGAGTACCGAAAAGGAGTACACGTCGTACGGCTTCTTCAGCGGCTCCCACACCTTCGAAAATTCCAGTACCAGCAGCTTACCGCCCGGCTTGAGCACACGCTGCATTTCCGCCAGCGCCCTATCCTTGTGCGTCATGTTGCGCAAGCCGAAGGCAACGCTTACCCGGTCGAAATAATTTGACGGGAATGGCAAACGCTCGGCATCGCACAGCAAGGTGGGGGTCACCAGGCCATCGTTCAAGAGATTATCGCGCCCGACCCGCAGCATCGATTCATTGATGTCGGTCAGCCAGACTTCTCCCGTCGGCCCGGCCTTGCGTGCAAATGCCCGCGCCAGGTCACCCGTTCCACCTGCAATGTCCAATACCTTGAACCCCGGCCGTACACCTGCTTGCGCCACTGTAAACGCTTTCCAGATCCGATGCAGGCCAGCCGACATCAGGTCGTTCATCACGTCATACTTGCCCGCTACCGAATGGAAGACTTCAGCAACTTTATGTACTTTGTCTTCTTCAGCAACCGACTGATATCCGAAGTGCGTGCTATTGGGCATGATGTGCGAGCTGTTTGCGAGGCTGCATTATAAATTGCAGCCCCGTGCTTTTCCGGTGAGTTCTTGCGTCATTACCGAAGAGTTATACAGGAAAATCCTTAATTGCCGCAGCCGTGGCCAGAAGCCGCTGCCACCAGCATGGACAGGTCGCGGCCGGCGACGCGCCCGTGACCGGCATCGTCAAGGCGTTGCAGGTAGTTGTCCCACAGCGCGGGCTGGTTGGTGCCCAGCCAATACAGGTATTCCCAAGAATAAATCCCGGTGTTGTGTCCATCGGAAAAGTGCGGCTGGACCGCATAGTGTCCGACCGGCTCCAGCGCCGTCAGTTCGACCATGCGCTTGCCGGTCTGCAGGGTTTCCTGCCCGGGGCCGTGGCCCCTGACTTCGGCCGATGGCGAATACACGCGCAACAGCTCGAACGGCAATTCGAATTTTTCGCCGCTCTCGAAAGCCAGTTCGAGCACCCGCGACTGCTGCCGCACCGTGATTTCGGTCGGGACCGGCGCCGGACCAGCGGAATTTTGTGACATGGCAACTTACTCCTGGGTCGATGAAAACTGACGGATTATTTCGGCGCGCAAGGCCGGCAACAATGCCTGCCGGCGCGCCCGGGACTGCGCATCGGCATCTGCTTCCTGCTGGGTCTTTTGCCGCCGCGCAGCCCAGACCGCGCCCGGGAAATGGGCGTCATCCGCATAGCGCGGGATGACATGCCAGTGCAGGTGCGGCGTCATGTTGCCCAGGCTTGCGAGATTGATCTTGTCGGGGGACATCACGCGCCGCACTGCCGATTCAAGCGTGCATACGGCGTCCATCAGGTGCGCGCGCTGCGGCCGGGACAGGTCGGTCATTTCGCGCACATGCGCCTGCCAGATGACGCGGCAAAAGCCGGGATAGTCGGCGTCGTCGACCAGCACGACACGCAATTGCCCGTCCTGGAACAATAATTCGCCGCCCGGGCTGGCGCACAGCTCACAACCGGCATCAGTGGTGCTCATTGCCTCATACCAGGATGCGTTCGATGCCGCCGTCATTGGCGCGTGCGACATACTCGGGCAGCCAGTTGGGGCCCAGCAAGTGGCGCGCCATTTCGACCACGATATAGTCTGCGGTGGTGCCGGCGTCCTCGTTGAAACGCGACAGGCCCTGCAAGCAGGATGGGCACGAAGTCAGTATCTTCACGTCGCCGTCGAATCCGTCCTCGCGCAGCCGCCCGGCACCTTTTTCCATTTCGGCTTCCTTGCGGAAACGGACCTGGGTTGAAATGTCGGGCCGGCTGACCGCGAGCGTTCCCGACTCGCCGCAGCAGCGATCGTTTTTCTCGATTTTTTCCTGGGCCGTCGTCACGATCAGCGAATTGAGCGTCTTCAGCGGATCCTGCTGCTTCATCGGCGAATGGCAAGGGTCGTGATACATGTAGCGAACGCCCGCCACGCCCGCCATCTGCACGCCTTTTTCAAGCAGGTATTCGTGGATGTCGATGATCCGGCAGCCGGGGAATATCTTGTCGAATTCATAGCCCTGCAACTGGTCGTAGCAAGTTCCGCAGGACACGATCACGGTCTTGATGTCGAGGTAGTTGAGCGTGTTGGCAACGCGGTGGAACAATACCCGGTTGTCGGTAATGATTTTTTCGGCCTTGTCGAATTCGCCATTGCCGCGCTGCGGATAGCCGCAGCACAGATAGCCGGGCGGCAACACCGTCTGCACGCCGACATGCCACAACATCGCCTGCGTGGCCAGGCCGACTTGGGAAAACAGCCGTTCGGAGCCGCAACCGGGGAAATAGAACACTGCCTCGGTCTCGGCGCGGGTCGTTTTCGGGTCGCGGATGACCGGGACCATCTTGTTGTCTTCAATGTCGAGCAAGGCGCGCGCCGTTTTCTTGGGTAGGTTGCCGGGCATCTTCTTGTTGATGAAATGGACGATCTGCTCGCGCACCGGCGCTTTGCCGTGGGTTGCCGGCGGCGCCTTGGTCTGCGCGCGGGCGAACTTCTTCAACACATCGTTGGCCATGCGCTGTGCCTTGTAGCCCCAGCCGATCATCACTTGCCGCGTGGCGTTGATGGTGGCCGGATCAGTGGCGTTGAGGAAGAACATGGATGCGGCGGTGCCGGGCTTGAACGACTTCTTGTCCATCTTGCGCAGCAAGTTGCGCATGTTCATCGAGACGTCGCCGAAGTCGATGTCGACCGGGCACGGCGTCACGCATTTGTGGCACACGGTGCAGTGGTCGGCCACGTCCTCGAACTCTTCCCAGTGGCGGATCGAAATGCCGCGCCGGGTCTGCTCCTCGTACAGGAAAGCTTCGACCAAAAGCGAAGTCGCCAATATCTTGTTGCGCGGCGAATACAGCAAGTTGGCGCGCGGCACATGGGTTGCGCAAACCGGCTTGCACTTGCCGCAGCGCAGGCAATCCTTGATGCTGCTGGTGATGGCGCCAATGTCGCTTTGCTGCATGATCAGCGACTCGTGCCCCATCAGGCCGAACGAGGGCGTGTAGGCGTTGCGCAAATCGGCATGCAGGCCGCCCAGGTTCAGCAGCTTGCCCTTGTTGAACCGCCCTTCGGGATCGACGCGCTCCTTGTAGAGCCGGAAATCGCGGATCTCGTCTTCGGTCAGGAATTCAAGCTTGGTGATGCCAATCCCGTGCTCGCCCGAAATCACCCCATCCAGCGAACGGGCCAGCGCCATGATGCGCGCCACGGCGGCGTGCGCATCCTGCAGCATCTGGTAATGATCGGAGTTGACCGGCAAGTTGGTGTGGACGTTGCCATCGCCGGCGTGCATGTGCAGAGCGACGAAGACGCGGCCGCGCAGGACCCGCTTGTGGATCGCATTGCACTCGTCCAGCACCAGGCGGAACGCGCCGCCGTTGAATATCTGGCGCAGCCCGTGGCGCAGCTCGCTCTTCCATGACACGCGGATCGTGCGGTCTTGCACGATATCGAACAGGCGCAGGTCTGGCTGCCTGGCCAGGCGCGCATCGATCTCGGGCGCCAGCGTTGCCAGCCCGCGCTCGAGCAAGTCCGCGCGCGCATCCGCCAGCGGCCGATCCAGTTGCGTGAGCAGGTAAGACCAGCGCTCGCGCACCTGCAGCAGCAACTGGTCGGCCTGGCTGACGCGATCTTCCAGCAATTCCGCGGCAGGAATGATCTCGCCTTCGGCATCGTCGCTCTTGCCCAGGGGCAGGTGGCCACGGCGGAAGAATTCGCTCAGCTCATCGACCAGTTGCAGCTTGTTGCGTATCGACAGCTCGATGTTGATGCGTTCTATGCCGTCGGTGTACTCGCCCATGCGGTTCAGCGGGATCACCACGTCTTCATTGATCTTGAAGGCATTGGTGTGCTTGGCGATGGCGGCCGTGCGGGCGCGATCGAGCCAGAATTTTTTGCGGCTTTCCGGGCTGACCGCGACAAAGCCTTCACCAACGTGGGTGTTGGCGATACGGACCACTTCGGAGGCTGCGCGGGCAACGGCTTCGTCGTCATCGCCGACGATGTCGCCAAACAGCGCCATCTTGGGCAGTGCGCCGCGCTTGGACTTGGTGGCATAACCCACCGCCCGCAGGTAGCGCTCGTCCAGATGCTCCAGGCCGGCCAGGATGGCGCCGCCCTGCCTGGTCTGCGCATCCAGGTAATCCTTGATTTCCACGATCGACGGTATGGCCTCACGCGCCTGGCCGAAAAACTCCAGGCACACCGTACGCGTGAATTTCGGCATCTTGTGCAGGATCCAGCGGGCCGAGGTGATCAGGCCGTCGCAGCCTTCCTTCTGGATGCCGGGCAAACCGGCCAGGAACTTGTCCGTGACATCCTTGCCCAGACCTTCCTTGCGGAAGGTACGCCCCGCGATATCCAGCAGTTCGGTGCGAAAAGGCTCGGCCGTCTTGCCCTTGCCAGCCGGATGGGTCCACTCCAATTTGAAGCGCGCCACCGGTACGTCGTGGATCTTGCCGAGGTTGTGCTCCAGGCGGGTGACTTCGAGCCAGTCGCCATTCGGATCCACCATGCGCCAGCTGGCCAGGTTGTCCAGCGCAGTCCCCCACAGCACGGCTTTCTTGCCGCCGGCGTTCATCGCAATGTTGCCGCCGATGCAGGAGGCTTCGGCAGAGGTCGGGTCGACCGCGAACACGAATCCTTCCTTTTCTGCCGCTTCGGCGACGCGCTTGGTGACTACGCCGGCGCCCGAATAGATGGTCGCGTATTCGCGATCGAGCCCGGGCAGGGTCATCATTTCCACCGGCCCCAGTTGCTCCAGCTTCTCGGTATTGATCACGGCCGACAGCGGCGTCAGCGGAATCGCGCCGCCCGTATAGCCAGTACCGCCGCCGCGCGGGATGATGGTCAGTCCCAGTTCGATACAGGCCTTGACCAGGCCGGCCATTTCATCTTCGCCGTCCGGCGTCAGGACCACGAACGGATACTCGACCCGCCAGTCGGTGGCGTCGGTCACATGCGAGACACGGGACAGCCCGTCGAACTTGATGTTGTCGCGCGCGGTATGGCGGCCCAGCACGCGAGTGGCCCTCTTGCGCAAATCCCAGGTGCGCCGGAACTCGTCGGCAAATTCGGCAACCGCGGCTTGCGCCGCCTTGAGCAGGATGCCGACGTTGATGCTGCGGGTCTCGGCCTCCGGATCGGCGGCATCGGCGACGTCGGTCGTGACGCGTCGCTTCTCGACTTCGCCCAGCCGGTGATACAGCGCGTCGATCAGCGCGTGCCGGCGCTTGGGATTGTCGAGCAAGTCGTCTTGCAGGTACGGATTGCGCCGCACCACCCAGATGTCGCCGAGCACTTCATACAGCATGCGCGCCGAGCGCCCGGTCTGGCGCACTGCGCGCAGCTTTTCCAGCAAGTTCCAGGCATCGTCCCCCAGCAGGCGGATCACGATCTCGCGATCGGAGAACGAGGTGTAGTTGTAGGGGATTTCGCGCAGCCGCGAACGAGCTTCCTGCACCCCCGTGGAAGGGTCGTGGAGGCCGTGTGGGTCGTCGGACAACAATGCGTCGATTTTGGCGGGAGCGTTCATCAATGGGGAGGCGGACAGCACTAAAAGAACATTCTAGCGTATCGCAGTGCACAAACTGGCAACAGCCCTACCGCCAAAGTGTGCACTGTCGTGCGCAGGCCGCGGCAATCTGGCTCAGAACAATCGGCCGATCCAGCGCCAGAAGTCGTCCGGCACATACAACAGCAGGATCGTCATGCTGAGGTAACGCAGCAGCTTGCCGATGGCCATGTAGACCACGCACGGCCAGAAAGGCAGCCGCAGCCATCCGCCCAGCAGGCATAGCGGGTCGCCGATTCCCGGCAACCAGGCCATCAGCATTGCCTTGGGCCCGTAGCGCTGCAGCCAGTGGAACCAGAACGTGGATCGTTCGCGGGCAAACATGCGCTTGGCGCCCGCTCCCATGCCGTAACTGATGACGCCGCCCAGGGTATTGCCCAGGGTTGCCACACCGATCACCGGCCAGAACAGCGACGCATTTGCCTTCACCACGGCAAAAACCGCCGGCTCAGAACCCATCGGCAACAATGTGGCGGAAAGGAAACTGATGACGAATACCGAACCCAGTCCAACGCTGGGAACGGCAAGTACGGCGAGCAACCATTCCACGGCAGCGGCAAGCATGGGATCGGCGGGTTCCTTTCATGAATGAGGTCCGGCAACAGGCGTCCATTATAATGACCGGTTACTTTCGACGGCTTTTCGTCGTTCGGACACCCTGGCAAGCGGACAGCACATGAGCGTTGATTACCTGAAGAAAATCCTCACGGCACGGGTCTATGACGTCGCCATCGAGTCGCCCCTCGACCCGGCGACCAACCTGTCGGCGCGCATGGGCAACCGCATTTATTACAAGCGCGAGGACATGCAGAGCGTGTTCAGCTTCAAGCTGCGCGGCGCCTACAACAAAATGGCGAACCTGCCGCCGGCGCAGCTTAAGCGCGGCGTCATCTGCGCGTCGGCCGGCAATCACGCACAGGGCGTCGCCCTGTCGGCGCGCAAGCTCGGCTGCCGCGCCGTGATCGTGATGCCGACCACGACGCCGCAACTGAAGGTGGACGCAGTCAAGGCGCGCGGCGGCGAGGTCGTGCTGTCCGGCGACTCGTACAGCGATGCCTACCAGCATGCGCTGGCGCTGGAAAAGAAACTGAAACTGACCTTCGTCCACCCGTTCGACGATCCGGACGTGATTGCCGGACAAGGAACGATTGCAATGGAAATACTGCGCCAGCATTCTGGCCCGATCCACGCGATTTTCGTGGCGGTCGGCGGTGGCGGCCTGATTGGCGGCGTTGCGGCCTATGTCAAGGCAGTGCGTCCGGAAATCAGGATCATCGGCGTGCAAACCACCGACTCCGACGCCATGACGCGCAGCCTGAAGGCGCGCCGTCGCGTCACGCTGCACGATGTCGGGCTGTTCTCGGACGGCACCGCAGTCAAGACCGTCGGGGAAGAGACATTCCGCCTGGCCCGCAAGTATGTCGATGAAATGATCCTGGTCGATACCGATGCGGTATGCGCGGCAATCAAGGACGTGTTCGAGGACACGCGCAGCATCCTGGAGCCAGCCGGCGCGCTGGCCGTGGCCGGCGCCAAGGAATACATCGAGCGCTCGCGCAAGACGCGCACGCCGGTGCGCGACCAGACCCTGGTCACCATCGCCTGCGGCGCCAACATGAACTTCGACCGTCTGCGCTTCGTTGCCGAGCGGGCCGAAGTCGGCGAAGCGCGGGAAGCGCTGTTTGCAGTCACCATTCCGGAACAGCGCGGCAGCTTCCGGCGCCTGTGCGAGCTGATCGGGTCGCGAAGCGTCACGGAATTCAATTACCGTATCAATGACGAGCGCAAGGCGCATGTTTTCGTCGGCCTGCAGGTCGCCGGCCGCGACGAGCCCGCGCAACTGGCCAAGCATTTCGCCAGGCAGGGATTCAAGACGCTGGACCTGACCCACGACGAGATGGCCAAGCAGCATATCCGGCATCTGGTCGGTGGAAAGAGCCCGCTGGCGCAAGACGAATCACTGTACCGGTTTGAATTTCCCGAGCGGCCAGGTGCGCTGATGCGCTTCCTCGACAGCATGGCGCCGAACTGGAACATCAGCCTGTTCCATTATCGCAACCAGGGCGGCGACGTCGGTCGCGTGCTGGTGGGCCTGCAAGTTCCGAAAAACGAGAAAAAAGAATTGCAACAAGTACTGGTCTCGCTCGGTCTCAAGTTTCAGGATGAAACGCAAAATCCGGTGTACCGGATGTTCCTGTAAATGCCGCGATACCGGGTTCGATCCCGATTGTCCCCGCCGGCGGTTTGTCGGTTGCACCGACTGCCGGCATCGGCTTGCCGATGCGCACTGTCATGAGCGAAATGCCACAAGAACGAAACCAGTCCCCGCTGGGCAAGCCCAGCGCCTATGGCGGCGCATACGATCCGTCGCTGTTGTTCCCGATGCCACGCGCCGGCAAGCGCGCCGAGCTGGGCCTCATCGGCACGCTGCCGTTCTTCGGCGTCGATATCTGGAATGCCTACGAAGTGTCATGGCTGAACTTGCGCGGCAAGCCGCAGATCGCCATTGCGACGATCAGTGTGCCCGCCGACAGCGCCAGCATCGTCGAATCGAAATCCTTCAAGCTCTACCTGAATTCCTTCAACCAGACGCGCCTGGGCGGCCCTGAAGCCCTGCGCGAGGTGCTCAGCGCCGACTTGTCCGATGCATTCGGCAGCACCGTGCAGGTAACACTCACCTTGCCCGGACAGTTCGGCAAGATGGCATTCGACGAGCTCGACGGCATCCTGCTCGACCGGCTGGATATTGAAGTCGACAGTTACGCGCCCGACCCGGTCCTGCTGCAGGCAGCGCAAGAGCAAGTTCCGGTGGAGGAAACGCTGGTTTCCCATTTGCTCAAGTCAAATTGCCTGGTCACCGGCCAGCCCGACTGGGGCAGTGTCCAGATCCGCTACGTCGGTGCGCAGATCGACCAGGAAGGCTTGTTAAAGTACCTGATCGGATACCGCTCGCATAATGAATTCCACGAGCAATGCGTCGAGCGGATCTTCATGGACATCCTGCACCAGTGCAGGCCGCAGAAATTGTCGGTCTATGCCCGCTACACACGACGGGGTGGACTGGACATCAATCCGTGGCGCTCGAATTTCACGACGGCACACCCGCCGTCCAATGCCCGTACCGGCCGGCAGTAATCAATCAAGCTCTTCTGACAATTGCTAATTGTCATGACGGCACGAGGATTCAAGCTTAAAGTTTTGGCTTTCAATCGAACATGTGGCTGAAAAATTAATAGGTCAACCCCATGCCGCCAAAACAATTCTGGCGTTTACCTGCGCGGATTAAGCCTATAATTCGGTCGAAAGCCACTTATTGTGCAGCGCATCATGACGCATCTTAGCCAAATCCTGCCATTGAAGAATGTCGTTCTCGACCTGGACGTGTCCAGCAAAAAGAGGGCGTTCGAACAGGCTGGACTGATTTTCGAGAATAATTTCGGCATCGCCCGGTCGACGGTGTCGGACAACCTGTTCGCCCGGGAACGACTCGGGTCGACTGGCCTGGGCCATTCCGTAGCCGTGCCGCACGGACGGATCAAGGGATTGAAGGCGCCACTGGCTGCTTTTGTCCGTCTCGCCGAGCCCATCCCCTTCGAGTCTCCCGACGGGCAACCCGTCAGGCTGCTGGTTTTCCTGCTGATCCCCGACCATGTCACGCAACAGCACCTGGAAATCCTGTCCGAGGTGGCGGAAATGTTTTCCGACGATGGTTTCCGGGTCGGCCTGGCCGGCGACCCCGACGCAGCCAGCGCCCATGCCCGCATAACAGGATGGCAACCCAGCATCCAGCATGTCGCATAATCGGGCCTTTGCCCGGGCACCCTGACCCATGCCGCTCACCACCCCCCTTTCAATACAGCAGCTTTACGACGACAACCGTGAAGCCTTGCAGCTAGGCTGGTTTGCCGGCTTCCCCGGTGGCGAGCGCCAGATTTCCGGCGATGCCGCTTCTGCTGCCGACATGATCGGTCACCTGAACCTGATCCACCCCGGACGCATCCAGGTGTTCGGCCATCAGGAGACCGACTATTACCGGCGGCTCTCGCCTTCGGCGCGCGAACACCAGACCGCCGAACTGGTCGCCGGCGAGCCGCCTGCCTTCATCATCGCGCAAGGGCTGGAAACACCCGCCTATATCCTGGCGATGTGCGACGAAAAGAATATCCCCTTGTTTTCGACGCCGCTGGCTGCGGCACAGGTGATCGATTACCTGCGTGTTTATCTCTCCAAAAAGCTGGCCCAGCGCGTCACGATGCACGGCGTGTTCATGGACGTGCTCGGCGTGGGCGTGCTGATCACCGGAGAATCGGGGCTGGGAAAAAGCGAACTGGGCCTGGAGCTCGTTTCGCGCAATCACGGCCTGGTGGCGGACGATGTGGTGGAATTCGCCCGCATTGCGCCGCACATGATCGAAGGGCGCTGTCCGCCGCTGCTGCAGAACCTGCTTGAGGTGCGCGGCCTGGGATTGCTCGACATCAAGACCATCTTCGGCGAGACCGCAGTGCGCCGCAAGATGCGCCTGAAACTGATCGTGCACCTGGTGCGCCGAAGCACGCTGGAAGAAAACTACGAGCGCCTGCCGCTGCATTTGTACACCGAGGATGTGCTCGGACTGCCGATCCGCAAGGTGGTGATCCCGGTCGAGGCCGGCCGCAACCTTGCCGTGCTGCTTGAGGCTGCGGTGCGCAATACCATCCTGCAGTTGCGCGGCATCGACACGCTCAAGGACTTCATGGAGCGGCAGCAGCACGCCATGGGCGATGAAGACTAGCCGGCACTCAGGCAGCTAGCGACCCAGGCAAGCCGGGCATCCCAAGCAGCCCAAAGCGACCCGCAAACAGCAACAGCCCGCGGGCCGGCGTCGCGCTGCTTGCGGTATCATCACGGCATGCGCATCATCCTCATTACCGGTATCTCGGGCTCAGGCAAATCAGTGGGCCTGAACGCACTCGAAGATGCCGGCTATTTCTGCGTCGACAATCTGCCGCCGTCCTTGTTGCGCGCGCTGGTCGAGACCCGCAGCCAGGAAGGGGACCGGACGCTGGCTGTCGCCGTCGACGCCCGCAGCGCCGATTCGCTGGCCGGCCTGCCGGCGGACATCCGCTGGCTCCAGCAACAGGGGCATGATCTCAAGGTCTTGTTCCTGACCGCCAAGACAGAATCGCTGATCACCCGCTTTTCCGAAACCCGCCGCAGCCATCCGCTGTCGCACCGCGTGTCCACGCCCGATGGCAAACAAGCTACGCTGGTCGAATGCATTCATGCGGAGCGCGAGATGCTCGCGCCAATCGAGGGTCTGGGCCATCTGATCGACACTTCGGGCGCATCAGCCAACAAGCTGCGCGCATGGATTCGCGACCTGGTCGCCTCCGACCGGGCGCCATTGACGCTGCTATTCGAATCGTTTGCGTACAAGTTCGGCATACCGCTGGACGCCGACCTGGTATTCGACGTGCGGGTGCTGCCCAACCCTTATTACAACCTCGCGTTGCGGCCGCTCACCGGCCGCGACCAGCCCGTCATCGACTTCCTCGATGCGCAACCCGAAGCGGCCGAGCTGCTGGAAGATATCCGGCAGTTCGTCGACAAATGGTTGCCGGCCTTCAAGAACGACAATCGCAGCTACCTTACCGTTGCCGTTGGCTGCACCGGCGGCCAGCATCGCTCCGTTTATATGACTGAATCGCTTGCCCGCCACTTCGAGGACAAGGCCCGCGTGCTGTTACGGCATCGCGAGCTCGCCTGAAGGCGGCGCCCTTCCCACGACTGCCGCCGCCGACCATGTCCGCCGACCCGCACTGGATTTCACTGTTCCCGCTCAATACCGTACTTTTCCCGGACGGCGTGCTGCCCTTGCGGGTGTTTGAAACGCGCTATATCGACATGGTGCGCGATTGCATGAAGAGCGAACAGCCCTTTGGCGTCGTGCGAATACTGACAGGTTCTGAAGTGGGGCGTGCAGCCGAGCCGGACGATGTCGGCTGCATTGCCAATATCGACGAGTGGGACATGCCGGAAATGGGTGTGCTGATGCTGCGCACCATCGGCGGCCAGCGCTTTCGCATCCTGGAAAAGCGGGTTTTGAACGATCAGCGGCTGCAAGCGCGGGTATCGATGATCGACGAAGATCCGGCGACGCCAGTTTCAGCGTCCCATGCCAGCTGCGCGGCGGCATTGAAGTCCATCATCGACGAGGTCAACCAGAAAGGCCAGGCAGAACAAGGCGCTGACTTCATCAGCCCGTTCAGCGATCCGGCCAGGCTGGACGATGCGGGCTGGGTCGCCAACCGCTGGTGCGAAATCCTGCCGGTGCCGCTGCTGGCAAAGCAAAAACTGCTGGAACTGGAGGATGCACAAGGCCGTCTGGCCATCGTCCACCAGTACCTGCAGCAACACAAGATTGTCTGAGCTTGCCTGGCTGTCGGCCCCCACCACCACACTCCCGCCTTTTCCAGCATTGCACCAGACGTCAGGGTAACAATGGGTGCAAGAGTTGCGGCCGACTGGTCGTGTGCGTGCGTCAGTCCATGCCGGCAAGCCTGGGCTCGACCAGCAAGCGCATCAGCAGTTTCCTGACCGGCGCCGGCAAGGGCGCAGCGGCCAGCGAGTCGGCACGATGCCATGAAAAAGCCGATGGCTCCGCCGCCATCACATGCCGTTCGCCCACGCGCACCAGCCACGGCCTGATATGCAAGGTGAAGTGGGTGAAGCCATGCGACAGCCGATCCAGCGGATCTGCCCGCAGCACCGTGCCGAATCCGGCGGCAGCACTGGCAACGGCATCGCTCGCGTCCCCGGGCAGGTCCACACCGGGCAATTCGGGCAAGGACAACAGCCCACCCCAGATACCGCTCGGCCCGCGCTGCTCCAGCAGTACTTCATCGCCGCACAGCGCAATGATCATCTCGGTCTGCCTTTGCGGCACAGGCTTGCTCGGTTTGCGCGCCGGCAGTTGCGCCACCCGCGCCGAGCCGTGGGCGACACAGCTTGGCCGGAACGGGCAAGCATCGCACTTTGGCCGGCTCCTGGTGCACACGGTGGCGCCGAGATCCATCAGGCCCTGCGTGTAGGCCTGGATGTGGCGCTCGGGCAGCAAGGCTTGCGCGCGCGCCCACAGCAGGTTTTCAACCGCCTTTTCGCCCGGAAAGCCGTCAATGCCGAACACCCGGCAGAACACGCGCTTGACGTTGCCGTCCAAAATCGCAGCGCGCTCGGCAAACGCAAAGGCGGCAATCGCCGCCGCCGTCGAACGGCCGATACCGGGCAGTGTCGCCAGCGTCGCCGCGGACGCCGGAAAAGCGCCACCATGTTGGTCCCGAACGAGTTGCGCGCACCGGTGGAGATTGCGCGCCCTGGAGTAATAGCCCAGCCCGCTCCACAAGCCCATGACGGCGGCAAGCTCGGCATCGGCCAGGGAGCGGACTGTCGGAAACCGTTCCAGGAAACGTAAATAGTAGGGAATCACGGCAGCTACTTGCGTCTGCTGCAGCATGATCTCGGACAGCCAGATCCGGTACGGGTCAGACGTGCCCTGCCACGGCAGGCCATGCCGGCCATGCTGTTGCTGCCATGCGATTACCTGCCCGGCAAAACCCGGGACGGCGAGTGATTCATCGGCGATCCTGGCTTCGGCTGCTGCCTTGTGCATTGCCCGTGGCTTCATGCTCAGGCCGCATTGCGCAGCGGAGCGAGATCCGAGGCAATCGCAAGCTCCAGCGCATGTTCGGCCGCTTCCAGGCTGCGGACCTGCTGTTGGACTTGCTGTTGCATGACATCCAGCGCCTGTATCTTCTCTTCCAGGTCGTCGCTTGCGGCATGAATCCGCGCCACCGACAGCCGACGTTGCTTGAGCTGCTTGCGGTGCTCGCGCATTTGCGCCTCCAGCGGCGTCATGACGACTTTCAACCAGGCCTCCAGATCGCGGTTCGCCAGCAAGTAGGTGTGCTTGACGCGCGATGCGATGGAATCGAAAAATTGTTGCATCAGCACCACTTGCGAAGTCGTCAGCATCGCCGTCGGACTGAACTGCTTCTGGTAAATCGCTTCGGCGGCCCGGATCTGCCCGACGTAAGCCTGCATCGAAAATGCCATTGGCGCTGCCAGCACCATGCCATGCTCAGCCGAAAAACGGCGATACATCACCAGCATCATGTTGGATATTTCATCGATTTTTTCCGCCGCCGCCGTCAGGTTGCCGGTCGCAATGTCAAAGAAATTGCGTACCGCGTCCCGCATGCCGGCCGAAAAAATGCTGCGGTCCATCGCCTCACGCACGGCGACGATCTCGCCCTTGATCACTTCCATCCCGAGATGCTGGAATACTTCCGCAGACAGCCGGCTGAACACCGCACGCGTGCCATGCAGCTTGACCAGGCTCTGGTCGAATTCCCCACGCTCCAGGTCGATGCGCGCCATCATGTGATGCACGATATTCTGGTTCTTTCCGCGCAGGCTCTTCAGGTCCATCAGTTGCTCTCTGATGCTGCGTATCCGGCCGCCCAGCAAGGCTTCACGCAGCTCCCTGATGGCCGCCAGGTCGGGCTGCATCCGCGAGCGCGCAATCTCCTGCCGTGCCGGTATCAACTCCGAGGAAAGCGCTGCTTCAAGCGCAGGAATGCCCGAGCGCGCGAGCAAGGCCGGATCGTCATTGATCCGGGCAACCAGGCCTTTTTTCGCCGACACCGGAAACACCTGCGCCGGCCTCACGGACAGGCCTTGCGCCACCGAATGCAACTGGCTTGCGATCTGCTGCCCGACCTGCTCGGGCGTGCGTAATTCATCCCACAGGCTGTCGACCTTGTTCATCACGACCAGCCGGCCAGGGCCGGCGCCGACATGCTGGCGCCACACTTCGGCATCGCTTCTGGTCACGCCGGTGTCCGCACCCACCACGAACAACACGGCATCGGCGCCGGGAATCAGGTTCAGCGTCAGTTCGGGTTCGGTGCCAATCGCATTCAGGCCGGGCGTATCGACAATCACCAGCCCCTGACGCAACAACGGATGCGGGAAATTGACGATCGCATGGCGCCAGCGGGAAATATCGACCATGCCGTCTGCACCGACGGCCTGCGCCATGTCCGGGTCATCGTCGCGGTAAAGGCCGTAACGGCGGGCGTCTTCCACCGATACCCGCTTGGTCGTGCTCACCTGGCGAAACGCTTCCAGCATGCCGTCGCTGGACGCGATATCGAGCGGCGCGACCTCCCAGGCCTCGGGCCGCGCGCGCAGGTCGCTGGTCGATTCCGGCTGCGCCCGGGTTTCGATCGGCAACAGCCGGATCGACGGCGGCAGCGTCTCGTCGTACATCAGTTCGGTCGGGCACATTGTGGTGCGCCCGGCTGAAGACGGCAGGATGCGCCGGCCGTAGCCAGCGAAAAATATCGCATTGATCAGTTCGGACTTGCCGCGCGAGAATTCGGCGACGAAGGCTACCACCAGCTTGTCTTCCGACAGTCTTGCATTGGCAAGGTCGAGCCGCCGCGCAAGTGCCGGATCCAGCAGGCCTGCCGCGCTGGCTGCGGCACGGTATTGCACAAGGGCTTGCGACACCGACGAACGCCAACCACTGTATTGCTGAAAACTCTGCACCAGGCTATTCACATTTTCCTCATTGCCAACATCGCGGCCCGATGTTCTTGACTGCTCGCCAACGCGAGCCGGTTGCCTTGCGGCATATCAACAGGCACGTTAGCACCCGACCCTATTTTTGACAATTCAGGCAGTAGAAGGTGGATCGCTGTCCCTGGCGGATCTGGCGGATGGCCGAGCCGCAGCGCAGGCAGGGCTGGCCGGTCCGGTCGTAGACAAAATAGCTTTGCTGGAAGTAGCCGGCACGGCCATCGGCGCCGACAAAATCGCGCAGGGTGCTGCCGCCCTTCTCTATGGAAGCCGCCAATATCCGGCGCACGGCGGCAACCAGCCGCTCATACCGCGCCAACCCGATGCGGCGCCCGGGCGTGGTCGGATTGATGCCCGCCTCGAACAAACTTTCGGATGCATAAATATTGCCGACGCCCACCACGATGTCGCCGGCCAGCAACAGCTGCTTGATCGGCGCGCTGCGGTTCCTTGTGCTTTTATACAGGTGTGCGGCGGTAAAACCTGCCTCGAACGGCTCCACGCCCAGGCTGCGCAGCAGCAGGTGGTTGTCGACTTCGCCCTCTTCGGCTGCATGCCACAAGACCGCACCGAAGCGCCTGGGATCGTTCAGGCGCAAGCTTGTTTCGCCCATTACCAGCTCGAAGTGGTCGTGCAAGCGAACTGCAGACAAGGCGGGAAGCACGCGCAGGCTGCCTGACATGCCGAGATGGACGACCAGGGTGCCATGGTCGAAGTGGAGCAAAAGGTATTTGCCGCGGCGGCCGGTCCTGCGCAAGGTAGTTTGCAGCAAGGTTTCCCGCAGCCCCGGCGGAAAAGGCCAGCGCAAGCCGGCATGCCGCAGCAGCACATCGGTAACGACGCGCCCCTCGACATGCGGCGCGACACCGCGACGGGTTACTTCGACTTCTGGCAGTTCTGGCATTCGAATACGACCATATCAACGTGCAATACGACAATCGGCAACAAAATACGAAGCCGGCAGGCCACACCCAGTGGGCTGCTTGGGCGTAAAATCAATCTTTGCCCTCCCGTAAAGAGTCTGCCGGTGACGAAATTGTTGCTCATTCTAACGCTGCCAGCTTTGCTGGGAGCCTGCACCAGCGCATCCGCCGTCACGAACCCGGCGCCGGCGGCATTTGCACCAGGCAAGCCGGTACAAATGGGTGCGAACCCGGTTGCGCCCGGCTCCTCTGCACCGAACAAGATTGCACAGGGGCAAGCCGTCACGATCATCGCGCAGCAAGCAACGACGCCGGCGAAGCCGCGGCGCACTCCAGCCAAGGCGAAAGAGCCGAGCGCTGAGGAAGCATTGCCATCGGCGCCGCTGACCGGCGATGTGATGGTCAGGTTCCTCGCCGCAGAAATTGCCAACCAGCGTGGCGGCTGGCAGGCGGCTTACGTGAACATGCTTTCACTTGCCCAGCAAACCCGCGATCCCCGCATTGCCCGCCGCGCCGCAGAAATCGCCCTGAACGCGCGACAGGCGCCGGAGGCGCTGGCAGCGGTGCGCCTGTGGCGGCAATTATCCCCGGCCTCGGATGAAGCAAACCAGTTTTACCTGGGACTGGTGATGCTTGGCGACAAGCTCGACGAGGCGCAAGCGCTGCTGCAACAAAAACTGGAAGAGACACGGCCAGCAATGCTCGGCACGACAATCATGCAGATTCAGCGCCTGGTAGCTCGGGCTCGCAACAAGCCAGCGGCTTTCAATCTGCTGGAGACGCTGTTTGCGCCCTACGACGAAGTGCCCGAAGCGCATATGGCGCTGGCGCTGCAAGCCACGTCGATGGGCAATAATGGCCGCGCAGCCCAGGAGGCGCGCCGCGCACTCGCACTGAACCCCGGCTCCGAGCTGGCCATCCTGACCCTGGCCCAGGCCCTGCCGGCAAAAGAACAATCGCAGCAAGTCATTGCCGATTTCCTGCGCGCAAATCCGAATGCGCGGGAAGTCCGGCTGGCGTACGCCCGCACGCTGGTCGAGCAAAAACAATATGAAGCGGCGCGCGCGCAGTTTCGCCTGCTGCTTGAATCCAAGCCAAAAGACCTGACCGTGCTCTACGCGCTGGGCCTGCTCGGCACGCAGAGCAACGACCTGGCGGGGGCCGAAAGATACCTGCAGACCTACCTGCAGGTCATGGCCGAGAGTCCGGATGACGAACGCGATTCAACCCAGGCACTGTTGATCCTGTCGCAAATCGCGGAACAGCGAAATGACCTTCCCGGCGCGCTGAAATGGCTGGACCAGATCGACCCGACGACACAGGCCGCCTACATCAACGCCCAGGTGAAACGGGCGCAGTTGCTGGCCAAATCCGGCCAGCTGCCGGCAGCGCGCGCCGCACTGCGCGAAGCCCGGGTCGAGAACGAGGAAGACCGCGTGCAATTGCTGATTGCAGAAGGCCAGATTTTGCGCAATGCCGAGCTGCCGAAAGAAGGCATGGCCGTGCTGGAAGCCGGGCTGAAGCAATTCCCCGACAACCCCGAGCTGCTGTACGACTACGCATTGCTGGCTGAAAAACTGGACCGGCTGGATGTGATGGAAACCGCGCTACGCAAGGTGATCAGCATATCGCCCGGCAACCAGCATGCCTACAACGCGCTGGGCTACTCGCTGGCGGAACGAAACATACGGCTGGAAGAGGCTTACTCCCTGATCGCAAAGGCATTGAGCCTGGCGCCCGACGACCCCTTCATCATGGATAGCATGGGATGGGTCCAGTTCCGGCTCGGCCGCTTGAAAGAGGCAGAAGCATTGCTGCGCAAAGCCTATTCGATCCGGCCCGATCCGGAAATTGCGGTCCACCTGGGCGAAGTGCTATGGGTGATCGGCATGCAGGACGATGCCCGCAAATTCTGGCGCGATGCCAGCACCAAGGACCCGAAGAACGATACCTTGCGCACGACGCTGGCGCGCTTGCAGGTGCGGCTCTGATTTCGGTCGCTGAACACAAGCCCGCTTCCCGAATGGCTGCCCGAATGCACGCCCTTGCCCGGCTGGTTCCGGCTTTGGCGCTGCTGGCGGCGCTCGGCGCCTGCTCGCTGGCGCCGGTGCGGCCCGTGACAGAACAGCAAGTCCAGGCCAAGCGCGTCTACCGTGAAACGATCGATATCGGTGGCAGGCTGTCGGTGCGTTACCAGCAGCAAGGCGAGCAACTGCTCAACGGCAGTTTCACCTGGGCCCAGCGGCCCGACAATACCCAGGTAAGCCTGCTGTCCCCCTTCGGACAAGAGGTGGCGCGCATCGGCATTACCCCGGCACAGGCGGTCTTCCAGCGCGCCGGCCAGACGCCACAGACCGCAATTGACGTCGATGCGCTGGCAGCGCGCGCACTGGGCTGGCCCTTGCCAGTGAGCGGCTTGCGCTCATGGCTGCAAGGCTTTGTGTCAACCGTGGATGGCAAGCCGATTGCCGCCAACCCCGCCGCCGAAACCGCGCTCACCAGCATCGATGGCTGGCGCGTGATCTATAGCAGTTGGGCGGAAGATGACTCGACCGCCGCGCTGCGTCCGCGTCGCATCGACCTGAGCCGCCGGACAGAAGAAGCCGGCGAGGTGGAAATCCGCATCGTGATCGATGCCTGGCAACCGATGGGCCGGGACGCGGCGCAATGACTGCAAGCCTCACCGCTTGCATGGCGCCGGCCAAGCTGAACTTGTTCCTCCATGTGGTGGGACGACGCCCTGACGGCTATCACTTGCTGCAATCGGTTTTCCAGTTGCTCGACGTCGGCGACACACTCGACTTTGCAGTGCGCCCGGATACTCGCGTGCAGCGCCTGTCCTCCCTCGCCGGCGTGGCCGCGGAAGATGACCTCGTCGTGCGTGCCGCCCGGCTGTTGCAGGCCGCTACCGGCGTGCAGTCGGGCGCCGACATTTCAGTGGTCAAACGACTGCCGATGGGCGGCGGGCTGGGCGGTGGATCTTCGGACGCCGCCACCACGCTGATTGCACTGAACCATTTGTGGAACACCCGGCTGTCGCGCGACCAGCTGATGCAACTGGGTGGCCAGCTCGGCGCCGATGTGCCTTTTTTCATCTTCGGCCAGAACGCATTTGTCGAAGGCATCGGCGAACGGATGACGCCGGTCGTCGCCCCGGATGCCTGGTTCGTGGTGGTCGAACCCGGCGTGGCGGTGCCGACGCCGACGATCTTTCGCTCCCCGGAATTGACACGCGACACGAAAATGGTCACAATATCGGACTTTTCCAGAGCACCAGCAAGCTTTGGAAAAAACGACCTGCAAGCTGTCGTCACCGACATGTTCCCTGCTGTAGCCATGGCGCTGGACGCCCTGGGCAAGTTCGGCGAGGCGAGGATGACCGGCTCTGGTTCATGCGTTTTTTGCGCCTTCACATGTGAAGGCGATGCCGATCAGGCAATCGCAGCGCTTGGTGGCGCGTGGCGAGCCTGGAAAGCAAAAGGCATGGACCGGCACCCGATGTCGCAGTTGATTGAGTCGTGACCGAATTCGTTCGGCCTGCATGGAAGAAATTGCCCGCAAGGGCAGCAGCAGTCCGGACAGCAAGTTGTGTAGGGGAATCGCCAAGCTGGTTAAGGCACTGGATTTTGATTCCAGCATTCCAAGGTTCGAATCCTTGTTCCCCTGCCATTTAAATGAGAAGCCCATGACCAGCCGCCACTACGAGACCCAAACGTCCTGTATTGGCGGCTTTTCAAACTGGCTTCTGAATTCCTGAATCCTGAATTCGTAACAAAGCTCCAGGTACCCCCAATGGCAATCGAAAACCTGATGGTTTTTACCGGTAACGCAAATCCGGAACTCGCAGCGGGGGTCTCCAGGCAGTTGGGCATCCCGTTGGGCAAAGCGCTCGTTTCCCGCTTCTCGGATGGCGAGATCGTGGTCGAGATCAACGAGAATGTCCGCGGCAAGGACGTCGTGGTGCTGCAATCCACCTGTGCGCCGACCAACGACCACCTGATGGAAATCATGTTGATGGTCGATGCGCTCAAGCGCGCCTCCGCTGGTCGCATCACGGCGGCAATCCCGTACTTCGGATATGCCCGCCAGGATCGCCGCCCGCGTTCGGCCCGCGTGGCCATTTCAGCCAAGGTCGTGGCCAACATGTTGCAGGAAGCCGGCGTCGACCGCGTGCTGATCATGGATTTGCATGCCGACCAGATCCAGGGCTTCTTCGATATCCCGGTTGATAACATTTACGCCTCGCCGATCCTGTTGAGCGACCTGGTCAGCAAGAAATACGACGACCTGCTGGTGGTGTCGCCCGACGTTGGTGGCGTGGTACGTGCCCGCGCCCTTGCCAAGCGGCTCGACTGCGACCTGGCAATCATCGACAAGCGGCGGCCGAAAGCCAATGTGTCCGAAGTGATGAACATCATCGGCGAAGTCGAAGGCCGCAACTGCGTGATCATGGACGACATGGTCGACACCGCCGGTACGCTGACCAAGGCTGCCGAAGTGCTCAAGGAGCGCGGCGCCAAGAAAGTCATCGCGTACTGCACCCATCCGGTATTGTCCGGCCCGGCGATCGAGCGCATTTCCACCTCGCCGCTGGACGAGCTGGTGGTCACCGATACGATTCCGCTGTCGGCTGCCGCGCGCAACTGCCCGAAAATCCGGCAATTGTCCTGCGCCAGCCTGTTGGCAGAGACCTTGAAGCGCATTACGAAGGGCGACTCGGTCATGTCGCTGTTCATCGACTGAAGATCAACTGGCTTCGGCCCGACGCCGACGCTACAGCGGCTCGGTACCGGCCTGGCATCACCGGGCCAGGTCTTCGGCTCAGGATTTACAGATTTATTGAGCGCAGCCTCGGCTGCGCCTTTCTGGCCCCCTGGTCGCGGGGGGCCACAACAGCAAGGCAATGCCTTGCATTTACTGGAGTAATGTCATGAAAGTAGTTGCATACAAGCGCGATGAACAGGGGACTGGAGCGAGCCGCCGCCTGCGCAAAGCCGGCATGGTACCGGGCATCGTCTACGGTGGCGCAGATGCGCCGGTTTCGATCAAGCTCGACCACAATGCGATGTTCCACGCATTGAAGAAAGAGACCTTCCATTCATCCATCCTCGAAATGGACATCGATGGCAAGGTGCAGCAGGTTTTGCTGCGCGACTTCCAGATGCACGCCTTCAAGGCCCTGGTGATGCACGCCGACTTCCAGCGCGTCGATGCCAGCCAGAAGATCCACGTCAAGGTGCC
The DNA here is from genome assembly GCF_030645335.1 of Lacisediminimonas sp. Lineage (GTDB taxonomy): Bacteria > Pseudomonadota > Gammaproteobacteria > Burkholderiales > Burkholderiaceae_D > Lacisediminimonas. Next base: position 29,492 of record NZ_JAUSNH010000042.1, on the reverse strand, counting down.
GCTGCACTTCATCAACGCCGACGTTTCGCCAGCCGTCAAGCTGAGCGCTGCCGTGATCAGCCACGTGATGGCCGACCTCGACATCAGCTGCCTGCCGAAAGACCTGCCTGAATTCATCGAAGTCGACCTGTCGACGATGGAAGCCGGCCAGTCGCTGCACCTGTCGAAGGTCAAACTGCCTGCAGGCGTGACCGCAGTGCTGCATGGCCAGGACGATCCGACCATTGCCACCGCCGCCATCCCGGCCGGTAAAGTCGGCGATGCTGCCGCCGGTGAAGCCGCCGAAGGCGAAGCCAAGAAGTAAGACTGCCGCCGCTGGCGCAGTACAAGAAGCCCGCCCGCAAGGCGGGTTTTTTGTGTCTAATGCGTTTTACTTTCCCTGCATTGCAATTTCGAATCTGCATTTTGCATTTTGTATTTTGAATTTTTTACTCCGCCACGAACCTGATCGGGCCTTGCGCACATGTCCATCCGCCTGATAGTCGGCCTCGGCAACCCCGGGCCGGAATATGAACAGACCCGGCACAATGCCGGCTTCTGGCTGGTCGACCGACTGGCCGCCAAGCTGGGGGCGCCACTGTCCCGGGAAACGCGCTACCAGGCGCTGGCCGGGCGCGCTCGCGTGGGCACGGCCGAAGTGTGGCTGCTGGAGCCGCAGACCTACATGAACCGGTCCGGCCAATCCGTCGGCGCACTGACCCGCTTCTTCAAGATCACGCCGGAAGAAGTGCTGGTCGTGCATGATGAACTGGACCTGCCGCCGGGTGCGGCAAAGATGAAAAAAGGCGGCTCGGCGGCCGGCCACAATGGCTTGAAGGACATCACCGCCGCGCTCGGCAGCCAGGACTACTGGCGGCTGCGGCTGGGCATTGGCCACCCGCGCGAACTTGGACTGCAACAGCCGGTGGTGGACTTCGTGCTGCACCGGCCGCGCAAGGACGAGCAAGAAGCGATCGAGCACGCCATCGACAACAGCATCGACATCGTGCCCCTGCTGTGCGAAGGCAAATTCGAAGCAGCCATGATGCAACTGCATTCGGCGCGCTGAAGGCAGCGGGCCTTGACGCCTGTGCGTCGGGCCGGGCGGCTGTTGTGTGCCGCCTGGCCCACGAAGCCCGGGCGATTATTCGGGAACGATTTTGGCAATGGTCGTGATTTTCTTCCACATTGCCGCTTCGCTCTCGATGTAGCGGGCGAATTCCGGCTGCGTCGTGATGAATACTTCACCACCCGCCGTTTCTACCTGCTCCTTTTCAGCTTCCGCACCCTTCTTCGCCATCCTGTTGAGGAAAGCGACCGCTTCAGGCGGCGTGCCCTTGCGTACCCACAGTCCGCTCCAGCTGCCGACGTCATAGCCCGGCAAGCCGGCTTCGGCTGCGGTCATCAGGTCCGGCAATACTTTCAGGCGCGTCTTTCCGGTCGCGGCCAACGCGACCACCCGGCCATCCTTGACCCGCGACAGCACATTGAAGATGTCGATGAACATCACGTCGACGTGGCCACCAAGCAGGTCGGTCAGGGCCGCCGTCGCGCCCTTGTACGGGACATGCAGCAATTTCGTCCCCGTCATTTCCTGGAATAGCTCCATGCCGATGCGGCCAGCCGATGTGCCCGCCCCAAAGCTGATCTTGCCGGGCTGGCGTTTGGCCAGCTCGGTCAATTCCGCCAGCGACTTGATGCCCAGGCCGGGACGCGCCACGATCAGCGACGGCAACTTGCGGGTGCCGCTCACAGGAATGAAATCCTGCAAAGGATCGTAAGGCAGGTTCTTCATCAGGAACAGGTTGGCGATATGGGCATTGGAGGTGGCCAGGACGGTATAGCCGTCCGCCGGCGCACGATTGACTTCACCGGTTCCGACCGAACCGACCGCACCCGGACGGTTTTCAACCACGGCAGTTTGTCCGCTGGCTGCCGTGATCTGCTGGGCGATTGCGCGGGCATTCAAATCGGTGCCGGTTCCGGCCGCCCAGGGCACGACGATACGGACGGGCTTGGATGGAAAGGCATTGGCTTGCGCCAATGCCGGCAGGGTGCATGTGGCCAGCGCCAGCAGCACTGCCCGCTTGAGCCAGTCCTTGGGGGTGAATCGCATGTCGTCTCCTTGATTTGATTTATAGGTTTGCTGCTGACAGGACGGATTGCTTGATTACACAGGTTCGATGCTCAATCCTTGTTGCTGGATGCTGGATTACGGGTGCTTGACCTCGTGCATGAAAGGCACGCTGTCAAAGCCGCTGAAGCTGGGCGACACCACCTCGAATTTCGAGTCCACGGTGATGTAGTCGAGATATCCGATCCGCGCCAGCGGCTTGATCTTCATGATGTCCAGCATGCCCTCGGCGGAGACGAATTCTTCCTTGATGTGCACGCCCATCACTTCGCCGATGAACAAATAGGTGTTCGCTTCCGGCGTATTGCCCGGCAAGAAAACATGCTGCCTGAGCTTGCATTCGAAATGGACCGGCGAGCCGGCAACCCGCCTGGGGCGTACCAGCGTCGAGCCAAGGCTGGGAATGCCGAGCGCCTCGAATTCGTCCACCCCCGGCGGCATGTCCTGCGAGGTGGATACCACCCATTGGCGCAAGTCGTAGGTCGCCATGTTCCACACGAATTCGCCGTTGGCCAGGATGTTTGCCGCCGTGTCCTTCAACGAGCCATCCTTTCGGCAATTGACAGCGATCGAAACCATCGGCGGATCCCAGCTGACGTTCTGGAACTGGCTGTACGGCGCAAGATTGTGCTTGCCGTCGTCGCTCACGGTGGATATCCAGCCAATCGGCCGTGGCACGCAACAGGACTTGAACGGGTTGTAGGGAAGGCCGCTGCTGCTGACGCCGGGCTGGTAGAACACTGTCACTCTCCTCTTTGCTGACTGCTGCCGGATGGCTTGGACATTCAATGTAGTACCATCGGCCGCAGCAATCGAATGGTGTTTCGATATTCCGTACAATTCAACGCCAATCAACACCGGAAAATCGATGCGAAAGACACCAGCGGCTGGCCGCCGGCCCATGGAGTTGTCAATGACGCAGCAGAAAGAACACGCCGTTTCCCGGGTGCTTCCCGCCGACCTGGCACATGCCGGCGACAAGCAGTTCGCCACCACGCTGGCGCGCGGCCTGCACTTGCTGAAATGCTTTTCGCCCGACCGCCCCACGCTGGCCAACAAGGACCTTTGCCAGTTGCTGGGCTTGCCAAAGGGCACCGTGTCGCGCCTGACCTATACGCTGTGCCAGCTCGGCTACCTGCGCCAGGCAAGCGGCTCGGCGCGTTTCGAGCTTGGTTCGGCCACCGTATCGCTGGGTTATCCGCTGTTGGCGAACATGCGCCTGCGGCAAGATGCGCGCCCTGCCATGAATGCGCTGGCGGATTACGCCCGCGCGTCGGTGTCGATGGGAATCCGCGACCGGCTCAATATTGTTTTCATTGAATCCAGCCGCAGCCGCCGGGCGCGGTCCTCACGCACGGCCGACATTGGCCTGTCGTACCCGATTGCGGCCACGGCAATCGGCTGGGCGTGGCTGGCGGCCTGCGACGCGCAGGAAAGGCAAGCGGCAATCAATGAAATCCGGATCAAGGAGCCGGCGCAATGGGAGCAGCACGAAAAGAACCTGCTGCTGGGAATGGCGCAATATCGCGACATGGGTTTTTGCGCCTCGTTCGGCGATTTGCGGCCGGAAATCGTGGCGGTCGCCGCACCCTATCCGCACCGGGTGAATGGCAGGATCGTGGTGTTCAACTGCGCCATGCACGTCAGCCGGTGCACACCGGAACAAGCCAACAATGACATCGGCCCGCGCCTGCTGGAGATGCTGGCGGGCCTGCCGGCCTGAGCACGCTTGCGGATGTCAGTCCATCTGCAACGCCGGGCCCAAAACCAGGCATGAAGTCAGGAACAAGGCCGGCACGCTGGAGAAGCAACGGGTGCAGAGGTACAATACCGCCTTTCCCGGCAATCAACTCGCGCGCGCGTTTCGCGCCGTCGCCTTCCTGCCGTAATTTCCCGCACTGTCCCGTAGCCAGCCAATCCCGCCGGGCCTTGCAGGTGCACTGATTTCAAAGGAATCCCATGAGTCTCAAATGCGGCATCGTCGGCCTGCCCAATGTTGGCAAGTCCACTCTGTTCAACGCGCTGACCAAAGCCGGCATCGCCGCCGAAAATTATCCGTTCTGCACGATCGAGCCCAATGTCGGCATCGTCGAAGTGCCAGACCCCAGGCTCGATGCGCTGTCGGCCATCGTCAAGCCTGAACGGGTAGTGCCTGCCACGGTCGAGTTCGTCGACATCGCCGGCCTGGTCGCCGGCGCTTCCAAGGGCGAAGGCCTGGGCAACCAGTTCCTGGCCCATGTGCGCGAGACCGACGCCATCGTCAATGTGGTGCGCTGTTTTGTCGATGACAACGTGATCCACGTCGCCGGGCGCGTGAGCCCGCTCGACGATATCGAAGTGATCCAGACCGAGCTGGCGCTGGCCGACCTGGGCACGGTGGAAAAAGCGCTGCACCGCGAACAAAAGAAAGGCCGCTCCGGCGACAAGGACGCGCTCAAGCTGGTCACGGTGCTGGAGCGCATCACGCCGCATCTGAATGAAGCCAAACCAGTGCGTTCACTCGGCCTGGATGAAGAAGAATTGGCGCTGATCAAGCCACTGTGCCTGATCACCGCCAAGCCGGCGATGTATGTCGCCAACGTCTCCGACAGCGGCTTCACCGACAATCCCTTGCTGGACCAGTTGGCTACCTATGCCGAGTCGCAAGGCGCACCGATGGTCGCCATCTGCGCGTCAATGGAAGCCGAGATTGCCGACCTCGACGACGAGGACAAGCAAGCCTTCCTTACCGACATGGGCCTGCAGGAAGCCGGCCTGAACCGCCTGATCCGCGCCGCCTACAAGCTGCTCGGCCTGCAAACCTATTTCACGGCCGGCGTAAAAGAAGTGCGGGCGTGGACCATCCACCAGGGCGACACCGCACCACAGGCAGCCGGCGTCATCCATACGGACTTTGAACGCGGCTTCATCCGCGCGCAGACCATTGCGTTCGACGACTTCATTACGTACAAGGGTGAACAAGGCGCCAAGGAAGCGGGCAAGATGCGCGCCGAGGGGAAAGAGTATGTGGTGAAGGATGGGGATGTGTTGAACTTCTTGTTCAACGTCTGATTTGCAACTGATGTGGTGCCGCCAGCCTCCCCACATCAGTGGGCGGGCTGCCTTTTTCGGGAGGAAGCCGCAGCAGTTATCCGGAATTTCCGGATAACTGACTGTTCGCGTGCTGGGTGCCGTCTATTTCAGATTCCGCTCCGGAATCGAAGCCCGGACCAGTTATGTCGCCAAAACGCAAAAATTGCGACACATTCAATTGACCTGTCGCCGCAAGCGACATAAACTGGCGTCATGTCGCAAAAATTCAAATATTAAACCATGTCGGCCTGGCGTCCAGACCAGCCTTACAACGACTTGCCTGCCTTGCCGCCAACGACCGAGTTGGAGACGCGCACGGTGCTCAAGCAATGCATTACCGCGCGTGCGGCGCTGGCCGAACTGAAACAGGCGGCCGAGCTGATCCCCAACCAGGGGGTGCTGATCAACGCCCTGCCGCTACTCGAAGCGCAGGCGAGTTCCGAAATCGAGAACATCGTCACCACCACCGACCGGCTGTTTCAGTTTCAGAGCGCGGGCGAGCATGCCGACGCCGCCACGCGCGAGGCATTGCGCCACAGCAGCGCGTTACTGGAAGGGTTCCGGGCGCTCAGACGCACGCCACTGAACACACGCACCGCTGAACAAGTCTGCACGCGCATCAAGGGTATCGAGATGCAGGTGCGACGCATACCGGGGACGGCACTCGCCAACCAGACCAGCGGAGAAGTGATCTACACCCCGCCCGTCGGAGAGGACCTGTTGCGGTCCAAATTGGCCAACTGGGAACGCTATCTGAACGAAGAGCGGGATATCGATCCGCTCATTCGCATGGCCGTCGGGCATTACCAGTTCGAGGCGATCCACCCCTTCACCGATGGCAATGGCCGGACCGGGCGGGTGCTCAATAGCCTGTACCTGATTCAGGAAGACCTGCTGACGTTGCCGATTCTTTATCTCAGCCGCTACATCATCCAGAACAAGGCCGAGTATTACCGCCTGCTGCTTGAAGTAACGCGCAGCCAGGCATGGGAGCCGTGGATTGTCTATCTGCTCAAGGGTGTCGAGGATACTGCGCGCTGGACCAGCGCCAAGATTTCCGCAATCCGCACCCTGTCCGTACTGACCGTTGCGCATGTGAAGCAGGCAGCGCCAAAAATCTATAGCCGTGAACTGGTGGACATGATTTTCGACCTGCCCTATTGCCGCATACAGAACCTGGTTGAGAAAGACATCGCTGGCAGGCAAGCTGCCTCCCGCTACCTGAAGCAACTGGTGGATATCGGTGTGCTGGAAGAAAGGGCCGTGGGGCGCGAAAAGTTGTTCATTCATCCCAAGCTGATGCACCTGCTTACGCGGGATGACAACACAGTGACTTCGTACCCCACTCCACCCCATTAGCCAATTGAAAGCGCCAATGGGTGCGCAGCCTCACATTAAAACCGTCCGCTGAGCCCCAGCACGACCGCGCGACGCATGGTGAGCTGCACGCCATTCACGTATTGGTACAGCGGCTGCTGGTAGAAACCCACCACCTGCAAGCCCTCCCCCAGTGCATACGCCAGGCCTGGACTCAGGAACACAGAACGTCCGCCGCTGTCCGCCGGCTCGGCGGCGGTGCCGCCGTCGCGCTGTCGGGTCACGACGTTCAACTGCAGCAAACCTGCCACGCGCTCGCCCAGGCTTTTTCGCAGTCCCACATCCATGCCAAGTACAGCACCCGGCCGGTAGTTTGCATTGCTGTTCAGCGCGCGCTGGTACTGCGCCTGGGCAAACCAGGATGCGTCCTGTTTGGGCAGTTTCTGGTGGTAGTAGGCGCCGATGATGGCGTCGCTTGTTCCTGTTCCTGGCTGCAGGCTGCGTTCGGCGACATTGCCTGCGCCATTGGCGACAGTCGTGCTGCCGGTGGGCAGCTTCATGCCAAAACTGACGCCTGCAGTAGCCGGCGCTGAAAAATTCCCCTCCAAAGGCCGTTGGTAGCGCCCTATCACGCGGGCATCGCCAAGCTCGGTGAAATTCCATCTGTCGGTAATCCTGGCGCCACCATGATTGTGAACGTGCTGGTGGTCGCGCGAAACCAGCGGCGCTACCAAGGAGATGCCCCAGCCGGAAGAAAACATCTTGCTGTAGCTGGCAATGAAGCTCTGGTTCGTTGTACTGACTTCATCGTGGTGACGACGAATTTCACCCACGCCAACGCGCGATGAGCCGCTGCGTGGCTGGCTCTGGTCGATGTACTCGTAACGCAGTTCGAAAGCGGAGCCGGTTTCCGTGGCGGCGTTTTCCGCCGTCCATCCGGAGTTAACCGAGCAGGTTGCGGCGCCACAACTGGCGTATGCGGCAACAGGCAATGCGGCGGCAGTGAACGCCGCAATGAATTTGCAGAAGGTCATTTCATGATTCCTGTGATTCGCCCTCTGCCAGGCAGTGGCTGGCAGGAGATGCGCTAAAGAAGGACAGCCGACGGCCTTGTCGGCCAATCGGCGTCAGATGCGAGGTGCAAACCAGGAATTGAAAGGCGGTGCGCGAGGCTGCGCTTTGGACCAGGCAAATAATGGTCTATTGGACTGATAGAAGAGCGCCGGGAAGTTGGCCTGCGCTGTCAGCAGCGGCACGAAGAATGAAGCGGACGGGGGCAGTGCAAACGAGCCGGCATGCGTGAAGCAGAATGGGCACTGCTCGAAGTGCAGCCCGTGGTCGCTGCCGGATCGTGACGGGGCGGCGCTATGCTTGCCGGTAGCTGAAGTGTCGGCGCTGCAGAATTCCATACCGGGTCCATCGCCGGCGGAAAGGCGCAGTTGCGCAGGCGCTTGAGCGAAGGCAGACGACACGGACGGGGCCAGCGCCGCGAGCAGGACGGCAAGGCAGGCCAGTAAAGCGGCGATCCGGCGATGGAGTCTGGTCAGTGCCATTCGCCAATTCTACCGATCCGGCAATGCTTCCCGCGGCGCCGGATCGCTGCGGTCAAGCTGGTGCAGCGTCAAGACCAGTCCGACCGTGGCCAGCACCAGGAATACCGGCCCGAACAGCCAGAACACCAGCGGCACCGCAAAGAAAAAAGCGCGCAGGCCGACGGTAAACATATTGCCCGCCCGGTTCAGGCGCCTTGCCACTGCTTCCGGCGAGAGCAGATGGTGCGCACCGGACTCCGGTGTGTTGATCATGAAAACGACGTGATTTGTCAGGCGCACGGACATCACGAAAGCGAAGAACGCGACGATAAAGTCGATCAGCAGGCAAAGCACCTTCGTAATCCACAGCTCGGCCGCATGCGTGCCGCCGGCGTTGAGCACGTGCCAGCTATTGGAGATGCTTTCCGCTTGCCCGGATAGCGTCAGCGTGCCGATGATCAGCAAGGTCGCCGTCGAAGCCATCAGGCTGGCGCCCATGATGAAATTGCGCAGGGTCTGCACCGCCATCACATCCTTGGCCGGATTGCGCATGACATTGGCCACCCACAGCGTCCGGGCAAGCTGGTTGACGCCATGAATGGTGTAGGTTGGATCACGGCCGACCTGTCGCCATAGCCGGAAGTAATAGCCAGCGATCAGCGCCACACTCAAGGCGATGGCCACGGCATCGCTGCTGAATTCCTTCAACCATAACTGGATATCCATGCCGTTTCCGCGCCTTATGATGAGTCTGGGTTTGCGATCATTCAAGGCAGGCATTATATCCAGCTATATCCAGCGCAAGGAGCGCGCAACCGCCCTCCCTGCGCTGCTGGTCAAAGTACGATGCGCTCCTTGGTCGCCGTCACCTTGACTCCTGCACCCCATTGTTTGATATACGGCGTCAGGGGCCGGATGGCCGGATCGACCAGCCACAAGCGCCACAGCAGGCGCTTGCGCCCGGGCTCGGGCCAGTCCTGGTACTCGGTGCGCGTATGCAATACGACCGAATTGTTCAGGAACTGCATGTCGCCCCGTTGCAGCAGCATGCCGTAGTGCTGCTCTTCGGCGATTTCCTTGGCCAGTGCCAGGGCGTGCAGTTGCGCTGGCGTCAGGTCCGGCACTTCCGGGAAATCATGCCCTTTGCGGATGTGCGTGGGCCCCAGCGAGGTACAGAGCTTGCCATCCAAAAAGTTGAACACCGGGCTTTGGTAAAACCCGTCTTCGCCTTCATTCATCTCGCCGTGCTTGGTCCAGTAGAAGGGTTCGCTCATGATCTTCACGCTCTCGGGCGAACGCGCCAGCATGGTGTTGTGCAGGGCGATTGAACTGGTGATCTTGGAGACGCCACCGGACTGCGGCGTACGCACGCAGAGCAGTCCGACGATTGAGCTCTGGTCGCAGTGAAACGCCATTTCCTCGCGGGTCTGGTAACCGCGGCTCTTGGCGTCACGCTGGGTCTTGCCGGTATCGGTCACATGGCCGAAGACGTCGCCTTCGGCATTGTTGGAACAGGCGGTTCCCAAATGTCGTCCCAGCCCCCAGTAGATCGACGCCGCATCGATCGGGTCGATCTTGTCCAGCGACAGGCCGCGAACCAGGACTGCGCCCAGCCCGTCTTTCAGCTCGGCCTTGATGGCCTTTATCTTTTCGGAGAACGCGCCGAAATCGAAAGCCTCGGCGGGGAGCGCCATCAGCGCGTTCGGGTCGTCGCCAATCTTGCTCCTGATGGTCTTCGCCACGGCGAGCATGGCGTCCAGATCATCCTCGGTAAGATTGATTATCCAGCGCTGGTCGGCCTTCAGGTCGTCGCCGATCCAGTCGGCGGGGTCGATCACTTTCTTGCCAATGACGGCTTCTTGTCTTGCCTGGGAGTTCATGCTCTCTCCAATGATTCAGGTTGTCGGGCTGCTTGAAATTGGCGTTCGCATCAGTTTGCGCGGATATTCAATTCCTTCAGCGTCCTGGTCCACCGGGTCAATTCCCTTTGGTGCATGGCGCCAAACTCTGCCGACGGCATGCCGGAACCGGTGGAATCAAAACTGACGCGCGCCAGCTGCTCTTTCATGCCATCGGACTTCAGGATGGCTGCCAGCGTCGCATACAGCTTGTCGATGACGGCCGGCGGCGTGCCGGCAGGCGCAAACAGACCGGTCCAGCTCACGCTGTGGAAGTTGATGCCCGATTCGATCATGGTCGGCGTATCGGGAAGGTACTTGGTCCGCTCGGCGCCGGTAATGGCGATCGGCCGCAGTTTGCCGCCCTGGATTTGCGACAGCGTGGTAGGCACGTCGGCAACCACAACGGCCACGTCGCCGGCAAGCGCTGCATTCACGGCGCCGACATTGCCCTTGTAGGGCACATTGCTGAGCTGGACCTTGGCCATCGTCTTGAACAATTCACCGGCCGCGTAAAAGGGTGTGGCGCCCCATGAATAGAACAGCTCGCCCGGTTTTGCCTGGGCCGCGGCGATCAGGTCCTTGACCGAGTTGATCGGCGATTTGGCATTCACGGCGAACAGCAATGGCGTGCTGCCCAGCAGGGTGATCGGCACGAAGTCCTTCACCGGGTCGTAGCCCAGGGTCGAATGCAGGGCCGGGTTATAGACCATCTGGCCGGTGGCGCCGACCAGCAAGGTGTAGCCGTCCGCCGGCGAAGCGGCGACGTACTGCGAGGCAATGCGCGCATCCGCACCCGGCTTGTTCTCGATCAGGACCGCTTGCCCGATCTGCTCCGACAAGCGTTGGCCAACCACGCGGGCGATGATGTCGAGGTTGCCACCGGGCGGATAACCGACGATCAGCTTGATCGGCTTGTTTGGGTAAGCTTGTGCATTTCCTGCCGCCGGAGCGAGTGCCAGCAACGACGCCAGCGCCGCTCCGAAAAAAGACAACCGCTTCATCCTCGTCTCCTGTGATTTTTCTGACCTGCCGGGATTACAGCGTACAAATACGTCACAATCCTGTCCAATTCAATATTCGGAACGATTATTTCGTTTTTCGCAATGCACAAGGATGTCACCACCAAGCAGATCCGCGGATTCGTTGCAGTGGCAGACGAGAAAAGCTTTACCCGGGCTGCCAGCAAGCTGCGCGTATCGCAATCTGCACTGACCATCGCGATCCAGTCGCTGGAGGCGGCGGTCAATGCGCAACTGTTCGATCGCACCACGCGATCGGTGGAGCTGACCGCGCAGGGACGGCGTTTCCTGCCAGTGGCGCTGCGCCTGCTCGATGAGCTCACGCGCGGAATCGACGACCTGCATGCATTTGCCAGCAGTCAGCGCGGCTCGGTGGTGGTCGGGTCGAACGCCTCGTTCATCGATGTGGTGCTGGCGCCGGCGATTGCGGCACTGTCGAAGCAGTATCCAGGGATTTCGGTACGGGTCATCGAAGACACGGCCGACAGCCTGGTCAAGCGCGTGCTGACGGGCGAAGTCGATTTCGGCATTGCCACGATGTTAGGCGCGGTCAATGACATCGATGCGCGCCTGCTGTTGAAGGACCGGATGGGGGTCTTGTGCCGGCGCGACCATCCTGTGGCCCTGATGAAGCGGGACCCGGCCTGGCCTGAGTTGCATCGCTATCCGATGGCCTCGCTGCCGTTCGGGGCGGGCATTGTCGCCATGCTGGACGACTCGCACTTTGCGTCCATCATTCCAAAGCCGATGTACGAGGTGTCGAGCGTGTCGTCGCTGTTTGCGCTGGTTGAAAGCGGCGCCGGCATTGCGATCCTGCCCGGCATCGCTGCCTACTCGAGCAAAGTGAAGGATTTCTGTTTCCGGCCAATCCGCAAGCCGACGCTGCATCGCGGACTGTTTTTCCTGCGGCGCCAAAGCCGCAGCCTGTCGCCGGCCGGCGAGAGCCTGCGCGATTTCATGTTCCGGCAGTTACAGGAAATCAAGGAAGGGACGATCCTTAGCCTGGCGCCGGATCTGCGCCGGCCGCTTTGACGGCACGGTGAGCGCATAAAAAAAAGCACCGGGCTTTACGGGCCCGGCGCAATCGCTTCCTTCTCTCGGAGTTGCACTTTCAGCTTAAGCGGCGCGCTTTCCGAGCTCGTTGCTCCAGATCAACCGGCCAACAAATACGAATGCGATTTCCCACAGGCCTGGTCGGGCCGGCCGGCATCCCTCGCAAATTTGCCACGGATTCGCCCCCTACCCCATATTCTCTGTTGCAGTGCAGCAGAAAGCCGGCTATAGTGGATTTGTCTCCTCCTCCCTCCACGGGTGGATTAGCCCGCTGACTGAAAAGCCAGCGGGCTTTTTTTATTGCCGTACGGCATCCACTGCTAAAATGTAGCGACCCATTGCTAAACTTTCCCGGTATGCCGATCATCACTGAGCTTGTCCTGTACCCGATAAAATCCTGCGCCGGCATCAGCCTGCGCGAGGCAACCGTCACTGCCGCAGGATTGGTCCATGAGCAGATCTACGACCGGGAATGGATGATTGTCGATCTGGATGGCAACTTCCTGACGCAGCGCGAATTCCCGCAAATGGCGACCATCCGTCCCAGGGTGAGGCTGGATGCGCTGGAAGTACGGGCGCCGGGCATGCTGCCTTTATATATTCCGCTCGACCTGCCAGCGCCGGAAGATGAGAAGACCATTGAAGTCCGGGTCTGGAACGACCGCGTGCTTGCCTACGATTGCGACGAAACCAGCGCAGCCTGGTTCAGCAATGTGCTGGGTACGCCATGCCGGCTGGCCCGCTTCCACCCGTCGGCAGATCGGCTGGCCGATGCCAAATGGACTGGCGGCGTCGATGCGCCCACCCTGTTTGCCGACGGCTATCCATTGTTGGTGATTTCTGAAGAATCGCTGGCCGACCTGAATGAAAAACTGACGGCCGGGCAGCGGCAGCCGCTGCCGATGGAGCGCTTCCGGCCAAACGTCGTGATCAAGGGAGTGGGGGCCTTCGAAGAAGATTTCGCCACGGCGATCTCGGCCGGCGAGCTTGTCATGCGCCCCGTAAAACCCTGCCCGCGCTGCAATATGCCTTCGGTGGACCAGAAAACCGGGGAAGTCGGCCCGGATCCGCTGGACATCCTGCGTACTTACCGCGCCGATGCGCGCCTGGACGGCGGGATTGCGTTCGGGATGAACGCCATCGTGGTGGGCGGTGAAAACACGGTCATCCGTGTGGGGCAGGAAGCGGCGCTTGAACTGGCGTTCACGGACAGCCAAGCAAAACCAGCTTAGTCCGGCCCGGCGCCCTCAAGCGCTTGCTGCAAGCGCTCGTATTTGGCTTGCAGTTGGTCCTGCGATTCCCGCCATTCCGGATTGAACGGGATGCAGGCAACCGGGCACACCTGCTGGCATTGCGGCTCGCTGAAGTGCCCGACGCATTCGGTACAGCGTGTGGCGTCGATCTGGTAAATCTGCGGACCCAAAAAAATTGCGTCGTTCGGGCACTCGGGCTCGCATACGTCGCAATTGATACATTCGTCCGTGATCATCAGGGCCATGCTGAGCCGCCTTATTTTTCCAGCGCCTTGACTTTTGCCTGCAGCCAGCGATCCACCGACGGGAAAACGAACTTCGACACGTCGCCACCGAAGATCGCAATTTCGCGGACGATGGTGCCCGATATGAACTGATATTGGTCCGATGGCGTCAGGAACAAGGTTTCCACGTCGGGCAACAGGTAACGGTTCATGCCGGCCATCTGGAATTCGTATTCGAAGTCGGAAACTGCCCGCAGGCCACGTACGATCACGCGCGCTTCATGCTTGCGCACGAAATCCTTCAGCAGTCCGGAAAAGCTCTCGACCTGCACGTTCGGATAATGGCCAAGGACTTCATTGGCGATCGTCAGCCGTTCTTCGAGTGTGAAGAAGGGTTTCTTGTTCTTGCTGTCGGCGACGCCAACCACGAGTTTGTCAAACAGTCCGGAGGCGCGGCGCACCAGATCCTCATGCCCTCGCGTGAGTGGGTCGAACGTTCCGGGATAAACGGCTGTAACCATGTCTGCTCCTTGATCGAACGCGCATTATGCCACTTTAATGCAGTGCAGCAAGTAGAAGCAGACTGCACCCGCCCCGTCACTCCTGACCACTTCCCAGCCGTCCATCCAGCTTCCGGCATGTTGCGGGAAAGCCTTGTCCGATTCAGCATATACCAAGCCGCCCGGCTTAAGTAGGCGCGCGCATGCCGGCAACAATGCCGGCAGCAGTTCCAGCGAATAGGGCGGGTCAAGGAAGATCACGTCATAGCTGGCCGCCGCAGCCGAGCGCACATACCGCAGTGCATCAGTCTTCAGGATGCTGACCTGGCCGGCGTCGAGCTTGTCCTTGACCTGCTCCAGCACACGCAGCGCCGGGCCGGCGGTCTCGACCATCACGACCTTCTGCGCGCCGCGGCTGGCGGCTTCAAAACCGAGCGCGCCGGTGCCGGCAAAAAGATCGAGCACAAGCTTGTCTTGCCATCGGCCGTCGATCAGATGGTTCAGCCAGTTGAATACCGTTTCCCGCACGCGATCCGGCGTCGGCCGCAAACCTTCTACCGACACCACCGGCAATGGCGTCCTTTTCCATTGGCCGCCGATGATGCGCACCTGGCGCGGCGCGCTGCTGAGGGTGCTGCGGCGCGCCTTCATGTACCCGCCGTCACTGCGGTGCGCCGACGATCACTGTGGACAGCGCATTGGCCCCCAGCTTGCGGTTGAATGCGGCGCGGATGTCGGCCACCGTCACTTTGGCGACCATAGCGGTCCAGGTATCCAGATAGTCCAGTGGCATTTGGTAGAAACCGATCATCGCCACGTTGTCGAGGATCTTGCGGTTATTGTCGATGCGCAGCGGAAAGCCGCCGATCAGGTTCGATTTTGCTGCCTTGAGCTCTTGCTCGGTCGGACCATCGCGCAGGTAGGCGGCGATGGTTTCGCGCACCAGCTTGAGCGCATCGTCGGTGCGCGCCTTTTGCGTCTGCAGCCCGGCCTGGAAAGGGCCGGCCTGCGCCAGCGGATTGAAATAGCTGTACACGCTATAGGCCAGTCCGCGCTTCTCCCGCACTTCGCGCGTCAGGCGCGAAACGAAACCGCCGCCACCCAGTACGTAATTGCCCACCGTCAGCGGGAAAAAATCCGGGTCGCTGCGGGCCAGCGCAGGCGTGCCGAGCAAGATATGCGACTGTGATGCCGGATGCGGAATGCGCTGCTCGGCGCCCACGGCTTTTTGCACGGCGGGAAACGCCGGCAGCGGCGTTCCCTGCGGCAGGCGGCGGGTCAGTTCGCGGGCGATGGCATCTGCCTGCTCCCGCGTGATGTCCCCGATCAGCGCCACCACGGCGCGATTGGCGACGTAATGCCGGCGATGGAATTCAAGCAGGTCATCGCGCTGTATGGCGCCGACCGATTCCACGGTCTCTTGCTGGGCGTAAGGGTGATCCTGGTAAAGCAGCTTCCAGAACGCCTTGCCGGCAATCGCCTCGGGTTTGGTCAGCTCTTCCCGGATTGCGGACAGGTTGCGCGCCTTGTCGCGGTCGAACAGGCTCTGCGGAAAGGCCGGCTGGGCGAGCACGCGCGCCAGCAGGGCCACCGCGCGATCGCGTTCTTCGTTGCTGGACAAGGTTCGCAATGTCGCGCCCGCACGGTCCATGCTGGCCCCGCCGCCGCGCTGGGCGGCTATATCGGCAAAGCCATCCGAAATCTGCGCCTCGGCCACGGCCGGCTCGATGCTGCCGTCGGCCAGTTTTTCTTCGCGCAGTCCGCGCGCCAGCATGGCATTGGTCATGCTGGCGACGCCCGATTTGCCAGCCGGGTCGCGACGCGCGCCGGCGTCGAACTCGACGCTGACATCGAGCACCGGGATCGAATGGTTTTCGACGAAATAAACGCGCACGCCGGTCGGCAGCGTCCAGCTCTGGATCTTCAGGGCGGCGTTGGCCGCGCCAGAAGCCGTGAACGCCAGAACAAGTACAAGATATTTCAACATGGGGCAGACCTTAAAAATTCAGCATGTGCCAGCGAATGCCAGCAAGTGCGTAGTGGCAGGCATGGGGCGCAAAGCGATCGCATCAGTGCCGCAGGCCGGCAGGCGGCGCGGCGGGCTTTTGCGACAGCGGCAGGGGAACCAGGGTGGCGATCGTCAATGCATCATCGCCAAAATATTTGCTGGCAACCGCCTGCACCTGGGACGCGCTGACCTGGCCCAGCCGCTCGATCAGGCGGTCGAGCAGGCGGTGGGAAACACCGCTCATTTCCATGGTGCCGATCTCCATCGCCTGACCAAAAATCGAGTCGCGCTTGTAGATCTGGCTGGCAATGAGCTGCGTCTTGACGCGCTTTAGTTCAGACTCGGAAACGCCTTCGCGCGCCACGCGCTCGACTTCTGCGCGCAGCAGTTTTTCCAGCTGCTCGGTCGTCGTGCCCTGAGCCGGCACACCGTCCAGGATGAACAGCACCGGGCCGCGGGCGATGGCGTCATACGATGCACCGGCGGAATTGGCGACCCGTTGCGTGCGCACCAGTTGCGCGCTCAGGCGGGCATTGTCATAGCCGTCAAGGATGGTCGCCAGCACGTCCAGCGCCAGCGCTTCGTCATCCTTTTCCACATCGGCCAGCTTGGGAACCTTGAACGCCAGTGCCACATAAGGATTTTCGGCCGGCGCCTTGATGGTCACGCGCCGCAAGCCCTGTTGCGCAGGCTCCAGTTGCGGCTTGGTGACCGGAACCGGCTTGCGCTTGATGCCGCCGAAGTATTTTTCCGCCAGCCGGCGCACCTCCTCGGGGACGACGTCGCCAGTCACGACCATGACCGCATTGTTCGGCGCGTAGAACCTGTCATGCCAGGCCCGCGCATCTTCGACGGTCATGTTCTGCAAATCATTCATCCAGCCAACCACCGGGTGCCGATAAGGATGGGCGCTCCAGGCAACCGCATGCAGGGCTTCGTAGACTTTCTGGATCGGCTTGTCCTCGGTGCGCCAGCGGCGCTCCTCCATCACCACCTTGATCTCTTGCTCGAATTCGGCCTTGGTGAAGCGCAGGTTGGCCATCCGGTCCGCTTCCAGCGCCATCATGTCGGGCAGTCGCGATTTCTCGATCTGCTGGAAGTACGCGGTGTAGTCCCTGCTGGTGAAGGCGTTCTCGCGGCCGCCGAGTGCTGCCACGCGTTCGCTGAATTCGCCCGGCTTGAGCTTCTTGGTTCCCTTGAACATCATGTGCTCCAGCGCATGGGCCACGCCGGTGGTGCCATTGACCTCATCCATCCCGCCAATCCGGTACCACACCATGTGCGCCACAGTCGGCGCCCGATGGTCTTCCTTGACGATCACTTTCATGCCATTTTTCAAGGTGAATTCAGCCGCCGGTGCAGCGCTTGCAGCCAGGCTGCAAGCCAGCAACAACAAAAACAGCAGCGCATTGGTCAACATCAGCATGCCGGGATGCGGCGATGGCGCAAGCGCCTGGGCCGACTGCCGGGGGTGATGCCTGGACAGGATCGCGGGGAGCAACGGAGCAGCAGAATTTCTCATGACCTCACTCTGGTAAAATGGCGCGACAGTTCCTGCGCGGCAGCTTGCTTGCCGACAATCGCGTGCCAACGACCCGCTAGTGCCGGCGGCATGCGATGACAGCAAGCTGGCAACCGCGACAAAGCGTCGATTCTAGCCGCTTGTTCCCAACGTCGCCCGACGCACTTCAATCCCACTACGCGACTGATGTTTAGTTTCTTCAAGAAAAAACCCAAAGAGCCGCCGCCGCAGGAACAGGCGCCGGCTTCCGCGCCAGCCGCAGAAGCCCCGATGCCGGCTCCATTGCCAGCGCCATCCCCTGCGCGCGCGCCGGAAACGACGATACCCGCAGCGGGCTCGCCCTTGCCGCTCGCCGCCGAAGCCATCGACAGCACGCCGCAGGAAGAGATCGTTCCCGTTGCGACCAGCGAGCAACAGAAAAAATCCTGGTTCACGCGCCTGAAAACCGGGCTGTCCAAGACATCGTCCAGCCTGACCACGCTTTTTATCGGCGCCCGCATCGACGACGATCTGTACGACGAACTCGAAACCGCGCTGTTGATGGCCGACGCCGGCGTCGAGGCCACGCAATCCTTGCTCGACAGCCTGAAAAAGCGCGTCAAGGAGCAAAAACTGACCGACGCCGCGCAAGTGAAAACCGCCTTGCGCGACCTGATCGTGGAACTGCTCACGCCCCTGGAAAAGCCGCTGGTGCTCGGACGGCACAAGCCGATGGTCATGATGATTGCCGGCGTCAATGGCGCGGGCAAGACCACCACGATCGGCAAGCTGGCCAAGCATTTGCAGTCGCATGGGCAAAGCGTGCTGCTGGCAGCCGGCGATACTTTCCGAGCCGCCGCCCGCGAGCAATTGACGATCTGGGGCGAGCGCAATAATGTGCACGTCATTTCCCAGCAGTCCGGCGACCCGGCTGCCGTTGCCTTCGACGCCGTGCAGGCCGCCATTGCCCGCTCGATCGACGTCGTGATGGTCGATACTGCCGGGCGGCTGCCGACGCAGTTGCACCTGATGGAAGAGCTGCGCAAGGTGCGCCGCGTAATTGGCAAGGGCATGGAGTCGGCGCCGCATGAAATACTGCTGGTCATCGATGGCAATACCGGCCAGAACGCGGTAGCCCAGGTCAAGGCTTTCGACGATGTGCTGTCGCTGACCGGTCTGGTGGTCACCAAGCTCGACGGCACCGCCAAGGGCGGCGTGCTGGCCGCCATCGTGAAAGCGCGGCCGGTGCCGGTCTATTTCATCGGTGTCGGAGAGCAGATCGAGGACCTGCAGCCGTTCAATGCCAGGGAATTCGCCGACGCATTGCTCGGCTGACCAAAGGCATGGGCATGATCAATTTCGACAACGTATCCAAGGACTATCCCGGCAGCGCCGCTGCGCTGGCGGGTGTGAACCTGCAAGTCGCCAGTGGCGAACTGCTGTTCCTGACCGGCCCGTCCGGCGCCGGCAAGTCGACCCTGCTCAAGCTGATTGCGGCAATCGAAAAACCCAGCAGCGGCGCGGTCCTGGTCGGCGCCCAGGACATCGGCCAACTGCGACCAGCGGCGCTGCCCTACCTGCGCCGCAAGCTCGGACTTATTTTCCAGCAACAGCGCTTGCTGCCGGATCGCTCCGTCGCTGCCAATGTCATGTTGCCACTGCTGGTCACCGGCACCAGTCGCGCCGAAGCCAGCAAGCGCGCACTGGCTGCGCTGGAAAAAGTCGGCCTCACGCACAAGGCCGGGCACGCACCGGCAACACTGTCGGGCGGAGAGCAACAGCGCGCCACGATTGCCCGGGCGATCGTGCACCAGCCGCAAATCATCCTCGCCGATGAACCAACCGCCAACCTGGATCGGGTGGCGGCGCTGGGCGTACTGGACTTGCTGCGTGATTTCAACCGCGCCGGCGTGACTTGCCTGGTTGCCACCCATGACCGGCATTTCCTCAACGCAGGCGACCGCATGGTGGAACTCGACCAGGGCCGGATCGTGCACCACGCGCCGGGCGCCGCATGAGTGCCTGGTTGCGCCAGCACGCCACAGCGTTTGGGGACGCTTGCCGCCGCGCCAGGTATACGGCGGGCAGTTTCCTGTTCAACGCCGTCGTGATTGCGGCTGTGCTGGCACTGCCCTTCGCCGGACTGACGCTGCTCGACAATTTGGTGCCCGTCACCCGGCAACTGGCCGCCGACCCGGAAATCACGGTGTTCCTCGCTCCTGGCGCCAAACAAGCCAAGGGCCAGGCAGCAAGCGCAGGCATACGACGCCTGGCACTGGAGGTGGATCCGCAGGCGGGGATTGAATTCATTTCACGTGAGCAGGCGCTTACCAGCCTGAAAAGCCGCACTGCTATTGGGGACACCATTGCCGTATTGGGGGAGAACCCACTGCCGGACGCCTACGTGGTTCGCCTCTCGCAGTCCGACGAGGGGCGGCCGGCGCAACGCGCCGAAGGTTTGGCGGCAGCCCTGGCCAAGCTGGACGGGGTGGAGCATGTGCAAGTCGATTCCGCCTGGATCAGCCGCCTGGCAGCCTTGGTCCGGCTATTGCGCATGGCCTTGGTGATGGCGGCTGTTGCACTCGGCGTGGTCGTGGTGGCGGTGGTATTCAATACGGTCCGGCTGCAAGTACTGACCCAGCGCGAGGAGATCGACATTTGCCGGCTGTTCGGGGCAACGGATACTTTCGTCAGCCGTCCCTTCCTTTACGCCGGTGCGCTGCTGGGCCTGCTCAGCGGCGCGCTTGGGCTGGGTGCAATCGCCGCCCTGCTTCCCTACCTGAACCGCAACGTGGCCGAGCTGGCGCGCCTGTACGGGTCGGAATTCCAGCTTTTACCTCTCGGACCTGCGCAGTCGGCGGGCCTGCTGGTTCTCTGCATGCTGCTTGGCTATGTCGGCGCCGGCATGTCGGTGCGCCGCCATTTGAAACAATCCTCCACCTGAAGCGAAAAAACTGGCAGAACTCGCCACTTCCAGCTTTGAGCGAACGCAACTTCCGGGCGACAGGATGCTCTAAAGTGGCTGGATGCAATTCGAGCCATTCGTCCCATAGATGCTCCCTATCACTTGCATAGAACAACAAATTAGCAGTCCCTCGCCTTGAGTGCTAATATTGTTTGTGTATGCTGCTATGCAATGCGAATGTCCGCGAACATAGGAATCCGCAAACAAGGAGAAGAACGTTATGGCTTCATCGTCTGCAACTGATGCTCTGGTGCCGGTAGCCGGGAATCCGCTTGCACTCGGTTTCTCAGGCAACCTTGGCAATATTGATGCGTACATTTCCGCGGTAAACAGATTGCCGATGCTGACCCACGAGGAAGAAATTTCCCTGGCCAGGCGACTGCGCGAAAACAATGAACTCGATGCAGCCCAAAAGCTGATCCTGTCCCACCTGAGGCTGGTGGTCTCCATCGCCCGTGGCTATCTCGGCTATGGTTTGCCACATGCCGACCTGATCCAGGAAGGCAATATCGGCCTGATGAAGGCCGTCAAGCGCTTCGACCCGGACCAGGGCGTGCGGCTGGTGTCCTATGCGATGCACTGGATCAAGGCCGAGATGCATGAGTACATCCTGAAAAACTGGCGTCTGGTCAAGGTGGCGACCACCAAGGCGCAGCGCAAGCTGTTCTTCAACCTGCGCAGTCACAAGGTCGGGCTGGACTCGATGACACCGGCCCAGGTCGATGAGCTGGCCCGTGTGCTGAATGTGAAGCGGGAAGAAGTCATCGAAATGGAAACCCGGCTTTCAGGACGCGATATCGCGCTTGAATCGCCGACCGATGACGAGGATGACAAGTTTTCGCCGATTGCCTACTTGTCCTCCGAAAATAGCGAGCCGACCCATGTGCTGGAAGCACGGCAGTTCGACCGGCTGCAATCGGAAGGGCTGGAAACCGCGCTGGAGAAGCTCGATCCCCGTTCGCGGCGCATCGTCGAGGCGCGCTGGCTTGCCAACGACGACGGCTCCGGCGCGACGCTGCACCAGCTCGCCGACGAGTTTGGCGTATCGGCGGAGCGGATCCGGCAGATCGAATCGTCGGCATTGAAAAAAATGAAAGGCTCGCTCGCAGCCTACCTCTGAGCCAGCCCTCTTCCGTCCAGGCGGATCAAGCAATGAAGCCCACCCGGCGACCAGCCGGGTGGGCTTTTTCAATTCCGGCGAACACAAGGACAACGCCGCCGCGACCAGGCATGCGGCGCGGCGCTACTGCTGTCAAAACAGGTCAGGAAGTCGATTGTGATACGCAGCGCCCAGGCCGGGGCTGCGAGGAGCGGATCAGCCGCCGCTTGCCAGCAGTTGCTTGATGTCGTGGGCGATCGGCTCGGCGCCCTGGCCGTGCCGCACGAACAGGCGGATGCGCCCTTTGGCGTCGAATACATAGCTGCCGGCCGTATGGTCCATCGTATAGCTGCCGGGCTGCTTGCCCGGTACTTTCTGGTAGAACACGCGGAATTCCTTGGCAACCTTGTCCAGCGCAGCAATGTCACCGGTCATGCCCAGGAAGCGCGGATCGAATCCGGGCACATAATTGCGCAGCACAGCCGCCGTATCGCGCTCGGGATCGACGGTGACGAACAGCACCTGCAAGCGCTCGGCGTCCGGGCCGAGCTGCTTCATGACTTCGGCCATCTCGCTCATGGTGGTGGGGCAGACGTCCGGGCACTGCGTATAGCCAAAGAACATCAGCACGGCCTTGCCACGAAAATCTTCCAGCCGCCGCAACTTGCCGTTATGGTCAGTCAGGCTGAAGTCGCGGGCATAACCCAGGCCGGTGACGTCGGTATTCTTGAAAGAAGACTTTACCGGCGACAGCAGCATCTGGTTGGCGTCGCCGCCTTTTTCGCCGCAACCGGCAAGCAGCAGGATCGCCGCCAACAATGGGGCAAACCACAGCGTGAACAAGCGGGATGTAGTCTTGGGCATCAGAGTGGTATGTAATGATCGACCAGCAAGGCGGCGAACAGCAGCGACAGGTAAATGATCGAGTACGTAAATGTCTTGCGTGCAATCAGGTCGGTGTAATGCCGATAGACCTGCCATGAATACCAGAGGAACACCACGCCCAGCACCGCTGCCGACACCAGGTAGATCAGGCCGCTCATGCGCACCACGAAAGGCAGCATCGAGGTCGCCACCAGCACGATGGTGTACAGCCAGACATGAAACTGGGTGAATGGCATGCCATGCGTAATCGGCAACATTGGCAAACCGGAGCGCGCATAGTCGTCACGACGATACAGGGCCAGCGCCCAGAAGTGCGGCGGCGTCCAGATGAAGATGATCAGCACCAGCAGCCATGCCTGCATCGGCACATCGTTGGCAATCGCCGCCCAGCCCAGGGCCGGCGGCATCGCGCCGGACAGGCCGCCAATGACGATATTTTGCGGCGTGGCCGGCTTCAGGATGATGGTGTAAATGACCGCATAGCCGACAAAGGTGGCAAAGGTCAGCCACATGGTGAGCGGATTGACGAAGTTGTACAGCACCCACATGCCAAGTCCGCCGATCGCGCCGGAAAACACGATGGTCTGTGCCGGTGTGATTTCGCCGCGCGCCATCGGACGGCGGGCAGTACGCGCCATGCGCGCATCGATCTCGCGCTCGACCAGGCAATTGACGGCGAAAGCAGCGCCTGCCAAGAGCCAGATGCCGATCGTTGCAGCAAGGACAATCTTCCAGTCGGGAAGACCGGGCGTGGCGAGGAACATGCCGATCACAGCGCAAAACACCGCAAGCTGCGTTACACGCGGCTTGGTCAGGGCCCAATACTGGGCGATGCGATTTTGTTGGATGCTCAGTGTAGACATTACCAGGGAGTCAAACGGGCGCGGGGCGCGCGGACAGTCGGCCAGCGCCAAGCGCAGAACCGACCGTAACCCGAAAGTTTAGCACGACGAGCAGCAAGACCATCAGTGCGGCGCCACCGTTATGCAGCACGGCCAGTGCCAGCGGCCAGTTGAAAAATACGGTCAGCATACCGGTCAGCACTTGCGTG
This sequence comes from Lacisediminimonas sp., assembly GCF_030645335.1. Classification (GTDB taxonomy): domain Bacteria; phylum Pseudomonadota; class Gammaproteobacteria; order Burkholderiales; family Burkholderiaceae_D; genus Lacisediminimonas. Next base: position 5,999 of record NZ_JAUSNH010000042.1, on the reverse strand, counting down.
GCCAGCACCGCCGCGATTGCCAGTGCCATGCGGCGCAAGCCGGGAACCCGGGCGGCACGCCAGGCCATGGCGCCAACCACCGCCAGCACCAGCAATGCAAAAACCCGGTGGGTCCAATGAACCGCCGTCAAGGCGCTGACCGCCAGGTAGTCCCCGCCGGCCGTCTTGCCAAGTTCGCGCCAGAGATGGAATCCGTTGCGCATGTCCATCTCAGGCACCAGTTGGCCATGGCACAGCGGAAAGTCGGGACAAGCCAGCGCGGCGTAATTGGTGCTGACCCAGCCGCCCAGGCCGATCTGCATGAAGACCACCAACAACGCAATCGCGGCGGGCAGGCGCAGTGCCTGGTAGGCCGGTACCGGCATCGGCGCGGGATCCTGCCGCGATGCGTGCCAGGCCAGCATGGCCAGCAGCCCCATTCCCAGCAGCAGATGCATGGTGACAATCGCCGGTTGCAGCTTCAGGGTCACGGTCCAGGCGCCAAACGCGCCCTGGATGCAGACAAACGCCAGCAACAGCAAGGGAAATGCCGGCGAGAAGCGGGCGTCCGAGCGTCCCGATTGCCGCCACTTGCGCCAGGCCACGACCAATAGCGCAATGATCAGCACGCCCACCGCCATCGCCAGGTAGCGATGGATCATTTCGATCCACGCCTTGGCCACGGTGACCGGACCGGTCGGCATGGCGGCCTGTGCGGCGCTGATCTGTTCATGCGCCAGGAAAGGATTGGACTGGCCATAGCAACCCGGCCAGTCAGGGCAGCCCAGCCCCGAATCGGTCAGCCGCGTGAAAGCGCCGAACATGATCAGGTCAAAGGTCAGGAACACCGTCACCCAGGCCAGCTTGCGATACTTGTCGGCGCCCTTCGACGCCCACACGACCGACAGCGGCAACAGCGCCAGCAGGAAACCCTTGAGTGCAAGTTGCAGCAGCATGGTGCGTCAGCCGATCTTGGAAGCTTTTAGCAAGCGGCCGAGGTCGCGCTTGATCCGGTTCGGGTCGGCATCTTTTGGAAAACGCATCATCAGGTTGCCCAGGGGGTCGATCATGTAGATGTGATCTTTCGCGCTGGTGCCTTGCTCGACTGGCAGCCAGCTGGCAATGCGTGCTGGATCCGCGCGCAGCATGTGGGTGCCATCGTATTCACGCATCAGCATGGTTTCCAGCGGCGCGCCGTCGGTGATCAGCCAGACCCGTTCGACGCGTTCCATTTCCCTGCCCTGCGTCAGGCGCAACTGGCGCATGTCATAAAGTTTCTTCTTGCAAGCCTGCTGGCAGTCTGCGCTGTCGACTTGCAGCATGACCCATTTGCCCTTGTAAGCATCGAGTTCCAGGGGCTTGCCATCCAGCGAACGCCCCTGCAACGGCGGAATCGGGTACTGGCGTGGATCGATCAGGGCGCCATAGTTATTACGGCTCTCGGGCTTGATCAGGTAATAGGTAATGTACGAAAGCACCAGTGGTGCGGCGCACACTGCGATCACGGCCCACAAGGTCCATGTGCCGCGTGTGCGAGGCTTACTTTGATCCACGTCGAAATCCTGTGACAAGAAAAAACAGAAAAGCGGTCGCAGCGAGTGCGTACCACTGGAATGCATAGCCACGATGCTTGTCAGCACCGGACGACGGCTGGGGCCAGTCGCGAACCAGTCCGTCCCTGGACGGATCATTGACAGCGTTGCCGCCGTTGGCACCTGGCGACTGCTCGATTATAAGGTTTAGCACCGGCATCGCGCTGGCAGCCGTAAAGTCGGCAGGCGACAGGTTCTGCACGATGGCGCCAGGCTTGATCGCTGCCGGCTCACCCAGTTGCAGGACGTGGCCCGGATGTCGGCGCAGGGTTCCTTCTATCGTGACCGGGCCGCGCGGCGTGACCAGCGGCGGCAATCGTGACCGATCACGCGGGTCGCGCGGCAACCAGCCGCGCAACACCAGCACGGTAGGGCCGGACTCGCCCAGACGAAACGGCATCAGCAGATAAAAGCCAGGCGCGCCGCCATGCGGCCGGTTGTCCAGATAGACTGGCCAGCCGGCAATAAATTCCCCGTATGCAAGCACCCGGCGAAATTCCACCTGCGCTAGCACAGGCAACTTGTCGCCACCGCGCAGCACCAGCGGCTCGAGTGCGGCGCGCTGGCTCAGTGTTGCGGCGAGATCGTCCTTCTGGTTGGCGCGGCCACGTTGCCATTCTCCAAGCGCAAGTCCGATGCCGGCGACCAACAACATGGCAAGGAAGGGAATCCAGCGGAATCGGAAAGCGAATCGCATTACAATGTGTCTCCATTGGCCTGGTTCAGGCCAGCACCTGCTGTCGCACCTGTGCGGTCCAGCACCATTGCTTGCACGACCATCATGAAAATCTTCGCAGTAGTCATCGGCTTCATCCTGATCCTGGGCAGCCTCGGCTCTGCGCTGGTATTTTTGATGCGCGACAAGGGCAAGACCAATCGGACCGTCAATGCCCTGGCGATGCGCGTCGGATTTTCGATCCTGCTATTTGTACTGATCCTTGCCTCGTACAAGATGGGCTGGATAGCACCGACTGGCATACGTTAAGCAACAAACAATATCCTGCCAATCCTGTACAAGTAGCCGCCAAAACAAAAAGCCGCACCGAAGTGCGGCTTTTGTCATGGCGAACCGGATTTACAGCCAGTACACAACCACATACAGACCGAGCCAGACCACGTCGACGAAGTGCCAGTACCAGGCTGCGCCTTCAAAACCGAAATGCTGCTCCGCCGTGAAATCACCGCGAACCACACGGTACAGCACCACACTGAGCATGATGGCGCCCAGCGTCACGTGGAAGCCATGGAAGCCGGTCAGCATGAAGAACGTGGAACCGTAGATGCCCGAAGTCAGTTTCAGGTTCAGTTCGCTGTAGGCATGCATGTACTCATAGGCCTGGAAGCCCATGAAGACCGCGCCCAGTATGACGGTTGCCAGCAGCCAGAATGCGGTCTTGCCGCGATGACCGGCGCGCAGTGCATGGTGCGAGATCGTCAGCGTGACACCGGAAGCCAGCAGCAATGCGGTGTTGATGGTCGGGATCCAGAACGGGCCCATCGTCGCGAAGCTATCGACCGTGCCGGCCGGGCCGCCTGTGCCCCACTGACCGGCATAGTCGGGCCAGATGAACTTGTGGTCCAGGTCCGCCAACCAGGGCATCGTGATCGTGCGGGCATAAAACAGCGCGCCGAAGAAGCCGGCGAAGAACATCACCTCGGAAAAGATGAACCAGCTCATGCTCCAGCGGAACGAGGTATCGATGCGCGCACTGTATAGCCCGCCTTCGGATTCCTTGATCGCCTCGCCAAACCAGTTATAGAGAACCGCCAGCGTGCAGACGATGCCCAGCATGTTGGCATACGCGCCCCATCCATAACCGTTGACCCAGGCCGAGGCGCCGATCATGGTGAGCAGCAGTGAAGCGCCTGCAAGCACCGGCCAGCGCGATGGGCTGGGTACGAAATAGTAAGGTGCACTTCCGTGTTGAGAACTCATTTCCGCTCCAAGTAAGTCTTTGATTCTTTAAATTCTGTAATTTTTTACGACGCTTGCCACTTGCAGGATCACGGCCTCAGGCTTGAGCGACCACTGTTTTTACCAGCAACACCAGCACGGTGACAAACACACCGGCGCCAATCAAACCGGCGATGATCACATGCACCGGATTGAGCTGCTGGGTGTCGGACTCATAATCGCTCTTCTTGCGTACACCGAAAAAGGACCAGCACACGGCCTTCATCGTCGCCAGGAAAGAGGACTTGCGCTGTGTTGCCTTTCTCAGATCGCCCATTGTGCTCTTAGCTCGCCTTCTTGCCGGCACCGCCGACTTCAAAAAAAGTATACGACAAGGTAATTGTCTTTACGTCACGGGGCAGTGCGGGGTCGATGTAAAACACGACCGGCATCTGCCTGGCTTCGTTCGCCGTCAAGGTCTGCTGCCGGAAGCAGAAGCATTCCACCTTCTTGAAATGCTGGCCAGACTGTTGCGGCGCATAACTTGGAATCGCCTGGCCGTCGATGCTGCGCGGCTGCGTGTTCACGACTTCATACACTACTTGCGCCATCTCGCCGGGATGCACCGTCACGCTCGACACCGTCGGCCGGAACCGCCATGGCCCCTGCGAATTGGCGTCGAACTCCACGGTCACCGTGCGGCTTTTGTCGACCTGGCTGTTGACCGGCGCTTCGACCGTCACATCCTTGGGCGTCAGCAGGTTCACGCCGGTAATCTCGCAAATCATCTGATACACCGGCACCAGCGCATAGCCGAAACCGAACATCATCACGGCAATTACCACCAGCTTGCCCAGCATCTGCGCATTCAGCCGCTTGTTGCCGAGGTCTTGCTCCTTGCCGAGATTATTGTCTTTCTCGCCCATCTCAGCTGAACCAGGTGCGCTTGACAAACACGGCAACAAAAAACACCACGACGACAGACAGCAAAATCATTGCGGTCTTCAAATTGTTCGGCTGCTTGTCATCGGACATTTCATTTGCGGACGGGGAAACCCCGCCCTCCTGCTCAGTATTGCAAACAACCGTCACCCAAACCAGATCGCCTGAACCCGAACCGGGTTACTTGACGGTCGGCGGCACTTCAAACGTATGGAATGGCGCCGGGCTCGGCACTGTCCACTCCAGGCCTTCTGCACCTTCCCATGGCTTGTCTGCGGCTTTCTGGCCGCCACGGATCGATGGCAACACCACGAAGAACAGGAAGTACACCTGGCTCAGGCCGAACAGCAATGCGCCGATCGAGGCCACCACGTTGAAGTCGGTGAACTGCGCCGGATAGTCTGCATACCGGCGCGGCATGCCAGCCAGGCCGAGGAAGTGCATCGGGAAGAACGTGACGTTGAACCAGATCAGCGAGTTCCAGAAGTGGAACTTGCCGCGCCATTCGTTGTACATGTAGCCAGTCCACTTCGGACCCCAGTAGTAGAAGCCGGCGAACAGTGCAAACAAGGAGCCGGCAACCAGCACGTAATGGAAATGCGCCACCACGTAATAGGTGTCCTGCATCTGGATGTCGATTGGCGTCACGGCCAGGATCAGGCCGGTAAAGCCGCCCATCGTGAACACGAAAATGAATCCGATCGCAAACAGCATCGGCGTCTCGAATGTCATCGAGCCGCGCCACATCGTTGCGATCCAGTTGAACACCTTCACGCCGGTCGGCACCGCGATCAGCATCGTCGCGTACATGAAGAACAGCTGGCCCGTCACCGGCATGCCGGTGGTGAACATGTGATGTGCCCAGACGATGAACGACAGGATCGCGATCGACGACGTTGCATACACCATCGACGCATAACCGAACAGCGGCTTGCGGGCAAATGCAGGAATGATCTGCGAGACGATGCCGAAGGCCGGCAAGATCATGATGTACACCTCGGGATGCCCGAAGAACCAGAAAATATGCTGGTACATCACCGGGTCACCGCCGCCGGCTGCGTTAAAGAACGAGGTACCGAAGTGGCGGTCGGTCAGCGTCATCGTGATGGCGCCCGCCAACACCGGCATCACGGCGATCAGCAGGTAAGCCGTGATCAGCCAGGTCCAGCAGAACATCGGCATTTTCATCAGGGTCATGCCAGGTGCGCGCATGTTCAGGATGGTCGTGATGATGTTGATCGAACCCATGATCGACGATGCGCCCATGATGTGCATCGCGAAGATACCCATGTCCATGCCGATACCCATCTGGGTGCTCAGCGGCGCATACAGCGTCCAGCCGGCTGCGGTCGCGCCGCCCGGCACCAGGAACGACGTGGCCAGCAGGATTGCAGCGGGTGGCAGCAGCCAGAACGAAAAGTTGTTCATCCGTGCAAACGCCATGTCGGCTGCGCCGATCTGCAGCGGGATCATCCAGTTGTCGAAGCCGACGAAGGCCGGCATGATCGCGCCGAACACCATGATCAGGCCATGCTTGGTGGTGTGCTGGTTGAAGAATTCCGGACGGAACAATTGCAGGCCGGGCTGGAACA
>NZ_JAUSNH010000004.1 GCF_030645335.1 Lacisediminimonas sp. | reverse complement strand
TCCTTGAGCGTCTGCCGACCCAGCCGGCCAGCCGTATCGACGAGTTGTTGCCGCATTGCTGGGCGCCAGCTCGGTAAGTCTCTTCACAACAACATCTTGAAAGCTGGGCTTCCCGTCAAGATGGGATGGCCGGGCGCTTACCGTGATCAGCACAGCCACATTTTATAAATGGCGCGCCAAGTTTGGCGGCATGGGCATGGGGATCGTCTTAGCCTTGGGAATGCAAGACGGATTTAATCACGAGTCTGGGCCAGTGGCTGTAGTGGGAGCTGGGACGGTTACACCCTGCTGATCAATTTCGGCCAGCAAATGTGCACAGGACAGGACTACCCCGCACAACCATCTACGAGCGGATAGCAGCCGGAAGTACCTGCCCGCTATTTGAAAAACGAGCCGAAAATTGCATCGTTTTCCAACTCTCGCCTAAAGGCAAATCGTTCGGGGCTCTTGTCGGGAATCAACTTCACTTGAATTCCGAGTTCCATGATCCGTCCTATAGCGGCTGCCTTTTTCTGTGGAATGCTCGCCACCATTTTCCGAAGCTTTGTTACGTCGAATACGGTTCCTGCGTCCTTGGCACGTTCCTCGCCGATCATCTTCTCCAATTGAGCAAGCTCGGACTCGGGAAGCCAAAGGACTGCTGAATCAATCGCTCGTTCTACCTTGGCCGCCATTTCCGCCTCAGGCCAGTCCTTTGTGCCAACCCGGGAGTACAACTGGCCGACGAGCCATCCCAATTTTGCCTGAAAAGAATCTTCCGTCGAAGTTCGTCGCGCGTCGAGGCACGTCTCGTAATGCTCCGATTTGATCGCGATAGGTAGCGAGAGAAGCGCACAGGACGGGACCGCCAAACCGGCGGTGGGGTGGGACTCTAGGTAATAAAACGAGGGCTCGTTGTTGTTGAATAGCCTCGCGAGGAACTGCTGCATCAACTGCTTTGATTTTGTGGATGCGTACAACTGGCTGTCGACATGACGAAGTTTCCCATCGAACTCCCGGGAAAGCACCGCCTCAAGACTTCTGACGGGGGCCATCGACAAATATCGCGATTTGCAGGAGCCGATGCCTCTCCTGACCAGATCACAAGACTGGGTTAAAACCAGAAAATGAGTATTTTCCGGATGCTTGGAATAGTAGGGATGGTAAAGATCAAGAATCGCCGAGAGATCACTTGTCTTCTCAAGCAAGTCGCCTTGCTCAAGGTTCTGGATTCCTTCAGTGGCGTCTTTATACGTCCAATGCATGCTTGAAGCGAGACGGCAGTTCCGTAGAAGTTGCAGCAGGCGAATACCCAATCGTCCGGGTTTTATTAAGCTGCCGCGTCTGCTCGTCCTTCGCAACGGCAGTCGGATTTACATAGAATGCCAGAACGTCTTGGTTAGATTTCAGCGAGACCAAAACTCCGGGCTTCCTAGAAATCGAAGATGCAAAAACGGGATGGAACACGACCCATGCCGCAGCGTCGTCCGCCGCCGCCGCGCCGATTTCGTAGACAACCCTATTGTTTTCTCCCGGACCAATCTCGATCCCGGGAGAAACCACCCTAAAACTTTGAGCGCGGAACAACGTGCGATTCCCATGTTCAGTCTCATGGTCGGCGTCGGTTAATCGATTGCTCACATCATTCTCCTAAGTTTTCTTCTGATAGATGCTGCGCGAGCCTATCCGCCAAAGTTTTCACCTCGGCATAAACCTCTTCGGTTAGAAATGCAGCAGCATTGTCTGCTGCGGCAATGGGTTCGTGATAATTGATTAAAATCTTCCCGACTTGCCCTTCAAGGTCGCACGTGAACGAAATGAGCGCCGTTCCGTGCTGAATCTTATTCCCCCATGTCCTAGAGACGACTGCATCGTCTGCGCCTAGAAGTTCGTCGAGAGACGCGACGACAGGAAAACGTTCGAGGAATGAAGGATGGAGCGCCTCGACCTGGTATTCAAAATTGAAGCCAAGACCGGTAATAGGAGTGTGCTGCAGTGTGCCGAGGATTCGGCGTGCAACAGGAGCAGTCGCCGGCCAAGCAGCGGCGTCCTCTAGGAAGAAAACCAAGTATTGTGGGCTCACTGAGTACGAGACTCCATGGAAGGAGAATCGCTGCACACCCGAAGATGGGAACATCGCCAGTTCTACGCGAACGTTGAACGGATCCGCTAATGGGGGATTCATCGCCACCTGAGCAACCCAAGTCGGCTTGAGGATCGCGGGGTTCCAACTACCAGCGATAACCAGGGTCGAACTTTCCCGCACAAATTTCATGGATCAGGCCTTGGTGAAATGCCTGCAACAATATCATAATTGTGACCTGTCAAGGATCACCGATGGGAGAATGCCGCTGAGTACAGGAACAAAAGGCTCTCGATGTCAGCTGGACAAATCGCGGCTCAAGCTTGATTGGCGGCTATCGTTTTATAGTGCTAAACAATTCAATTGCTCCCAAGGTCAGATGCAGAAGGTTCGACGGCCGGGAGACCCAGTAACTGAGAGCACCGCCCGGCTCGCAGCTTCAGTTCTTCTAGTTCCCCTGGCTACCCCAGCACCTTGCCGCCCGCCAGATCACCCAACCTGGCCGCATCATCCCGATCCGTCGACGCCCCCCAACCACCGCCCCCGGCGGTCCGAACCAGCAATCGGTCGCCCTTGTTGAGCTTGGTCACGATTTTTGACGGTATCTCTACGGTGTCGCCGTTGGCTTTGGTAATCGTTCCCGCCGCACGCCCACCATCCCCGCCGCCAGCCAGGCCACGCGCCGATGAACTGTGCCGTTCACCACGATAAGTCAGCGACACTTCGCCTTCCAGGATTTCATATTCGCGGGCCAGCCCGAGGCCGCCGCGGTATTGGCCCTGGCCGCCTGAATCGGGCACCAGCATGGAACGCAGGACCCGGATTGGCGCTTCCATTTCCAGCGCTTCCACCGGCAGGTTCATGCAGTTGGTGGCGTCGGTCTCGATCACGTCCACGCCATCACCTTCATTGCAGGCGCCACTGCCGCCGGCGATCAGTTCACCGGAGATGAAGCGTTTGCCTTCGCGGTTGAGCCCGCCGAATGCGACCACCAGCATCTCGCCGGCGGAGGATGCCGGCACGCGCTCGGGTAGCACGCCTGCCAGCGCACCAATGATCGAGCCGGTAATGCGCTTGATGGTGGAAGTGCGCGCATTGACTGGCGCCGGTTCGACCGGATTGACCAGCGAACCGGCCGGCAAGTTGAAGCGGACCGGGCGAAAGCAACCGGCATTGGTCGGTATCGACGGGTCCGTCAATGCCCGCACGGCGAAGTAGGCCGCGGCCTGGACGCCAGACTCGACACAATTGAACGGGCCTTTGACTTGCGGGCTGGTGCCGCTGAAGTCGACGTCGAACCAGCCGTCCCTGACCGTCACCGCAACCTTGATGATGACGGGCTTGTCGAGCTCGATGCCGTCATTATCGAGGTAGTCGACATACTCGTAGGTTCCCTCGGGAATGGTGCGCAAGACGCTGCGCGTCATTTGCTCGGAACGATCAAGCAGCGTGGCAAAGATACCGGTCAGGCTCTGTGCGCCGTATTGATCGCACAGTTCGCGCACACGCCGCACACCGACCGTGCACGCCGCAACCTGGGCATTCAGGTCGCCCATGAAGGCGTCGGGCAGGCGCACGTTCTGCCGCGCCAGCGCGATGAAGGTCTCGTTATAGATGCCGCCACTCATCAGGCGCAGCGGCGGAATGCGCAATCCTTCCTGGAATATCTCGGTCGCATTGGTGGGCAGCGACCCCGGCGTCATGCCGCCAACGTCGCCGTGGTGCGTCATGGCGGCACTCAGCGCTACAGGGCGACCCTGATGAAAAATCGGCATCATTACCGCGATGTCCGGCAAGTGCGTGCCGCCGGTGTAGGGGTCGTTCAGGATGAATGCGTCGCCGTCGTGCATGTCGCTAAGCGGATATTTGCGCAGCATCGCGGCAACAGCCGGAATCAGCGTGGCCAGATGGATAGGGATCGAGCATGACTGCGACAGGGTTTCGCCGCTGGTCGTGAACAGGCTGGCCGATGCGTCCAGCCCTTCCTTGACGATCGGCGAGAACGAGCTGCGCAACAAGGTCAGTTGCATCTCATCGGCAACGCTGACCAGTTTGTTTCGAACCACCTCCAGCGTGATCGGATCGATTTCAGTGAGATCGTTGTTCATGATTCGCCCTTGCTAGTCTGGTGCATCGTTCGCTTGCGGATCGTCATGTTGCGTCTGATGCAATCCGGTTCAGGATCAGGGTGCCGGATGCGTCGACTTTTGCGCGCCATCCCGGCGGCATCAGCGCGGTGGTGTCGGCTTGCTCGAAGATTGCCGGACCGGCATCAATGGTCGCACCGGTAGCCAGCGCCAGCCTGTCATAGACCACGGCCTGGTGCACGCCACTGTACAGCCGAATTTGCCGCTTGCCCTTGACCGGATCATTGCCGTTGGGCTGGTAATCCAGCGACGCCAGCGATCGTTGGTGGGCCGACCGGTGCACCGCACGGACATTGACGATCGTGGTCGGCGCGTCGGCGCCATGGCCGTAGACCTTGTCATGTTCCTTGCGAAAGGACTCATGCAGGCGCAAGCCGAGGTCATCGCCGCCATCGGGCGCAAACGGGACTTCGAGATGATAGGACTGTCCGATGTAGCACAGGTCGGCATGGTAGGAGACCTCAACGCTGGCCGCAGTCACGTTCTCGGTGGCCATCAGCTTGCTGCAGGTGACATCGAGCTTGTCCAGCGCGCGCCGGACTTCGTCCACATCGAGCTTGCTGGTGGCGCGCGAGAAGGAGGCGGTTGCCTCATGCTCGATCGGCGCGCCAAGCAAGCCGATCGCCGACAGCACGCCGGGATAGACCGGGATGACCACCTGGTTAATGGCCAGTTCGTCTGCCAGCGCCACCGCGTGCAATGCGCCGCCACCGCCGAGCGGCACGATGCTGAACTTGCGCGGGTCGAAGCCGCGCTTGATGGTGGTCAGGCGGATCGCCTCGGCCATCTGCGCGTTGATCACCTTGTGGATGCCCAGTGCGGCATCCTCTATCGACATCCCGAGCGGATCGGCAACCATCGACTTGATGGTTTGCACAGCGAGTTCGGGTTTCAGGTCCAAGAGGCCGCCGGCGAAATAGCCGGGGTCGAGATAACCGAGTACGACCGAGGCATCGGTGACGGTGGCGTCGCCCCCGCCGCGGCCATAGCAGGCCGGACCGGGCTCAGACCCTGCCGAATGGGGGCCCATGCGCAAGCCGCCGCCACGGTCGATCCAGGCGATGCTACCGCCGCCTGCACCAATCGCATTGACGTCCACCATCGGCACCCGCACCGGGTAACCATCGATATCGCCTTCGCTGCGGATCATGCTTTTGCCGCGACTGATCAGCGCGATATCGCAACTGGTTCCGCCAATGTCGACCGTGATCAGGTCGTCCACGCCGGCGCTGCCGGCGCTCATCTGCGCGCCGACCACACCGGCCGCCGGCCCGGACAGGAACAGCCGCACCGGGCGCTGGCGCGCGACCTGCGCCGACGCCAGTCCGCCGCGCGACTGCATCACCTGCAGCGGCGCAGGCACGCCGCCGGCGCGCAGGTTCTGCTCCATGTCGTGCAGGTAGCGGTTGAGCACGGGCTTGACGTAGGCATCGAACGCCGTGACGCAAGTGCGTTCGTATTCGCGAAAGGTCGGGTCGACGTCGCTCGAAAGCGAGATCATCAACTGCGGATGTCGCTGCCGGATGATTTCGGCGGTGCGCTGCTCATGCGCGGGATGCAGGAAAGAAAACAGATAGCAGACGGCGATCGTGTCAGCGCCAGCAGCGACGAGTTCGTCCACCACGCGGATCACGTCGGCTTCATTCAATGGACGCACCACCTCGCCTGTGGCGGATACCCGCTCGTCGACTTCCTTGCGAAACGCCCGGGGCGCGAGGAACACCGGCGTTTGCGGCCGCAGCTTGACGTCGTACATTGCACGCCTGCTCTGGCGGCCGATTTCCAGCACATCGCGAAAGCCCGACGTCATCAGCAAACCGACCTTGCCCCCCCGTTTTTCGAGTATGGCGTTGGTCGCCACGGTCGTGCCGTGGATGAAGCGCTGCACTTTGGCCGGATCCAGGCCCCATTGCTTTTGCATGTAGCGCAATGCGGTGGCGACGCCCTCGCTGGGATTGCCGCGCGTGGTCGGTATCTTGACCAGCCTCAGCCGGTTGTCAGCATCCAGGCATACGACGTCGGTAAAAGTGCCACCGATATCGACACCGATTGCGTAGCCCGTGTCTTCGTTCATTTGCCTTCCTTAAGTCAGCTTACCCCTTCGCGAAGGCGACAATCTTCCATTGGATGGGAGGAATCGCTTGAAGGACGTGAAAATCCGTGTTGTACTTTTCACTCTGAAGACAGTGCCGCTGGCATCGTACCGCCCTTGGGCGCCCGGCAAATTCCCGCCAATTACTGTTCCCTGTCAAAGACCGGCGACACTATCGGGAGACACTCGCTTTTAACTGTGGTGAAAATTTGCTTATTGATTTTCACTTGGGCTAATATAGCTGTCAAGTTCTTTATCGGTGCTTTTGGAAAGGCGAATGCGTGACTGCTTCAAAGAAGGCTGACAAGGCTGGCGTACTTGCTGCAGCGCCGACAGGGGAAGCGCAACCCCTGGTTGCGGCATCGGACTCGGACTGGGATGGCGCGCGGCTGCGCACCATGCGCAAGAACCGGCATCTGTCGATCCAGCAATTGGCAGACAAGGTCGGATTGTCGGTTGGCATGGTGAGCCAGATCGAGCGCGGCCTATCGACGCCATCGCTGCGCTCGATCCGCCTGCTGGCCAATGCGCTGGATGTGCCCGTGTCGTGGTTTTTCGCCGGCTCCCAGCATGCGGAAGCCGAGCATATCGTGCGCCGTGCGCAACGCCGCCAGCTCAAGATCGGGACAGCCGGCGCGGTACAGGAGTTACTCAGTCCGGAGACGCCTGGCGGCATTGAAATCTACGAAATACTGTTGGAGCCGGGCGGCAGTTCCGGCAACGATTTGTACAGCCACGGCGGCGAAAAGGCCGGCCTGGTGATCGAAGGCAAGCTGCAATTGTCGATCGGGCCGCTGACTCATCTGCTGCAGGCGGGCGACAGCTTTCGCTTCCCGAGCACCACCCCGCATCGGTTCGCCAATGCCAGCCCGAATGAAACCCGGTTCGTCTGGATCGTCAACCGGCAAGCCCAACAGCCGTCCTGAGCGCTGCCGGCGCGGTTCCAATCCAGGCAGCGGCGCCCACATCCGCACCGCCATTCATCCACAGTGAAATTTACTTGACTTAATTTCACCCGTGGTTAAAACTAATTTCGAAGAGCTGGTGGCGAGTGGCGCGACCGGGACAATGGAAGGAAATTTCATGCTTCGCACCGGCGCACAGCACCTGGAGTCGCTCCGCGATGGACGGGTCGTCTATATCGGCAACGAGCGAGTAGAAGACGTTACCACCCACCCTGCGTTCCGCGAAGCAGCGAAAACCGTCGCCCATCTGTTTGACATGAAGGCCGATCCCACCCGCACCGACCTCTGGTACGAAGAGGAGGGTGAGCGCTATGCGATGTACTACCTGCGCCCCAAGACACGTGAGGACCTGAAAGCCCGCACCATGGCGCACCTGCGGATCGCGGAAGCGACACTGGGCATGTTCGGGCGCTCTCCCGACCATGTGCCCAGCTATATCACCGGCATGACGGCACATCCGGAAATTTTCGATGAAGGCCGCAAGGGCTTCGGCCAGAACCTGCTGAATTATTACGACTACCTGCGCAAGAACGACCTGTATGCCAGCTATGCCGTGCTGCCGCCGCAGGCAATGCGCAACCCGGAACTGTTCCAGCGCGAAAACCGGCCCGTGCCCAGCCTGCGGGTGGTGCGCGAGGACGACGACGGCGTAGTCATTACCGGCATGAAAATGCTGGCCACCGGCGCCGTGCTGGCCAACGAGATATGGATCGGCAATATCCTGCCGCTGGCCAAGGATCAACTGGCGGAGTCGATCACTTGCGCAGTCCCGGTCAACGTGAAGGGCTTGTCGCTGTGGTCGCGGCGGCCGATCGCCACGGCAGTGACGCACCCCAGCGAAGCACCGCTGTCATGGCGCTATGACGAGACCGACAGCATGGTGCTGTGCGAAGAGGTGAAGGTGCCGTGGGAAAAAGTTTTCGTGCACCAGAATGCAGAGCTGGCCAAAGACATTTATGTGCGCACGCCCGGCCATTCCTTCAGCAACCATCAGTCCGGCGTTCGCTTCTGGGCAAAGGTCGGCTTCCTGGTCGGACTGGCCAGCCGCATTACCCAGGCCACGGGCGCGGACAAGATCCCGGCCGTGCAGGACACCCTGGGCAGGCTGGCCGCGCTGGAAGCATCGATCGGCAGCATGGTGATGGGCCAGATCGAGAACTACGAGGACTGGGGGCCTGGTGGCACATTCAAGGGCTACAACCGTCGTGGCGTTTATGCAGTGTCCAACTGGTGCTATGAACACTACTCGCCAATGATCGACATCATCCGCGAATTGTGCGGCGGCGGCGTCTATCAGCTACCAGCGGATAACTCCGTGCTGGACGATCCAAAACTCAGGGAAACCTTCGAAACCTACTGGTACACGCCACAACTCGACGCCGTCGCGCGGATGAAGCTGTTCCGACTGGCGTGGGACATCACCGGCTCGGAGTTTGCATCGCGTCACCTTTCTTATGAAAAGGCTTACCTTGGCGCGCATTTCGTAGTCCGCAACCTGAACTTCAAAGTCGCGCCATGGGAAAAATTCCACAAGATCGTGGACGACATTCTTGAACGTGACGACTGACAACCAGGCCAAATATTGCGAACCGGGTCAAGCCAGCGCTTGACCCATGGCAACGAGCTTGGTGTGCCAACCAGCCACTATCAGGCAACCGAGGCTAGCTCGGGCAAGGCGACCTGATCGCCACGTCGGGAATGCAATTGGGCTCGGGAAGCCATGCGCATCCTGCTCAAGTTGGCGGAAAGAAAGCTGGCTGCCGACGCCAGGCCTTCGGTTTGCAGGCGCGAGAATCCGCCTTCCACAACCGCCCGCGTCTGGTCATCGGCGGCTACCAATAAAGCATCCAGCTCCCTATGACCGTTCACACTGATTGCGCCGGCATTTGACAGGGGACTTTCGACTTTCATTATTACGCTCCAAGTTGGTTGATTGAATTTTTCGTGCTTGCCTGAGGAGAATATTAGGGGCGATTTTCCTGTAGGAAAAGTCCTAGGCAGCCAAGGTTTGATTTGCAGCAAAAGTTCGCAAATTCGCCACAGTACCGGCTTTTCGAACGCAATCGGTCACGCTCAGTCACGCCTCAATCCATTTACGACTCATCATAAAAAAAGCCCGCTTGCGGCGGGCTTGAAGCTGGTCACTTCCATTCCTTTTCAGGAAATTACAGTCTGCGCATGAATCCTCGTCGCCGATAGTGTGGCTTCCACTTACGGGGCACGAACCAGGATTGCGTACTCCCCCGCTTATAACTGTTATTGCCAACCGAAATTGGCAGTATCGGGTAGCAATGACTATATTCACTCCATCGCATCAATTCACAGTTTCAAATTTTTTGGGGAATACCATGACCGCAATGACCGCTACCAGCAGGCATTTCAACAGCGTCGCTGCTACCCGCAGCCTTGCTTCGCGTCCGGCAAAATCTGCAAGTCCATCGCTCTGGAGCCTGATCTCCAAATCGCTGGAAATGGCACATATCGTCGGTGAATTCGGATCGGTTTCAAACCGTCAGATGGCTCAAATCCGCTCGATCGCTGCCAAACTGTAAGCCTGAATCAACAGGGAGTAAACCGATGCCGGGGTCGCCGGCGTTCGGGACTCACTCGTTCAAAAGCCCGCTGCTTCGCGGGCTTTTTTCATGTCAGTTCATCACGCTCACGCGTGGCAATCGGGCCGTCGCGCCGATGGAGTGAACGCCGCACAAGACCGGATGCCGCTCACAAATCGAACTGACTACACATCTACCGGCTACCGGCACCTGAACCGGTTTGCACAATCTCAACGGCAGGCCAGCCGAAATACGTTGTAATGAACGCAGCCGCTGCACTGCAGCCACGCCTGCCCAATCGACCGTATTGCGGCGTCCTTCCATCTGACGATTTTTCACTTCCTCCATGATTGCCTGGCAGCTCATTACCTTTTTGGGCGACAGCATCATCACGATGCCAGTTGCTGCAGCCATTGTCGTGTGGCTGGTTTCGGCCGGAGCGTGGCGCAGCGCCGTATCGTGGTTGCTGTTATTTGGTGGCGCCATCATGCTGGTGCTGGCAAGCAAAATTGCCTTCATCGGCTGGGGTGTCGGCATTCCCGGACTCGACTTCACCGGCATCAGTGGCCACGCGATGCGGGCCGCCGCCGTATTGCCGGTGGTGGCGTACCTGCTGCTGCAACAGGCCGGGCGACGACTATGCGCGTGCGGTGTCGCATTCGGCGTCGCAGCGGCCGGTCTGATAGGCCTGTCACGGCTCATCCTGCACTACCACTCCGTCTCTGAAGTAATTGCCGGAACAGCGTTGGGGATGCTGGTGGCGGTGGCCTTCATCTGGCGCTCGCAAAGCCAGCCCGGACTGCACTTGCCGCGCTGGGTGGTCGGGCTGAGCTTGCTTGCGCTGGTGCCAAGCGCCTATGCCGAACCGGCACCGACCGGTGCATGGGTGACGACCGTGGCGCTGTACCTCTCAGGCAACGACCGTCCGTATGTTCGCAAGCCCGATGGCAAACTGGCGCGCGCGCCGGCCAACTTGCGGCAGCGGCAATCGACCGACATGACGATGCATTGACTCAAGCTTGCAGGGCGCAAGAATACCGGTACGGACCTGCGCCAATACGCTGCCGCCCGCGTCACCGCGTAGAAAAGCTCCATGTCCTCAGTACCGGAACATCATTGATGGTCCCGCTGAACCGCACTTCGTATTCGGTGCCGGCCGCCAGCGGATCGAGTGGCACGATGGCAGCGCCCGATGACGGCGTATCGGCATCATTGGCCCTCATGAGCAGCTTTACATCAAGCGGTGCTCCGCCTCTCGGGCGAACACTGAATTCCTGTACCAGGACGGTGGCCGTGATATCGGCATGAACGCTGATCGGAAAGCCCACTGCATTGCGGTCAGCCACCGGATCAGGTATCTCGCGGTCGCTCATGAATGTGGTCGGCATGTTTTGCTGGGACGCATGCGGATAGGTGATGAAAGCGCCGGCTCCAAGTCCATTGCCCAAACCATCTGCGGTGAAGTTGGTCGTGAAATAGGTATAGCCACCCGACACGCTCGCCGACCCGCTGCCGGCCTGGAAAAAAGTCGGCTCGAAAATGACAAACCGGTGATAGATCGCCGTGATCAGGTCCTCTGCCGCAGCAAACCCGGATTGGCTGCCCGTTGCCGAAATCACTTCGCCATAGGCATATCGATTCGAGGTGAACGTATAACCGGCGGCGGTAATCCGCTCACCAAGTTCTGCTCCTGTATAACCCGGCGCACCAGGGGTTTGTTCGTGTGAAATGACGCCGTTGATTTTTTGGTAATCCGCGTGCCCCTGGGCTGCCTGATCGAGCGCCGGGCTGCGTGCAAGCGCGGCCAGCCCGATTTGCTGGCGACGGTAGTTGAACCAGTTGAATCCATCCGTTGCCGTGTTGTCGGCGGCGGCCGGCGCGTTCGGTTCGAATGCGAGATTGAGCGAGCTACCGGATTGGCTGGCGGACTGGACAGGTTCCTCCGCGCCGCCGCCACAGGCACGGAGGATGGCTGCGGCAAGCAAGCTCGCGATCATCCCCGCGTTCGGAAAAGCTGATTGCCTGGTCATGGGCTTCTTGTGCCTGGTAGCGAAGATGTACACCGCAGTTGGATAAGCGGCAGGACGTTTCGTTCAGGTTATTTTTTCTTGTCGCCAAGTGCGTCGATCCAGCACAAGCGAAAGGGGTGACCAGGATGAGGCCAATCATTGAAAGTGCGCGCGGGTGATGAACCGCGCAGTCGGGATGTGTTCTTTTACCGGCAAGCGCCATGCCGGGGACGCTTGCAATCGCGTCGTCGGGCAGTCGTGCTGTGCCTGGCTAGCGCCGCTCGAAGCGGCCTGCAGCGCGGTTCTTGACAACCTCGTTCCAGGGAAATGCCTGGCCGTTCATTGCCACGTACACGCCGGGCGGCAGATGCCGGGCCGCTGCGACCGCATAGCCCAGGTTGAACAGGGCATCGGATCCCTCGATATCGCAGGGAATCATGGCGCCGGTGAGGACAAGGGTCTTGTTCATTTTTCGCCCGGCCAGTACTTCTGCCGTGCGCTGCATGGTGTCGGTACCGTGGATGATGACCACCGCATTTTCATGCGCCTGGGCGCAGGCATCGGCGACCTTGCAGCGATCCTGGTCGCCCATGTCGAGCGAGTCCATCAAGGTCAGTACCTGCAGGCGATGAGCAAGCGTGATCCGGCAGCGTTGCAGGATCTGCGGCAGGTGGCTCTCGCCGAAACCGAGCACACCATTGATTTCATCGTAGCGTTTGTCAAAGGTGCCGCCGGTAGCCAGAACAAGCAGGGTCATTGTTGTCAACAAGATGGGGAGTCAGAGGAATTGTAAGCGCTTATGTCCACATTGTCCGATGCGCCCGGCGCTGCGGCAAACGCTGTCGGCGGACTGCACACTTTTTTTGCAGGCGCCGGAATTTAAGCGATCCGACGCACTCCAACGCTGTCGTCATCGGGCCGCTGCATGCTGGACCTTGCGCCGGCCCGGTTTTTAAGCGAAGTTGAGCGCAATGCGCACATTGTTCGCTACACTTGCTTTCCTGTTCCCTGGAATCGCCTGATGAAACCTGTTGCACCCGGCACTGTCATTTTCCATCGCTACCGCGGCTATGGGGTGATCACGTCCGTCAACTTGCTGACCGGGTGGATTTCTGCGCGCTTCGGAAGCGAGGGGCGCACGCTCGACCTGAACCTGTGCGCCGACCAGGTCCAGCACGCCGACGGCGAACCGATTCTGTTCAGCCATGCCCGGCCCGACCGCATGCCGCATGCGCGGCTGATGGCGATGGTGCGTGAACTGCACCGGGCCGGTTACCAGCGGCTCTACCTTTACAGCTGGCCGAAACCTTCGGGCCTGCATTGGCGCTGGCACCTTTTCACGGGCCCGCGCAACTGGATGCAGCGCGCCTGGCGCGAAGGCTGGTACGGTTCCGGCGCCGAATACAACCTGAACCCGACAATGGGATGGGGCGACCTGCCTGGCGCGACCACGACGGACCTGGCGTCCGCCTTGGCCCGGTTCGATCCGCAGGGGCTGGCCTACGCCCTCGGACGCGACGAGGATCACGCGGCATGGTTCGAAACCGTCTGTGATGCGCTGCTGCCGGATTACGCCTATTCGCTGGGCTGGGACCATCGCGACGGGCCGCTGCCGGCATCGCTTCCGGTGATTCCCGTGCGCCGGGGCGTGCCCGAATACAAAGGTCCGTCACTGCCGTGGCCGCCGGGCTGGGCAGGACTGTGGCGCAGCAGCGCACAGCGCGATGTGGTGGTGGTACGGTCGATACGGTCGTTTGACCTTTCCACGGATTCCGATCGCTGAACCTTGCCCACTGCGCCGCCCTGGCGCTTTATTCAGGATCGGGCAATGGTAACGTCGACCGTCGCCCGCCGGGCGCGCGTCAGGGCAAAGTGGGACAAGCCCATCGCCGCCAGCATCAACAACATGCCGGTGGTCGCCAGCCAGTCGGTCGCCCTGGCCGCGATCAGTGCGCCGCCCGTCAATGCACCGAAGGCCTGGCCCAGGTACAAGGCCGAGGAGTTCAGCGCAACCGATGCCGTGGCCAAGTTCGGCGCCAGGCCAACCAGCCGCGCTTGTTGGGCGCCGGTGACCGAGAAGCAGCCCAAGCCCCATATGCCGATCAGCAGCGCCGTCACCAGCGTCGAGCCGGTTGAGAACGGCCACAGTCCCAGCGCCAGGGCCATGCATCCCATCGAAGCCATTGCCACGCGATCCGCGCCGATGCGGTCGATGAACCGCATGCCGATCAGGTTGCCGGTCACACCCGCTACGCCAAAGCACGCAAACATCAGGCTGATCACGGTCGGCGTGGCGCCAATATATGTTTTCAATAACAGCGCCAGGTAGGAAAGCACCGTGAACTGACCCGCCGCGGCGACCGCCGTGACGCCAACGGCGATCAACAAGGGCTTGTTGCGCAACAGGGTCGCCCAGGCCTGGCGATTCATGGGCGACACGTACAGCCCGCGCGGCACCTGGATCCAGACCCAGGTCGCGAGCAAGCCCGACACCAGGCCAACCAGCGCAATCGTCATGCGCCAGCCAAGATGGGCGCCCAGCCAGGAACCCAGCGGCAAGCCCACGACGGCAGCGATCGACCAGCCGAGGAACACCAGCGCAATGGCGCGACCGCGCTCGCCCACCGGCACCAGCAGGCTGGCGGTCGCCGCGGCCTGCGACGTGAACAACGCGGCCCCGACGGCCGTCAGTATGCGCACCACCAGCAGGCTGGTATAGCCGGGAACCAGGGCCGCCATTACGTGCATGAATGCGCAGATGCCCAGGCAACAGGTGAGCAGCGTGCGCCGCTCAATCCTGCTGGTGAGGCCGGCCAGGACCGGACCGCCGAAGCAAATCGTCATGGCGAACGCAAAAATGAGCACGCCGATGGCCGCCGGCGTCACCTGCAAGTCAGCGGTAAGTTCATTCAACATGCCAGGCACGATCATTGCGCCCGTGCCGATGGCGAAATTGCCAAGGGTGAGGGACCAGAGTTTCGTTCTCATCTGTGACGGGTATCGGGTAAGGACCGCCAGTGTACGCAATGACGGCAGCGACTGCCTGCGGCAGCGTTCACGGATTCACCCGGTCTTCATGGGGTGATGGTGGAGGCTTGATTAGGGTCGCGAGAGATAGATGCAAAATGAATGCTGATAACGACCAATGATCGCTGGATCGGTCAAATACTGTCAAACACGGGCAATCCGTCCTGCCGGACGTCGGCGAAATTGCTGCATCGCAGCGAGAAATATACTACTTTTGTCAGCTACTTTTTACTACAGATTTGACCTGTGGCATTGGGAAGGCGGTATGCGCCGGTGTAAAATCCCGCCACTCTTCGTCAATAGAGCACCGGCAAATTGCCAGGTGCCGGCCAGTGCACGCACTCCCCCTGCGATGCACGCGACTGGACGCACGGATTTTTTCATTTCAGGTACAGGAGACGCTTCATGAATCAACCAGTGATGGGTGGTGTAGCCGCCATCAACGCCCCGTCCTATGTCCGCAACCAGAAATTGGTGGACTGGGTCGCCCAAGTTGCCGCATTGACCAAGCCGGACCGCATCTACTGGTGCGACGGCTCGGTGGAAGAGTATGACCGCCTGTGCCAGGAGCTGGTTGATGCCGGCACGATGAAGCGGCTCAATAGCGAAAAGCGGCCAAACAGTTATCTCGCCCTGTCCGATCCGGGCGACGTCGCGCGTGTGGAAGACCGCACCTTTATCTGCTCCGAGAAGCAGGAAGACGCTGGCCCGACCAACAACTGGGTCGCGCCTGCCGAAATGCGCGGCACCATGAACAAGCTGTTCGACGGCGCCATGCGCGGTCGCACGATGTACGTCATTCCATTCTCGATGGGTCCGCTGGGCTCGCCGATCGCGCATATCGGCGTTGAGCTGACCGATTCCGCTTATGTCGTCATCAGCATGCGCGTCATGACCCGCATGGGACGCGCCGTCTATGACGTGATGGGCTCCGACGGCTATTTCGTTCCCTGCGTGCACACGGTTGGCGCGCCGCTGGCAGCCGGCCAGAAGGATGTGACATGGCCGTGCAATCCGGAAAAATATATCGTCCACTATCCCGAGACGCGCGAGATCTGGTCCTACGGTTCCGGCTATGGCGGCAATGCGCTGCTGGGCAAGAAGTGCTTCGCGCTGCGCATCGCCTCGATCATGGGGCGCGACCAGGGCTGGCTGGCCGAGCACATGCTGATCCTGGCGGTTGAATCGCCGCAAGGCAAAAAGCATTATGTCGCGGCAGCCTTCCCGTCGGCCTGCGGCAAAACCAATTTCGCGATGCTGGTTCCGCCTGCCGGCTTCGAAGGCTGGAAAGTCACGACCATCGGTGAGGACATTGCCTGGATCAAGCCGGGCGCCGATGGCCGCCTGTACGCGATCAACCCGGAAGCCGGCTACTTCGGCGTCGCCCCCGGCACCAACGAGCACACCAATATCAACTGCATGGCATCCATGCGCGCGGACACCGTGTTCACCAACGTCGCGCTGACCGATGACGGCGATATCTGGTGGGAAGGCATGACCGCCCAGCCGCCAGCGCACCTGATCGACTGGCAAGGCAATGACTGGACACCGCAGATCGGCAAGGAGACCGGCCGCAAGGCAGCGCATCCGAACTCGCGCTTTACGGTTGCCTCCACCCAGAACCCGGTCCTCGATCCGGACTGGGACAATCCGAACGGTGTGCCGATTTCAGCCTTCATTTTCGGTGGCCGCCGTTCAACCACAGTGCCGCTGGTGACTGAAGCACGCGATTGGGTCGAAGGCGTCTACATGGCTGCGACCATGGGCTCGGAAACCACGGCAGCCTCCACCGGCACCCAAGGCGTGGTGCGGCGCGATCCATTTGCCATGCTGCCCTTCACGGGCTACAACATGAGCGAATATTTCCAGCACTGGGTGGACATGGGCCGCAAGATGCAGGCTTCCGGCGCGACCTTGCCGAAGTTCTACTGCGTGAACTGGTTCCGCACGGACGAGAACGGCAAGTTCATCTGGCCCGGCTTCGGTGACAACATGCGCGTACTGAAATGGATCGTCGACCGCGCTGAAAACAAGGCCGGCGGTACCGACCACCCGTTCGGGATCACGCCGCAGTATGGCGACCTGAACTGGAAAGGCCTGGATTTCAGCGAGCAAGCCTACGCACGCATCACGTCGATCGACAAGCAGGAGTGGCAGGCGGAAGTCAAGCTGCATACCGAACTGTTCGAGAAGCTCAAGCACAAGCTGCCGCCCGAACTTGAGGCGACCCGCCAACGGCTGGAAAAGCGCATCGCCGGCTAATCCTGCCTGCTAGCTTGTTTCACCAAACGCGGCCTTCGGGCCGCGTTTTTTTTCGACTGCGCCGGCGAGGCCAGCCTGCTACTGACTTCGCGCCTTACACAATTCTTACGCCATCGATGAAACATTTTGGTCTGGGCGGAAAAACCCCTCCCCTAACTTGACTAAAGCCGTGATTGGGGTAATTCTTGCCAAACTCATCCTATTTTCAACATGGCGCGGATGAACTAGACGCATTGCGAACGGACGTTCAAAGTCCGAACAAAACTCAGGAGACAAGCATGACCAAAGTTGTAAAGCCAGCGGCATCGCGCCGCAAGTTCATTGGTACCGCCGCAGCAGGTACCGCCACCGCAGCAGCCCTCAGCTTCCCGATGATTTCGACCGCCCAGGCGGTTACCTCGATGCGCTTCCAGAGCACCTGGCCAAGCAAGGATATTTTCCACGAGTATGCGGTCGACTTCGCCAAGAAGGTCAATGACATGACCGGCGGCGAACTGAAGATCGACGTGCTGCCTGCCGGCGCCGTGGTTCCGGCATTCGGCCTGCTCGAAGCGGTGTCCAAAGGCACGCTCGATGGCGGTCATGGCGTGCTGGCTTACCACTACGGCAAGGCAAACTCGCTGGCACTGTGGGGATCCGGTCCGGCATTCGGCATGGATGCCAACATGCTGCTGGCCTGGCACAAATATGGCGGCGGCAAGGAACTGCTGCAAAAGGTCTATAAATCCATTGGCGCCAACGTGCAGTCCTATGTGTACGGCCCAATGCCGACCCAGCCACTGGGATGGTTCAAGAAGCCAGTCACCAAGTCTTCCGACATGAAAGGCCTGAAGTTCCGCACCGTGGGCATTTCGATTGACGTGTTCCAGGGCATGGGCGCTGCGGTCAATGCAGTGCCAGGCGGCGAAATCGTCCCGGCAATGGATCGCGGACTGCTGGATGCGGCTGAATTCAACAACGCCACTTCCGACCGCCTGCTCGGCTTCCCGGACGTTTCCAAGGTCTGCATGCTGCAAAGCTTCCACCAGAATGCCGAGCAGTTCGAGATCATGTTCAACAAGACCAAGTTCGATGCGCTGGCTCCCAAACTGCGCGCCATCATCGACAACGCTGCAGAAGCTGCGTCATCCGACATGTCGTGGAAAGCAATCGACCGCTATTCCAAGGACTATGTCGAAATGCAAACGAAGCAGGGCGTCAAGTTCTACAAGACACCCGATGCAATCCTGCAGGATCAGCTGACGATCTACGATCAGGTCACGGACAAGAAATCCAGCGATCCTTTGTTCAAGGAAATCATCGCATCACAGCGCGCGTTCGCCGAACGTGCACTGCGCTGGGAGATGGACACGCTGGCAAACCGCCGCATGGCCTACAACCATTACTTCGGCAAAAAAGCACCCGCCAAGAAAAAGGCCTGATCTCGCCAACGCCTGACAAGACACCATCCAGCAATGCTGGATGGTGTTTTTTACTGGCGGCAAAATAAAGTGCCTGCTGCGAATTCCTGGGAAACAAACAATGCAAAAGATTTTGCTTTTTATCGATCGGCTCAGTACCTGGGTTGGCCAACTGTTCGCATGGCTGATCGTCTTGCTGACCGGGCTGATCTGTTGGGAAGTGTTTTCCCGCTATGTGCTGGGCACGCCGCACGCCTGGGCATTCGACGTCATGATCATGTTATATGGCGTGCTGTTCATGATGGCCGGCGCTTATACGCTATCCAAGAATGGTCACGTTCGTGGTGATGTGTTGTACGGGTTTTTCCCGCCGCGACTGCAGGCCGGGCTCGACCTTGCGCTTTACCTGCTGTTTTTCTTCCCCGGCATCATCGCTCTGGTCTGGGCTGGCTACACCTATGCCGGCGAGTCCTGGCGCATCAACGAACATTCCAGCATCACGGCCGATGGCCCGCCGATTTATCCATTCAAGACCGCCATTCCCGTTGCCGGCGTCATGCTGCTGTTGCAGGGAATTGTCGAAGTCGTTCGTTGCATCATCTGCCTGAAACAGGGCGAGTGGCCATCGCGCGAACAAGACGTCGAGGAAGTCGACGTCGAGAAACTCAAGGAGATGGTCCACGTGCGGGATGAAGACATATTGAAGGCCGATCAGTACCTCACCAGCCACAGCGGGAGCAAACAATGAAGCGCGGTGCGTGGTTTGGCCTGTCGATCATGGCAATGGTCGTATTGGCTGTGGTAATACTGATGCCGCCGGTTTCTCAGCTCACCAGCGGCCATCTCGGCCTGCTGATGCTGGCCCTGATCGTCGTGGCCATCATGCTTGGTTTCCCGACGGCGTTCACGCTGATGGGCATGGGCGTAATCTTTACCTTCTTCGCCTATTACAGCCGGGGGCCGGATACGGCCATTGACCAGACGCTCGACCTGATGGTGCAGCGTGCCTATGCGGTGATGTCCAATGACGTATTGATCTCGATTCCCCTGTTCGTATTCATGGGCTATCTGGTCGAACGCGCCAACCTGATCGCCAAGTTGTTCCGCGCGCTGGAACTGGCGCTGGCGCGTCTTCCCGGCGCGCTCGCCGTGGCGACGCTGGTGACCTGCGCGATTTTTGCCACGGCCACCGGAATTGTCGGCGCGGTGGTGACGCTGATGGGCCTGCTGGCCTTGCCGGCCATGCTCAAGTCGGGCTATGACGTTCGTCTGTCGGCCGGGGTGATCACGGCCGGCGGCTGTCTCGGCATCCTGATTCCGCCCTCGGTGCTGCTGATCGTGTATGGCGCAACGGCCGGCGTCTCGGTGGTGCAGCTTTACGCCGGCGCCTTCTTCCCCGGCATCATGCTGGCCAGTCTGTACATTGGCTATGTCATTGTTATGGCGAAGCTGAAGCCGCATTGGGCGCCGCCGCTGCCCAT
>NZ_JAUSNH010000074.1 GCF_030645335.1 Lacisediminimonas sp. | reverse complement strand
CCAGCGCACGCCGCATGCCCTCGGCGATTGCGCTGCGGGTCGGATGACCGAGGCCGTTTACCGGCGGATTGTTCAATGTGATGACGGCAACCGCGCCGTCTGTCTTGTATTCAGCAGTCATGTCTGTTCCTTTTTATTGGCGCGCCCTGCGCGCCATGCATGCACGGTGTCCGGCAATATACCGCACTAAAAGCACGATCGTCTTTTTCGCTGGGGAGCGGTCGCCCAGCAGTAGCCCGGCGGCAGCCCAATGGCAAACCTCCGGCTAGACCTCCAGCCACTCCCTGCGGATGCCGGCATTGGCGCGCAAGTCGGCGGGCGCACCCTCGAATACGATCGCACCATGTCCCATCACATACACGCGCTGCGAAATTTCCAGCGCGATGGCCAGTTTCTGCTCGACCAGCAGCACCGAGATGCCACGGTTCTTCAGCGCCAGCAAATACTCGGCGACCAGTTCCACGTTCTTTGGCGCCAGTCCTTCGGTCGGCTCGTCGATCATGATCAGGTCAGGGTCGCCCATCAGGGTGCGGCACAAGGTCAGCATTTGCTGCTCGCCGCCGGACAGCACGCCGGCCTGTACATGCTGGCGCTCTTTCAGGCGCGGGAACATGCGGTACATGTCGTCCAGAGACCAGCGCGACAGTCCCTTTTTTTTCTCGCCCAGCATCAGGTTCTGCTCGACCGTCAGGGTCGGGAATATGTCGCGGTTCTCGGGCACATAGCCCAGTCCCTTGTGGGCAATCTCGAAGGCCTTCAGGCCGATCATTTCACAGTCCTTGAAGCGAATCGATCCGGTCGCGCTGACCATGCCCATGGCCGCCTTCACCGTGGTCGAACGGCCGACGCCATTGCGCCCCAGCAGGCTGACGATTTCTCCTTCGCCGACGGTCAGGTCAACGCCATGCAAAACATGGCTCTTGCCGTAGTAGGCGTGCAAATCCTTGATTTCCAGCATGGCGCTCATGTCGTGCTCCCGGCCGGTGCGTGCGTGCCCAGGTAGGCTTCCTGCACCCGGGCGTTGCCGCGGATGTTGGCCGGGGTGTCGCAGGCAATCACTTCGCCGTACACCACCACGGCGATCTTGTCGGCCAGGCCGAACACCACGCTCATGTCGTGCTCCACCATCAGCAGCGTCTTGCCGACCGTGACACGGCGGATCAGTTCGACCGCATTGTCCGATTCCGAGCGGCTCATGCCGGCG
This sequence comes from Lacisediminimonas sp., assembly GCF_030645335.1. Lineage (GTDB taxonomy): Bacteria > Pseudomonadota > Gammaproteobacteria > Burkholderiales > Burkholderiaceae_D > Lacisediminimonas. The sequence continues at coordinate 1,338 of NZ_JAUSNH010000074.1, read as the reverse complement.
GTCGGTTCATCCAGCAGGATCACATCGGCGCCGCCGGCAATCGTGATGCCGATTTCGAGTGCGCGCTGTTCTGCATACGTCAGCAGTCCCGCCGCCGTATCGCGGCGCCGCTTCAGGCCGATTTGCTCCAGCACCTGTTCGGCGCGTTCGCGCGCATCGCGCAGCCCCTCCAGCCGCTGCCAGAACGAATACTTGTAGCCCAGCGACCAGAGTACCGCGCAACGCAAGTTCTCGAACACGCTCAGGCGGTGGAAAATATTGGTGATCTGGAAGCTGCGCGACAGGCCCCGCCGATTGATTTCGAACGGACGCAGGCCGCGGATGCTTTGGCCATTGAGCAGGATTTCTCCCGACGTCATCGGAAAGCGGCCTGAAACCAGGTTGAACAGTGTCGACTTGCCGGCCCCGTTAGGGCCAATGATGGCGTAACGTTCACCCGCTGGCACAGCCAGCGAAGCGCCACGGATGATTTCGGATTTGCCGAAACTCTTGCGCACGTCGCGCAATTCGACTGCCGATGCGCCCGTGCTCATGCCTCCCCCTTTGCGATACGCGCCTCGATCTCGGTACTGACCTCGCTCCAGTCCTGCCGGAAGCGCCGCAAGGTCCACACGAACAGTGCAGCACCGATCAGGAACACCACGGCCGGGACAATCCAGTGGGACGGATTGGCGGTATCGACACCGAAACCATAAACCTTGATCAGGGTGCCACTGGCGGCATCCAGCGTCTGGTGATAAAACATTTCGATCAGCGCGGACAATCCGACAAATCCGACCAGCGCCGCCCCGCACACGGCCAGCAGGCTGTCGCGTATGCGGCCATAAAGCCCGTACTTGAGCACCCGCAAATTCAGCATGATGATGCCGGCGATGCCATAGGGTGCAAAGGTCACGATCAGGATGAAGAACACGCCCAGGTAAAGCTGCCAGGCGCGGGTGAATTCCGACAGCAGCACGGTCAGGAAGACGCCGACGATGGCGCCAATCATCGGCCCGAAGAAGAAACCCACGCCGCCGATAAAGGTAAACAGCAACACGCCGCCGGAGCGCAAGGCGCTGACGTTTTCGGCGCTGACGATCTCGAAATTGATGGCCGACAGACCGCCGGCGATACCGGCGAAGAAGGTCGACAGGATCAAGGTGAAATAGCGCACGAACTGCGTGTTGTAGCCAATGAACTCAACCCGTTCCGGGTTGTCCCGCACGGCATTGATGATCCGGCCCAGCGGTGTCTGGGTAAAGGCGAACATCGCTATCGTGCTGACGAACAGCCAGGCCGCGATCAGGTAATAGACCTGGATCTGCGGACCGTAGGTGATGCCCAGGATCGGCTGGC
>NZ_JAUSNH010000259.1 GCF_030645335.1 Lacisediminimonas sp. | reverse complement strand
GTCGACGACAAACTGGAACGACGCCGAGACATCCATCCAGCCATGCAACATGAACAACTTGGGTGCGCCCGGCTCACCCCAGTGGCGTACGTGATACCGCAGGCCGCGTACCGTGATAAATTCAGAGCGGGATGGCTTCATTTGTGCAGTGCAGGCAGTAGACGTAAATTCAGAGGAAAAATGGCCAGGGCAGTCGCAGCGGCGACGTGGCAAGCCCGGCGGCGAATCCCACCGACCGTACCGTAAATCGTACGATCGTGCGACAAATTATACCGGAGACCCCATGCCAGCCAAGCCTGCCCTTGCCGATCGATATGCGCAGCTCCATCAGCAATTCCGCTGGCAAGTGCCGGACGACTTCAATATTGCCCAGGCCTGCTGCGCGCGCTGGGCTGCTGATCCGGCGCGCATCGCCATTCATGTCCACGCCGATGGCGAAGCGGACCAGGTGCTGCGCTTCGCTGAACTCCAGCAGCAGGCCAACCGCCTGGCCAACCTGTTGCGCGAGCATGGCGTCGGGCGCGGCGATTGCGTTGCCATCATCCTGCCGCAGCGGCCTGAAACAGCGATAGCCCACATTGCCTGCCACCAGTTGGGCGCCATCGCCATGCCGCTGTCAGTATTGTTCGGGCCCGATGCGCTGGAATACCGGCTCCAGCATAGCCAGGCCAGGCTGGCCCTGGTGGAACGCGCCAGCCACGACAACGTGGCCGGCATTCGCGCCAGTTGCCCGCACTTGAAGACCGTCATTGCGATCGACTGCGCGGGCGCCGATGCACTCGACTGGCAGCGCGAGATGGCCGGCGCGCCGGCGCAATTCGACCCGGTCGCCACCAAAAGCAGCGACGCCGCGCTGCTGGTCTACACCAGCGGCACCACCGGGCCGCCAAAGGGCGCGCTGCTGTCGCATGCAGCCTTGATCGGCAACTTGCCGGGTTTCGTCGCCTCACAGAACTGGTTCCCGGCAGAGGGCGACGTATTCTGGTCGCCCGCCGACTGGGCGTGGACCGGCGGCCTGATGGACGCGCTGCTGCCGACGCTGTATTTCGGTCGCCCTATCGTCGCCTACCGCGGACGTTTTTCGGCGGAAACCGCGTTCCGGCTGATGGAAAAATACGGCGTCACCAATACCTTCCTGTTCCCGACCGCATTAAAGATGATGATGAAGGCGTATCCGCAGCCGCGCCGGCATTTCGACCTCAGGCTGCGCGCCATCATGAGCGCCGGCGAAGCGGTCGGCGAGACCGTATTCAACTGGGGGCAGTCGGCACTGGGCATACCGATCAACGAAATGTTCGGCCAGACCGAGATGAACTATATCGTCGGCAACAGCGCGCAAAAATGGCCGGCGCGGGCCGGCAGCATGGGCCGCCCCTATCCGGGCCATCGGGTGGCAGTGATCGACGAGCTCGGCCAGCCCGCCGCTCCCGGACAGGTCGGCGAAGTGGCGGTGCACCGGTGCGATATCCACGGCGATCCCGACCCGGTATTTTTCCTTGGCTACTGGAACAATCCGGAGGCAACGCGCCAGAAATACAGCGGCGACTGGTGCCGTACCGGCGACCTGGCCACGATCGATGCCGATGGCTACCTGTGGTACCAGGGACGTGCCGACGACATGTTCAAGGCGGCAGGCTACCGGATCGGCCCCTCGGAAATCGAGAACTGCCTGATCGATCATCCCAGCGTCGTCAATGCAGCCGTTGTGCCCAAGCCCGACAGCGAGCGCGGCAACCTGGTCAAAGCCTTCGTCGTGCTGACTGCGCAGACGGTGCGCAGTCCGGAAGCCGACCGGCAGCTGATCCTCGCCCTGCAGCAACATGTGCGTGGAAAACTGGCGCCGTATGAATATCCGAAAGAAATCGAATTCCTGGATCAACTGCCGATGACAACCACCGGCAAGGTGCAACGACGGGTGCTGCGGGAAATGGAAAAGGAGCGGGCCGCCGCTGCCGTCATTGGCGCGCCGGCACGCGCCCCGCGCTGAGCCGAAAACCACGCCGGCGCCCTTGCCCGGGCCGCCCTGCTTCGGTCAGCGAATGCGCAATTGCGTCCGTGAGCGGATGCCTGGCCTAGCCAGGCGCCGCTCATCCAACCCGGACGCAACGACGCCCGGTTATTTCTTGTCTTCCTGCTTCTTGTCGTCCGACTTGGCAGCGTCCGATTTTCCCTGCAACTTTTCACCGGCTTTCTCCAGGGCCTTGCCCGCCTGCTCTCCCATCTTGTGAAGCTCGACTGCGCCCTGGGCCGCGGCCTGGTCAATTTTGCGCCCGAGATTTTCGGCCGATCCGGTATCTTCCTTCTTTTCGCAGCCGGCCAGCACGGCGGCTGCCAGGCCGGCAAGCACGAACATCCTGACGGCATTGTTTTTGTGAATTTTCATATTGTTGTTCCTTCCAGGTGATGCTACGAAGACGCAGGATACGCTACCAGGTTCCAGGCCTGGCGCCAGTGCGTTTCACGCGCTGGCTTGCGCTGCCTGCTGCTGCAATGCGTCGAGTTCCTCATCGGTGAATCCGGCGGCGCGACGGGCGGCAAGATTGAACGGCCCGCGCGGCTGCGGCGCCCGGTATTGCACTGCCAGTTCCCGATAGGTTTGCAAGGGATTGCGCTGCGCCCGCTGGCAAAGCCAGGCGTACCAGCGGTTGCCCACGGCCACATGTCCGATCTCGTCGGCAAGGATGATATCAAGGATTTCTGCTGCCGCAAGCTCGCCCGCCTGCGCCAGTTTGGCGCGCACGGCGGGCGACGCATCGAGCCCGCGCGCCTCCAGCGTGCGCGGCACCAGCGCCATGCGCGCCAACGGGTCACCAGATGTCTTTTGCGCCATGTCCCACAAGCTGTCGTGCGCCGGAAAGTCGCCATAGGCGTAGCCAATGGATTGCAGATGGCACGCCAGCAGCGTGAAATGCAGCGCCTCCTCGTCGGCCACTTGCAGCCAGTCTGCATAATAATCGTCGGGCATGCCGGCAAAGCGCCAGATGGCGTCCAATGCCAGGTTCACGGCGTTGAACTCGATATGGGCCAGCGCGTGGATCAGCGCCGCCCTGCCCTCCACGTCGCGCATCGAACGGTGCCTGACTTGCCGCGGCGCAACCAGCAAGGGCCTGGACGGACGGCCGGGCACGCTTGCCGCTGCCAGCAGCGCGGCATGCGCAGCAAGGCTTACCGCACCCTGCTTCCAGGCCACAGACAACTGGCGTACGCCGTCGACTTTGCGCAGCACATCCCCATCGCACAATAGCGACAATGCCGTTGCCCGCAATTCACGGGCGGCCACAGCGGCCCCTGGCGCTGCGCCTTCCGCAGCCGCCTGTCCGGGCGAATGTTCAAGGCTTGAAAGTTGGTTCATGCTCACAGCGGTAGAATGTCGCTATTCCAAAAACTTCCGATTCTATTCCATGGCCATCTTCCAATTGGGGCAACTGGTCCCTTCGATCGACCCCACGGCCTATGTCGCCGACTCCGCCAGTGTGATCGGGCAGGCCCGGCTGGCGGCGCATTCCAGCGTCTGGTTCGGCGCGATCGTGCGCAGCGATAGCGACGTCATCAGCATCGGCGAGAACTGCAATGTGCAGGACGGCGCGGTGCTGCATGCCGATCCTGGCTTTCCGCTGACGCTGGAAAAGAATGTCACGGTCGGCCACCAGGCCATGCTGCATGGCTGCACGGTCGGTGAAGGCAGCCTGATCGGCATCCAGGCCGTGATCCTCAACGGCGCCAGGATAGGCCGCAACTCACTGGTCGGCGCCGGCGCCCTGGTGACCGAAGGCCGTGAATTTCCCGACAATTCGCTGATCATAGGATCGCCTGCCAAAGCAGTACGCACGCTGTCCGAGTCCGACATCATCAATATGCACCACGCTTATGAGCACTACGTCGAACGCGGCCAGTTCTACAAGGAAAACTTGAAGCGCATCGGATAATGGCCGACACCCTGCAAAAATTCATGTTCGAACACAGCGTCGTACGCGGCGAGCTGGTCGAACTGCCGGAAACCTGGCGTCACGTGCAATCGCTGCGCACCTATCCGCCTGCGATCCGTTCGCTGCTGGGCGAAATGCTGGCGGCAGCCGCCTTGCTGTCGGCCAACCTGAAATTCGATGGCTCGCTGATCATGCAGGTGCATGGCGACGGCCCGGTCAACCTGCTGGTGGTTGAATGCAATTCAGCGCTGCAGCTGCGGGCCACGGCGAAATTCTCGGCCGATGCCGAAATTGCCGATGACGCCGGCCTGCGCGCGCTGGTCAACCTGCATGGCAACGGACGCTTTGCGATCACGCTCGATCCACGCGAAAAGCTGCCCGGGCAACAAGCCTACCAGGGCATCGTATCGCTCGATGGCGACTCGGTCGCGACGGTGATCGAAAACTACATGCTGCGCTCGGAACAGCTCGATACCCGCTTGTGGCTGGCCGCCGACGCCCAGTCCGCGCGCGGATTATTGCTGCAGAAAATCCCGGGACAGGGCGGGATTGGCCAAAGTGGCGATGCCGACAACGACGACTGGAACCGTGCGGTCATGCTGGCGCAGACGCTGCGCACCGATGAAATGCTGCAGACCGATATCGAGACCCTGATGCATCGGCTGTTCTGGGAAGAAACGATCCGGGTTTATGAACCCCGCCATCCCACTTTCCAGTGCAGTTGCAGTCGCGAGCGGGTCGGCAACATGCTGAAGATGCTGGGCCGGGACGAGATCGATTCCGCCATTGCGGAACTGGGCAGCCTGTCGATCGACTGCGATTTTTGCGGCCAGCATTATCTGTTCGACGCAGTCGATTGTGCGCAGTTATTCGCCACGGACCTGATGATCGACGCATTGCGCCAGCCGGGTGGCCTGAAACAATAAACAGCAAGCGCACAGCGAAAAGCCGGCGCTGTCGGGCGCGCCCGGCGCGCGGCTACAGCGTGAGTTCACGCTGCCTGGTCATCAGCGCGATCAGGTCGGTGGCCGATAGCGCTTCGCTAAAATAAAAGCCCTGGTATTCGTCACAACCGAAGCGCCGCAGGACGTCGAGCTGGGCGACGCTCTCCACGCCTTCTGCAATCACCTTCAGGTCGAGCGTGTGCGCCATGGCGATGATGGCATGCACAATCCCCACGCCGTTGGCGTCCGCATCGATATCGACAATGAATGAACGGTCGATCTTCAGGCTATTGACCGGGAATCGCTTGAGCGAGGCCAGCGACGAATAGCCGGTGCCAAAATCATCGATCGCCAGGGTAATTCCCAGGTTCCGGATGCCGTGCATCAATTCGATCGCCCGGTCACGGTCCTGCATGACCATGCTTTCAGTGACTTCAAACTCCAGCTCTCTGGCTTGGATGCCTGCTGCGGCGATCACGTCGCGTACTTCATCCACCAGATGCCTGTCGGTGAACTGGACGCCGGACAGATTGATGGCAACCCGCCCGTAATCGATGCCCACCTCGCGCAAACGGGCCATGTCGATACATGCGCTGCGCAAAACCCGCATGCCTATGGTTGAGATCAGCCCGATTTCCTCGGCGAACGGGATGAATTCGTTAGGCAGGATAAGGCCCTGCTCACGATGCTGCCAGCGCACCAGCGCTTCGAGGCCGACGATGCGCCCGCTGGACACGGATATTTTCGGCTGGTAATGCACCACGATCTCATGCTGGTCCAGCGCGCGCCTGAGTCCTGATTCGAGCGCCAGCCGGTTCAATGTGTGGGTGTTCATCTCGGGCGAGTAGAACTGATAATTGCCACGACCGATCGACTTGGCGCGGTACATCGCCGAATCCGCATTTTTCAGCAGCGTATCGACATCATCACCATCGGCGGGATAGGTCGCAATGCCGATACTCACGCCGACGTGGCACTGCTGTCCTGCAATCTCGACCGGCTTGGAAGCCTCATGCACCAGGCGCTCCGCAATCTCGCCGACATGGCGCAGGTCGGCATAGTCTTCGAGCATCAGGATGAATTCGTCCCCGCCGATACGGGCGACCGTGTCGGGATCGCGCAAGCATGAGCGAAAACTCATTGTGATGGATCGCAGCAGCTGGTCGCCGGCATTGTGGCCGAAACTGTCATTGACATGCTTGAACCGGTCCAGGTCCAGGAACAGCACCGCCAGGGACTTGCCGTTTCGTTGCGCGCGGCCGAGGGCCATGTGCAGAAGCTGGCTGAACATCAAACGATTGGGCAGTCCGGTCAATTCATCGTGATGCGCCAGGTGATGCGCATATTCTTCTGCGCGTCGGCTCTCGATCAAAATGCCGGCCAGGTCGGTGCTGGTACGCATCGCTTTCCGGCTTTCATGGGAAACCGATAATACGTCGCGGCTGAGCATCATCAGACTGCCCAGCCAATCGCCCGACTTTCCAAGCATTGGCCAGGAAGCCATGGAGCGGATACCGACAGGAAACTGCAAGCCGCGCCAGGACATCTCCGCCTGCCCGGCATGCGCGGCCCGGGCATGAGGCGCCGACATTGCCGACACCCATGATTGCTCCGCATGGAGCATGGCGGACAGCTGCGCACTGCGAGCGGAAACCGCCGCCAGGAAATCTGCCGGTACGCGCGGGCCGCGTACCGACCCGTCGGCAAGAATGACCAGACAGCTCCCCTGCGAAAACGCGCGCTCGGAGAACAACAGGATCCCGTCGAGAATGTCCGATAACGGCGCACCGCTCGCGATCATGTGCAAAATACGATTGTGCGCTTCGCGCGTTGCCACATCGTGCTTGAGCAGGGCATTGGCGGAGTTCAGTTCGGACGTACGCTGATCGACAAGATTGCGGATCCGCCGCGAACTCGATAGCGCTGCAAACGTATAAATGGAAAATCCCGCCGTCACGATCAACCCGATCAGCAGCGTAAGCAGCGAGGCAATATGCTCCTTCAGGGGAGGCGGTCGCGGCATTGAAAGGCGCAACTGCCATGGCGTGTTCAGCAAATTGAAGTCTTTGGCATACTGCAGATCGGTCATGTCATAAAGATGGCCGACAACAGGTAGCGGGGCATGGCGCTCGACCGTTGGCTGCCTGGTCGCGTAGGCTTCCACCCAACCCTTGGCATCCTTGCCATACAACTTGAGATTCAGGTGCGTTGCCACCCCCGACGAGGCCAGACTCTTGCTGATCGATTCTGCAACCGCAAAGATGGCAACGGCAAACCCGTAGTGTTTTTTGTCGGCGACGGCAGTGCCGGGTGGCGCCGCGCGATAAAGCGGCAAGAAGATCAGGAATCCCGATTGCTTGATATAAGGCAGGGTAAGAAGCGGTGTGGCCTGGGGTTGGCCGGTGGTCTGCGCATTGAATGCGGCCACTGTAAAAGTGCTGCCGAGTACATGGGCATCGTGGCCAATGGCGCTCGCCATGACGTCAAGCGGCTCGATGAAGTCGATTACCCGGTAGAACGCCCGGGAATCAGCCACTGACTCTATACCACCCTGGATTTGCAGGATCCGAAACCCCGGAAACTCTTTATTGCGCGCCTTTTCAAACGCCGCACGTTCACTCTCCAAAACTATCCGATGAAAAGCAAAACCCTGGACAAACGGGGCGCGTTTGAGCAGTGGCGCAGTGAACAACCTGAATTCCTCGCGGCTGACATTGCCGTCGCGAGCGTCAAACAGGTCAGCCAGCAGACGCAAATCCTCGAGAGCGCCGTGCAAGTTGTTTTCAATCGCGACCGAAACGGCTTCCGCCTGCCGGGAAAAACTGTTTTGCTCCGCGCTGGTTTCCCATTGGACAACCCAATTGAACAAGGTTGCCGTTGCAAGCAGACCGATTACGCACACAAGCAAAGCCGGCACGGTCAGGGAAAGGCGGGCGATTGACGGCATGCGATCCTACTAATTACGAACTATCGTGCGATATAGTAATTTTATATTTACCGAATGACAATACTTTGTTCGCCAATCGCCCATTCGCATTGGTGAAAATTATTCGGGTGGAATCAGATCCCTGAATGGGGGCGATCGGGGTTCGATCGGGGGAAAATCCAAAGAGACGACCTCAGGGCCGCGTCTTCTCGCTCGATTCGAGGATCTGGATGAATATTTCGTTATCCCGGATCATGCCCAGTTCGTAACGCGCCCGTTCCTCCACGGCGCCGGTACCGCTGCGCAGGTCCTGCACCTCGGAGGCCAGCTTGGCGTTGCGAGCCTTCAGGTCTTCGGTTTTCTTTTGCGAAGTCGTCACTTGCTGGTCGAGATCCCAGACACGCAGCCAGCCGCCCTTCCCCAGCCACAATGGAAACTGGATCAGCAGCAGCAGGCTGGCAAGGATGATCAGGATCAGGCGCATTGCGCTATGCGTTGTGCGGGCGAACAGCAGATGTTCGCCCGCATCGGCTTACTTCAGGTTGTAGAACGCATCACGACCCGGATAGGAGGCGATGTCGCCCAGGTCTTCCTCGATGCGCAGCAACTGGTTGTATTTCGCCATCCGGTCCGAACGCGACATCGAGCCGGTCTTGATCTGCAGCGCATTGGTGCCGACCGCGATATCGGCAATCGTCGAATCTTCGGTTTCACCCGAGCGATGGGAGATCACGGCGGTGTAGCCCGCCCGCTTGGCCATTTCAATGGCGGCGAAGGTTTCTGTCAGCGTGCCGATCTGGTTGATCTTGATCAGGATCGAGTTGGCAACGCCTTTTTGTATGCCTTCACGCAGGATTTTCGTGTTGGTGACGAACAGGTCGTCGCCGACCAGTTGCACGCGGCGGCCCAGCACCTTGGTCAGGTTAGCCCAACCGTCCCAGTCGTTTTCCGCCATGCCGTCTTCAATCGAAATGATCGGATACTTGTCGCACCAGGTCGCCAGCAGGTCGGTAAAGGCCGACGACGTCAGCGCCAGGCCTTCGCCATCGAGACGGTACAGGCCATCCTTGTAAAACTCGCTGGCGGCGCAGTCCAGGCCCAGCGCAATCTGGGTGCCCGGCTCGTAACCGGCTTGCTCGATGGCGCGCAGGATCAATTTGATCGCGGCTTCATGATTGGCAACCGACGGCGCAAAACCGCCTTCGTCGCCCACTGCGGTGGTCAGCTTTTCATCGTGCAGGATCTTCTTGAGCGCATGGAAAACTTCGGCGCCATAACGAACTGCTTCGCGAAAGCTCGGCGCGCCGACCGGAATGATCATGAACTCTTGCAAGTCCAGGTTGTTGTCGGCATGCGCGCCGCCATTGATGACGTTCATCATCGGCACCGGCATCTGCATCGATGCCGAACCGCCGAAATAACGGTACAGCGGCAAACCGGATTCCTCGGCTGCGGCCTTGGCCACGGCCATCGACACTGCCAACGTCGCATTGGCGCCCAGCCGGGCCTTGTTGTCGGTACCGTCAAGGTCGATCAGCGTGCGGTCAAGGAATGCCTGTTCATTGGCGTCCAAGCCCATGATGGCTTCTGAAATTTCGGTATTGATGTTCTCGCAGGCGCGCAGCACGCCTTTGCCGAGATAGCGGCTCATGTCGCCGTCGCGCAGTTCGATCGCTTCGCGCGATCCGGTCGATGCGCCGGACGGCACGGCAGCCCGGCCCATCACGCCGGATTCCAGCAACACGTCGCATTCGACGGTGGGGTTGCCGCGTGAGTCGATGATTTCGCGGCCGATGATATCTACGATTGCGCTCATTGGATTATCTCCCGATAGTGAATTGGTTTTGCTTTTTCAGGAACAAGGCTGGACTGCTGCGTCAGGAGAAACTGGATTCAAGGAAACCGTTCTTCTTGACCACACGGTCGAGTTCGACCAGCGTCGTGAGCAATTCTTTCATGCGTGCCAGCGGTACGGCATTGGGGCCGTCGGATTTTGCGTTTGCAGGATCCGGATGGGTTTCCATGAACAGCCCGGCGATGCCAACCGCCACCGCGGCCCGCGACAGCACCGGCACGAATTCGCGCTGCCCACCCGAAGTGCTGCCCTGCCCGCCGGGCAGTTGCACCGAGTGGGTTGCATCGAACACGACCGGGCAGCCGGTCTCGCGCATGATCGCCAGCGAGCGCATGTCCGACACCAGGTTGTTGTAGCCGAACGATGCGCCACGCTCGCAGGCCATGAAGACGTCCGGGTCGAGCCCGGCTTCCACCGCCGCCGCACGCGCCTTGTCGATCACGTTGACCATGTCATGCGGCGCCAGGAACTGGCCCTTCTTGATGTTCACCGGCTTGCCGGACTGTGCGCAGGCGCGGATGAAGTCGGTCTGGCGGCACAGGAAAGCCGGCGTCTGCAGTACATCGACGACGGCAGCGACGGCCTTGATCTCGCTGATCTCGTGCACGTCGGTCAGCACCGGAACGCCGATCCGGGCGCGGACATCGGCCAGGATCTCCAGACCTTTTTCCATGCCCAGCCCGCGAAACGAGGAGCCCGACGAACGATTGGCCTTGTCGAAAGAGGACTTGTAAATGAACGGAATCCCCAGCGCAGCCGTGATTTCCTTCAATTCGCCGGCCGTGTCGAGCGCCATCTGCTGCGACTCGATCACGCATGGCCCGGCGATCAGGAAGAAAGGCCGGTCCAGGCCGACGTCGAAACCGCAAAGCTTCATGCTGCGATCCTCTCGCCGATGACCTGCTTGCGCGCAAGCGCGGCCTTGATGAAAGAGATGAACAGCGGGTGGCCGTCACGCGGGGTCGATTTGAATTCGGGGTGGAACTGTACGCCGACAAACCAGGGATGGGCATGCTCGCCAACCCGTGGCAGCTCCATGATTTCACACAGCGATTCGTTCGGCGTGCGGGCCGACACGATCATGCCGGCTGCCTCGATGCGCGGCAGGTAGTGGTTGTTGGCTTCGTAGCGGTGGCGATGCCGCTCTGTCACGCTTTCGCCGTAGACTTCCGCGGCCAGCGTACCGGGCTTGACGCCGCAAGTCTGGGCCCCCAGGCGCATGGTGCCGCCAAGGTCGGAATTGGCATCGCGCCGCTCGACGTGGCCGTCGTGGTTCTGCCATTCGGTGATCAGGGCCACCACCGGATTTGGCGTGTCCGGATCGAATTCGGTCGAATTGGCCTGGTCCAGCCCGGCCATATTGCGGGCCGATTCGATCAGGGCGACCTGCATTCCCAGGCAAATGCCGAGGTAGGGAATCTTGTGCTCGCGCGCATAGCGGGCAGCGGCAATCTTGCCCTCGACACCGCGCTTGCCGAAACCGCCAGGCACCAGCACCGCGTCGTACTTGTCCAGCACGCCGATGCCTTTTGCTTCGATCTCTTCGGAATCGAGGTATTCAATGTTGACCCGGCTCTCGGTATGGATGCCGGCATGGCGCAGCGCTTCGGTCAGCGACTTGTAGGACTCGGTCAGGTCCACATACTTGCCGACCATGCCGATGGTGACTTCGGTCTTGGGATTCTGCAGCGAATGCACCAGCTTCGCCCACATCGTCAGGTCGGCAGGCTTCGGCGAGATGGCGAGCTTTTCGCAAATGATGGCGTCGAGCCCCTGGTCGTGCAGCATTTGCGGGATCTTGTAGATCGTATCAACGTCCCACACGGAAATGACGCCCTCTTCCAGCACATTGGAAAACAGCGAAATCTTGGCCCGCTCGTCGTCAGGAATCGGACGGTCGGCGCGGCACAGCAAGGCGTCGGGCAGGATGCCGATCTCGCGCAGCTTTTGCACGCTGTGCTGGGTCGGCTTGGTCTTGAGTTCGCCGGCCGATGGCAGGTAGGGCACCAGCGTCAGGTGCACGAAGGCGGCGGCATTGCGGCCGGCGCGCAGGCTTAACTGGCGCGCGGCTTCGAGGAATGGCAGGGATTCGATGTCGCCCACCGTACCGCCGATCTCGACGATCGCCACATCGAAGCCTTCGGCGCCGCGATGGATGAACTCCTGGATCTCGTTGGTAATGTGCGGAATCACCTGTACGGTCTTGCCGAGATACTCGCCGCGGCGTTCCTTGCGGATCACCGAGTCGTAGATCTGGCCGGTGGTGAAATTGTTCACCTTTTTCATTTTGGCGCTGATGAAGCGCTCATAGTGGCCGAGGTCAAGGTCGGTCTCTGCGCCGTCATCGGTCACGAAAACTTCTCCGTGCTGGAACGGGCTCATCGTGCCGGGGTCGACATTGATGTAGGGATCGAGCTTGAGGAGGGTGACTTTGAGACCCCGCGATTCGAGTATCGCGGCGAGGGAGGCTGCGGCAATCCCTTTGCCAAGGGAGGAGACCACACCGCCTGTGACGAAAACAAACTTGGTCATTGCGTGAGGTGCCATAAGGCACGTGCGGGAAATTCGAATTATACCCCATGGCGACGGCGGTTCAGCGCGCAGAACGCGGCAAAAGTTCTGCCAGGCCAAGCCCGGGATGGAAAGCGCCCGGCACGACGGATCGGCCAATGATTGCCATTGCGCCCGCCCGGTCTGGATCGGCGCCGGGTCAGGTCCGTATCAGGGACGGAATTCCAGCTGCACCCTGGCAAAGTTTTGCGAACCGCGCGAACCCGGCCATCCGGCCATTTCATTGCCGCGGCGGACCACCGATGCGATCAGGCCGAATCGCTCGCCCTGCCAGGCCACGCCGGCTTCGAGCTCACCGACAGTGCGCCGGGGCGCAACCGTGCGTGCATCACTGCTGGAAAAATAGCCGCCCTGCAGCGTGGCGTTGTACCCCACCGCTCGGACGTCGCCACGCAGGAAGCCAAACAAGGCCGGCTGCTGCGGGAACAGGTTAAGCCGGCCAGCGCGCACCATCACTTCGGCGCCGGCATCGGTGAAAATGTTGCCGAAGCGGCCATGCAGCGAGGGAGTCAGGTCGAACCAGCGCGCCGGCGTCCAGCGCAACGGTGCCCAAGCGCCGTGCAGCACGATACCGGCTTCATTGCGCAATTGGGTTGACCAGGCTTGCGGAAGCGCCTGATTGATCAGATTGTGCAGTGTCTTTTGCGTGCGTTCGCCGCCAGCACAGGGGCCCAGGCAACCGACATCAAGGCCGACACGATGAAAGCCGCCATCGGACCGGTTCACCTGGCGCGTCACGCCGGCATACAGCCATCCGGCATAGGGATGGTCATTGCGCGCGATTTGCGATGGCCGCAAGTTGATGTCGGACGCAGTGTACAGATCCTGTCCGATATGCCAGTCCCAGGTCCTGGCCTGTGGGCCTTCCATCAGGGTCCAGGCCGAGCGAAAATTCATGCCGCTGGTGAACAGGCCATCGTCGCGTTTGAGCAGCATCGAATCGTTTTCGATGTTCGCGACCAAGGTGTGGCTCCCGCGGGCCATGACGTCCCGGAACTCGTCCAGCGATGACGCCGCCGCCGTTGACGGCACGACCAATGGCAGCAGGGAAAAGACTGGCAGCGCGGCAAGCAGCAAGGCGTGGACGACTCGATTCATGTTCATCGCTTGTCATGGAGCAGTGAGTGGATCATCTGGTGCACGGCCTGGGCTGCCGCATCGGGATGCTCCATCGGGAACAGGTGACTGCCGGGCAGCAACTTCATGTGGCGTCCGACCAGCTTGCGGGTTGCGCGCAGGCCGGCCTGCCGGCTTTCCACCGAATCGGCGCCGCCAATGAAGCCGACCGGCACCGGCAATCCGCGCGCAACCATTGCGCCGATGTCATGCGGAAGCGTACGGTACACCGCAGTCTCGGTTTCCCGCGTGAAGCGCAATCTGACACCTTCCGGATCATCGACCAGCCCATGCTCCATGTAGTCCCTCAGCACTTGCGGCGGCCAGGATGCGAACATCGGCTTGGCGGCGAAGTGCTGGAAAGCAGCCTCGCGGTCGGGCCAGGACTGGCGCCGCCGCTCGGAAAAGCGCGCCGGCGAAAAACGCTTGTCGATGCCGGCCGTCTTTGCCATGCCAAGCAACACTGCGCGCCAACCGGCAACCACGGGCGCATCCAGCATGACAACCGCGCGCACCAGGTCGGGACGCGCTTTGGCCGCCATCAGGCACAGCATGCCGCCCATCGAGTGACCGACCAGCAAGACCGGTTGCCGGTGGCGCGTGCCGATTTCTTCGATCAACTCTTGCGTCAGCGCATGCCAGCCGTTGCGCACAGGATAATTGGGATTATGGGCATGCATGGCCAGCGCATGAACATCATAGTGCGCACGCAAGTGCTGCAGGAAAACGCCGTAGGTCTGTGCCGGAAAACTATTGCCGTGAGCAAAATGCAGGAGGGGTTTCGTCATAGGCTGGAATTGTACGCACACGCAAGCGTGATGCAGCATGAAAAAAGGCGATCAAGCGATCGCCTTTTGCACCGCCACCGCAAGCGTCACCCTTGTTGCGCCACGATCCGCGAAGTGAGGAACGGCCGCTTGGTCTCGATCCAGCGCCGGACCCGCGATGCATCCGCAATGCGCGACAACTTGCCTTTTGAATCAAGGAAGATCATCACCACCGAGCGTCCTTCAATGCGCGCCTGCATCACCAGGCAACGTCCTGCTTCGGCGATGTAGCCCGTCTTTTGCAGGCCGATTTCCCAATCGGAATTGTCGACCAGGTAGTTCGAGTTCTTGTAGTGCAGCGCCCCGGCGCCCGGCTCGACCACATATTTGGCGTCGGTCGAGTAGCGGCGAATCACAGGATGCTGGTAAGCCGCCACCACCAGTTTCGCCAGGTCGCGCGCGCTCGAAACATTGCCGCTGGACAGGCCGGTGGAATCGACATAACGGGTGCTGCTCATGCCCAATTGCTTTGCCTTGGCGTTCATCGCCGCGACAAATGCGGGCAGCCCACCCGGGAAGTGACGCCCGAGTGCGGACGCGGCCCGGTTTTCTGAACTCATCAGCGCAATATGGAGCATGTCGGCGCGCGTCAGTTGCGAGCCGATGCGCAAACGGGAATGGCTGTTTTTTTCGCGGTCGATGTCGGCGTCCGTGACGGACAGTACTTCTTCCATGCCCTGGTTGGCTTCAACCACGACCAGGCCGGTCATCAGCTTGGTGATCGAGGCGATCGGCAATGCCACGGCGGCATTTTTTTCCAGCAGGATATCGGATGTCTTTTCGTCCACTACCAGCGCCACGTTGGATTTCAGGTCGAGCGGGTCATTGGTAAGATGCAGGCCGGCGATGTCGCCTGCGCTCAGTGCCGCCGGCGCTTGCCGCGCAACAGAACGCGCAGGCGAATAAGCGATGCGCTGTATCGACTTGCCGCCCCGCGTTACGCGGACAATCCTGGTACCGCTCTTCGCCACGCGCACCGACTTGGAGCGGACGGACTGTTTGGCGGCAACTTGCTTGCGCGGTACGGCGGCACGCTTGAGCTTTGCTTTTTTACTCTGGACTTTTTGTTTAGACGATCGCGCAGCGCCGGAGGACGTGTCGGCAGAATAGGCGGCTGGCGTCAAGAAAACCAGGGCCAAAAAAGAAAAAAGGACGCCTATTGCCGCCTTGAGCATCTGAAACTCCCGGAAAGATGCTGGGTATAAAGTTCTTGCAGTCTAGCAAAATAGTGAAAAAGTGCAAGAGAATGAGGGAGTTAGCGGAGTAATTTAATTAACTTTCTTACTGTCGATCAACAGCTGCGTCGGCTCTGTGCCACAAAGGGGGGCAAGCAGCCAAGGGATTTAACTGGCGCAAGCACGCACCCGCCGGATCGGCGCATGATGGTCGGTTGGGAAGAATTTACGGGCTGGCAGGTCGCCCCTACCAGCGGCGCGCAGAAAGAACACCTGACGAAAATCGTCAGGCGCCGGCACTCAATCGAGGAATTTGGTGAAACCGGCCACTGGCTCGCGCTCGGAGACCAGGCTGTTTTCTATCCTGGATTCATCGGCATAACCCAGGGACATGCCGCACACGACCATCTCTTGCTCGGGCATGTCCAATTGTTCGCGGATGATCCGGTGGAAATGGGTAAATGCCGCCTGCGGACAAGTGTCGAGTCCGCGCGCACGCGCGGCGATCATGATGTTGGCCAAGAACATGCCGTAATCAATCAGCGATCCGCGCTCCAGCACACGATCAATGGTGAAGATAAGGCCAACCGGCGCATCGAAAAACCGGTAATTGCGCGCATGCTGCGCACGCATGCCTTGCTTGTCGTCGCGCGTCAGTTCCAGCAACGCGTACAGGTCCCAGCCCACCTTGCGGCGACGGTCAACATAGGGCGGAACCCATTTCTCGGGATAGTAGGGATACTCCTCGCGATGCTGCGCCGCCTGGGCGGGATCGAGGAATACCGGCATCAGGCTGTCAGTCAGGCGCTGCTTGCTGTCGCCGGTCAGGACATAAACCTTCCAGGGCTGGGCATTGGTGCCGGACGGGGCGCGCGCGGCGACGCCAAGGATCGCCTCGATATCATTGCGGGCGACCGGTGTGGGCAAGAAGGCGCGGATCGAGCGCCGGCTGGTGATCGCCTGGTCGACGATTTTCTGGACATCGGATTCAATCATTCACGGGTTCCCGGTTTCAAGCTTTGCGGACAACGAAATACACGCCGACGATGGCCAGCAACATGCCCGCCATGCCAATCAAGCTGAAGGTTTCGTTGAACATCAGCCATGCCATCAGGGCCGTGGTCGGCGGCGTCAGGTACAGATAACTGGATAGGCTGGTCGCGGCCTCGCGGCGAATCAGGCCAAACAGCAGGAAGATAGCGCCGATGGAAATCGCCAGCACGGCCCACAGCAGAGCACCGATGAAGGACGGCGTCCATTGCACGTTCGTAAAGGCGGGCGTCAGGTCTTCAAAGAAAATCGCGAATGGCAGCACGACCAGCGCCGACGAGGCGAACTGAATGACGGTGCCGGTGCGCAAATCGAATTGCGGACAAAAGCGCTTCTGGTACAGGGCGCCCACCGTGATCGAACACAGCGCCACGATCGCCAGGCCCAGGCTGGTCCCGCTCAAGCCGATCAGGCTGATCTTGTTGGAAACCACCAGCAGCACGCCGACCAGGCCGAGTACCAGGCCCATCCACTGACGCATGCGCACAGACTCGCCGACCATTGGCGCGGCCAGCGCGGTGAAGATCGGTTGCAATCCGACGATCAGCGCTGCCAGGCCGGCCGGCATGCCCAGGTTGATTGCGGTCCAGACGCCGCCGACGTATCCGGCATGCAGCAAGGCGCCGGCCAGCGCAATGTGCAGGATCCTGCCACGGGGCCAGGGCGCGCGCATCAGCAGCACCAGTGGCACCATCAATACAAGGACGAACAGGAAGCGCAACAACAGGAAAGTCAGCGGCGGCGCGTAGGGCAGGCCGAACTTCGCCACCAGGAATCCCGTGCTCCACAAGAAGACGAATACGAACGGCATGACCGCGATCCAGTGGGTGGACAAGGTGCCGGCAGCAGGAGGAGTGGAATTCATCGTACGGGGACAGTTTCAGGAAACGGCCAGGGCTGCGCGGCAAATCGCGCTGCCATGGCGATGGTTTGGGCATGGACGGCAATCGTATCGGCGATCTGCCGGCCGTAGCCGCCCGCCATCGTAACCGCAACCGCAATCCCACGCTCGTGCGCAGCGGAAAATACACGATGGTCGCGCTGCGCCAGGCCAGCCCGGGTCAGGCTCAACCGGCCCAGCCGGTCACCCTCATGCGGATCAGCGCCAGCCAGGTAAATGATCAGTTGCGGCGAGAATCGGGAAAACAGGCTGGCCAGCGCCTGGTCCAATGCGTCCAGGTAAGCCAGGTCGCCGGTGCCGTCAGCGAGCGCAACGTCCAGGTCGCTGGCTTCCTTCTCGAACGGATAATTGTTTTCGCCATGCAGCGAGAGCGTGAATACCGAGTCATCCCGGGCCAGGATCGCTGCCGTGCCATTGCCCTGGTGGACATCGAGGTCGACGATGGCGACCTGGCTGGCCCGCCGCTCAGCCTGCATCAGGCGGGCGGCAACGGCCGCATCGTTGAATACGCAAAAGCCGGCACCGTGACCGGCGTAGGCGTGATGGGTGCCGCCGGCCAGGTTGCAGGCAATGCCGTCTTGCAGCGCCGCGCGGCAGGCCGCAATCGTGGCGCCCGCAGAACGGCGCGAACGCTCCGCCATTTGGTGCGACCAGGGAAATCCGATCTGCTTTTGCATTTGTTCGGACAAGTCCCCTTCCGCCACCGCCCGTATGTAGTCGGGATGATGCGCCAGGGCGAGCTCGCCATCGCTGGCACGGGGCGCTTCGCACAGCAGTATCTGCGGATCAGCGGCAGCCGCATCCCGGATCAGCCGATACTTCTCCATCGGAAAACGGTGTCCCGGTGGCAGGGGCAAATCGAAGTGATCGCTGTAGATGGGTTTCAGGGGGATGCGGCGAAGTGGACCAAAATGTTTAGCACGGGCGCACGAGCGGCCACGCGAGCGCGCAGCCTGCACCTTTCAGCCGCCTTCCCCCAAAGGCTTGATGCAGCGCAATATAAATCGCTTGACATATCTCAAGCAGGCCTTAAAATGCGAAATGTTGCGTCGCACAACGACCGCTATCCCAACCAATCAATTGTCCCGAAACACTCATCAGGAGAATCACATGCTTTCCTATCAAGAACAGTTGTCGAATGCCACCCGCTCACAGATGGAAACCATGCTTGAAATGATGACCAGCATGGCAACCAAGACCTTTGCCGGCATGGAAAAGATCGTTGAGCTGAACATGACCGTCGCCAAGACCTCGATTGAAGAGTCGACCGCCACCGTCCAGCAAATGTTGTCCGCAAAAGACCCGCAATCGTTTTTCGCCATGACCGCGTCGCAAGCTCAGCCGAGCGCTGAAAAAGCGCTGGCCTATGCGCGCCACCTGGCTGCCATCACGTCGGGCCTGCAGAATGAATTCACCGCAGCGACCGAAGCACAGATCGCTGAAAACAACCGCAAGGTCGTGGCACTGGTCGAAGAAGTCAGCAAGAACGCACCGGCCGGATCCGAGAATGTCGTCAACTTCATGAAGTCGGCCATCGGCAACGCCAACGCTGGCTACGAGCAACTCTCCAAGAGCACCAAGCAGGCAGTCGAGGCGATGGAATCCAATATCGCCAACGCTACCGCGCAAATGACCCAGGCGACCAACAAGGCCGCCGGCCGCGCCGCCAAGAAGTAAAGCCGGCGTCGCTGAAGGCGGCTACAGGCCGCCCGAGGTGAATGCAGGCGCAAGTACTGCGCCGCTGCAGGAAAAATCCCCGGACCCGGGGATTTTTTTCGTCTGGGAGCTTGCCGGCGACGGTCCCTGGCCGCTTGTTTGCCGACGGCGCCGCCCCCCGGCCTAGCTGCCGAGAATCCTGGCCAGCCCCTTGCGCACTTCGTCCGCATCCAGCGGCCGCACCACGCGATCGACTTCCACGCCATTCTTCAGGAACACCAGTGTGGGCCACAGCTTGATGCGAAATGAACGGCCAAGCGCCCTGCCCTGGCCATCTTCCACCTTCACATGCCTTAGCTGGTTGTGGCCTTCGAACGCCGCCTGGATCGACGGTTGCGCCGCCTTGCAGTGACCGCACCAGCCGGTGCCGAATTCAATGACCGCGGCACCCGGCCAGGCATCTACCTCGGCGCGCGCCGGTTGATCGGGCGAATAATCCTGGATTTCCATCTGGCACTCCTTGCCGTGACTGTGTTTTCAAGTGTGATCTGCTTGCAGCAGATGAGCTTATCCCAAATAGGCGCGGAGCAATCGCCACGCCTGCAGCGCTGTATCGCTTGAAAATTGCTGGACCAGATGGAAGGACGGATAGCCTTGTTCCATGCACCGGCCTGAACCCGGGCAAGCCGATCAATTGCCAGCGTCATCTGTTCAGCAAGTGCGGATACCCGGGGGAGATTCGGTCGACCTTTCGCGCGAAGTGGTTGCCGCCATCGGGATTGACTGGAATAATCGCGTGGCACAAATAATCGCGAGAACTCATGAACAGTACTTCCACACGGCCGCGCATCGTGGTAGCCATCACCGGCGCCAGCGGCTCGGTTTACGGCATCCGCCTGCTGCAGCAATTGCGCGAATCAGGCGCCTGCGAAACCCACCTTGTCATGTCCTCTTCCGGCGCGCTGACCGCTGCGCAAGAGATGTCGATGAAGAAAAGCGAGATCGAAGCGCTGGCCGACGTCGTGCACAGCGTCAAGGATATTGGCGCCACGATTGCCAGCGGCTCGTTTCATTCAGTGGGCATGGTGATCGCGCCATGTTCGATGAAAACCCTGGCAAGCGTTGCGCATGGCTTCAGCGACAACCTGGTCACGCGCGCGGCCGACGTCATGCTCAAGGAGCGGCGCAAGCTGGTGCTGATGGTGCGTGAAACACCGTTCAACCTGGCCCACCTGCGCAACATGACGGCGGTCACGGAAATGGGCGGCATCGTCTTTCCACCGCTGCCCGCGTTTTACTCGCTGCCGGAAACGCTGGACGACGTGATCCAGCATACCGTCGGCCGCGTGCTCGATCTTTTCGCGATTCCGCATACCGGACTGGTCAAGCGCTGGGAAGGCATGAAACCGGCGAAATGACCACCATGCGCGTCCCGCCCGGACACGTCGCACCCACCTGACCAGCAATCACCGGGAATCGCCAACGTGAAGGACTTGCTGTCCATTGCGGACATGGAGCGGGCCGTACGGCGCCGCCTGCCGCCGAGCATCTACGGCTACGTCATCGGCGGCGCCGAAGACGAAAGTTCATTGCGCGCCAACCGGGCCAGCTTCGAGCAATGGCAATTCATGCCGCGTGCGCTGGTGGATGTGTCGCAGCGCTCGCAACAGACCGAACTGTTCGGCAGCACCTACGCCGCGCCGATCGGCATCGGCCCGATGGGCGTGACCGGCCTGTGCTAT
>NZ_JAUSNH010000258.1 GCF_030645335.1 Lacisediminimonas sp. | reverse complement strand
CTTGATTGGTGTGGGTTCTTTTACAGTCGATGCAAGGCGGCGTTCAGGCAAAGCGCTCGCACAGGGCTTCTTTCGGATTCATGCCGCGTGCGGCCAGCGCTTGTCGGCCGGCTTCCACCATCGGTGGCGGGCCGCACAGGTAGACGCGGGTATCTGCGTGCAAATCGAGTTCGCGGATCAGGTCGGTCGCATAGCCGCTGCTGCAGCCCGGCGCGTCGCCGCTCTCGGCGGCATACCGGATGCGCAAGGCCGGCATGCGGGCGGCCAGTTGCTGCAATTGTTCCCGCGCGAAGAGGTGGTCCACGGTACGGGCGCCGACCAGCAGCGTGGTGTCGCCCTCCTGCTGCGGGCCGTCCGCGGCCAGTTGCTCCAGCATGGACAGGAAAGGCGCCAGGCCAGTGCCGCCAGCCACGAACAGTCGCGGCTTGGGCTCGCGCCGCAAGAAGAAAGTACCGCGCGGCGGACTCATCTCCACCGCATCACCCGCCTTGGCCGAAGCCAGCCAGCTGGAGAAAAATCCCCCCGGCACCAGGCGAATGTAGAAGACCAGGTTGCTGGCGCCCGACTCGTTTGCCATGGAATAGGAGCGCCACTCGCCCTCACCGTCAGGCCGGATGCGCACATACTGGCCCGGATGGAATTCGAGGCAATCCTTGACCTGTACTTCGAGCCGGACCACCTCTGCGGCCACCGGCGCGATCGACAGGACTGTTCCCGGTAGCGCCGCTTCTTCAGCACCGACTTCGGACGAGTCGTAGGGAATCTCGACCACGCATTCTTCCTTGACGGTGGCCACGCAGGTCAGGATGGCGCCGGCTTCGCGCTCGTCATCCGGCAAGACGGCACGGTCATAAGCGCCAAGGTCGACAGTGCCGGAAACCAATTGCGCAACGCAGGTTCCGCACTTGCCGTTGGCGCAATCGGTCAGCAAAGGCAGGCCGGCTTCCACGGCGGCTTCGAGCAGGTTTTGTCCGCAGCTCGCCTGCAAGCGTTGCGCAACGCCGTCTGCGAATACGAGGGTGACGGCGAACGTCATTGGTATGTCTCCATAGAATTTACGGACGTCCCGGGTGAAGTGAATCCGGCGGCCATTATTTTTCTTTGTTGTCCATCTGGTGGACTGATGTATCATTATACGGACATAACGCCGGAAAAATCAAGCGCCCGCAAAAAGCACTTCGGGCCCGGACCTGGCATAGCAAAAATGGAAAGCAGTGGCCGCTATAATCCGCGGCATCTCATGGACAGCAGGGACAGAATGAACAATGACAAAAGCGACGGCAGCGTCCGTGCAGTGGACCGCGCACTCGATATACTCGCCGCGTTTTCCCCGGCCGATTTCGAATTGACCGCGGCGGAATTGCTCAAGCGGGTCGACCTGAGCCGGCCGACCTTGTACCGGCTGCTGCACACGCTGGAGCAGAAAAATTTCCTGGTTTCTTCCGGCGATCCCCAGCGCTTTCGCCTTGGCCCGGCGATTGCCAAGCTGGCGCATGTCTGGACATCGACCCTGGATGTAGCGTCCCTCGCCATGCCGACGATCAAGCGTATCTGGGGCGAAACCGGCGAAACCGTCGCGCTGTTCCTGTCCGATGGCACTGCGCGCGTATGCGCGGCCGAGTTGCCAAGCACCCAGCCGCTGAGCTTCAAGCGTGGCGTGGGCTATCGGGAAAGCCTTTCACTGGGCGCCAGCGGGCGGGCCATTCTCGCTTTTTCGGCAATGACCGAAGCAGAGGAAAAATCCTGGGCGAAGGCGGCCGGCAAGGATGCCGCATCCTACGCAATGGAACTCAAGCAAACCCGCAAGCGCGGCTATGCGATGAGCCGGGATGAATTGATTGAAGGGGCGGTCGCTGTGGCGGTGCCTCTCTATGCACCTGACCGGACGGTGATGGGTTCCCTGGGTGTATTCGGCCCCAGCGTGCGGCTCGACCAGCAACGCATGGAAGGCATCGCCAGCCTGCTGCAACAAGCCGCGCAGGAGGTTTCACGCGCGCTGGGCGGCGGCAGCGCCTGAGGCTGCGTTACGGCTGCCCTTCCTGCCCCTCGCCAGGAATGCGGCTGCTGCTTTGCACGCCGCGACGGATCACGACCGGGGCGCCGCCGGTGCGCTGCTTGCTGATCCACTGCGCAAGGGCCGCGTCCATATAGTCCGCATGGCCGGGGAACCAGTTTGTCAATTCACGGGCAAGCCGGCGGCCGTTATCAACATCGCCCCCCTGGCGCAGATATTCCTGCACCTCGTGCACTGACTTGAGTACCGCCTGGTGCTCGCCGATGTGACATTCCCGCGGCGGGAAGGCGGTGGATTCCATCCACTCCCGCTCCTCTTCGAAGTGCTGTTCGGTGTGCTCTGCAAAGCGATCCAGGCAGCTGGCAAAGTCCTTGTCATCGACCGTCAGCAAGCGATTCACCAGATCAACGAATTCGCGGTGGGTCTCATCCATTTGAGGCAAGCCCAGCAGGAAAGCATCCGTCCACGGAAACACGATCTCCTTCGGTTCGTTCTCGGTCATTCCTTCCATTTTCCTTCCTGTCGCAAGTCGCTGTTCGGTTAGCCGGACAAGCCAGGCCAGCCACGAAAAATTCGTTCACATTTTATCATTCTGCACTACCATACGAGCGAAGAGAATCGATAGAATCGTCGATAGCCAGCTGTCGCGCGGCCCATCGCACCTTAACCGTCTCCGCCGAGAAAAAAATTGCCTGATCGAGTTTTCCAACGACGTAACCTGCCCCACCTCCTGCTACAAGCGCGCGAAGCGCTGATGACCCGGTTCCGCCCTTTCCTGAACGCCAACGGGATCACCGAACAGCAATGGCGCATCATCCGAAGTCTCTATGAGAATGGCGAAACGGAGCCGCGCACCTTGTCGGACGCCTGCCAGATCTCCGGGCCAAGCATCAGCGGAATGCTGGTTCGCATGGAAGAGCAGGGAATGGTGAAGCGCGTGCGCATGGACAGCGATCAACGCCGCATGCTGGTATCACTGACGCCCACGAGCCGTGCCCTGGTGCGAAAGATGATGCCCAAGGTCGACCGCAACTACGGCTTGCTGGAAGAAGAAATCGGGGAAAAGGTGATGGAAGACGTGTACCAGGTGATCGATCAATTGCTCGATCGCTTGAAGCAGCTCGACAAGGATGCGGCTGCCGGCAATTGATGTCGTTCAAGCCTGACGCTGCCGCTCATCAGTGATGCCACCCGGCTGATAGACATGCAGGCTGGACAGTTCCGGCAAGCCGGCATCAGGGTTTGGCGCGTTCAAGATTGGAGAGAACCACGCTGAGCTGGTACACGTCGGGCCGCAGGAAGTGGGTCGTCATTTCCACCGGCCGGCCCTTTTCATCGCGCGTGATGCGGTCCAGCACCAGCAGGAAGGAACTCTGCGACACATTCAATGCCGAGCTGATCGCAGCCGAGGGCTGGCGGCAGCTGACCAAGAACTCGGCGCGCGCCAGCTTGACCTTGAGCTTCTTTTGCAGGATGTCGTACATGGGGCTCGACTCGACGTCCGCGCGGCTGATCTTGCGGCCCAGGGGCAGTGGCACGGTCATGCGGGTTATGGCATGCGGCACGCCGCGGGAGACATAGAGGCGCAAATAGGACAGCACAGGCCGCTCCCATTCGTTCAGTGCATCGGGCAGGTCGGGGTCCTGGTTCCACGCAAAATCGGTGATCTCGGTACGGATGTCCTCGCCAACCTGGCTGAAGGTCTCCGCGAAGGGCGCCATGCGATCAATCGAGTGCACGATTTGCGGCATGGGGCGCGCAACGAAAGTGCCTTTGCCTTGCCGCCGCACCAAGATACCCTCGTCAACCAGGCGCTGCACCGCCTTGCGGATCGTGCTGCGGCTGACGGCGAATGACGCCATCTGCGATTCTTCAGTCGGAAACTGGCTGCCGGCGCCGCTGGCATGCAGGGACGCCCGCATGCGGTCGGCAATTTGCTCATACAGCGGCAGCGGACTGTCCCGCTGCAGGCCTTGCAGCGCGGCCTCCCGGTTTCCCTTCGCCTCAATTGCACTCTTCGTTGTACGCGCCATTCGTGAATTCCCGGAAACGAAACCGAATACTAACGTATGCATACGTCTCGCAGAAGAGATTCACGGCGCATCCCGATGCGCCGCCGATTGCATCCGGTACTAAACGTATGCTAATGTCTGCCTATATAAGCAGTCAACCGCATCTTCATAGCGGGCTGAGGTGAATGGGAAAGGAAGTCGACGCCCATTCCTGGCGCCCCGCGCGTTGGCTGCGACGATACCGATCATCAATTTCACCCAGAGAAGAAATGCGCGCACCTAACCTACTGATCATCATGTCCGACGAACACAACCCGAAGGTCCTGGGTTGCAACGGACATCCGGTTGTCGAGACACCCAACCTCGATGCATTGGCCGCCAGCGGCACCATGTTCACTTCGGCCTACACCACCAGCCCGGTCTGCATTCCGGCGCGTGCCGGCTTCGCCTGCGGCAAGTACATCAACCAGATCGGTTTCTGGGACAACGCCGACGCCTACGACGGCAGCGTGTCGAGCTGGCACCACGAGCTGCGCAATCGCGGCCACCGCGTCGTCTCGATCGGCAAGCTGCACTTCCGCGAGGCGGGGGAAGACCATGGCTTCTCGGAAGAACAAATCCCGATGCACATCCTGGGCGGCAAAGGCGACCTGATGGGCCTGGTGCGCGATGAGCTGCCACGCCGCGGCGGCGCCAAAAAGATGGCCGCGATGGCGGGTCCGGGCGAATCGCCCTACACCTTCTATGACAAGGACATCTGTTCCCGTGCACAGGTTTGGCTGCGCGAGCAGGGCACGCAGGATGCCGACAAGCCGTGGGTACTGTTCGTATCCTTCGTCGCACCGCATTTCCCGCTCACGGCCCCGCCCGAGCACTACTACAAATACTGGAACCGCGAGCTGCCGATGCCCAGCATGTATGCACGCGAACAGCGCCCCACCCATCCGTATCTCGAGGATTACCGCAACAGCTTCTGCTACGACGATTACTTCGAATCGGAATCCGACGTGAAACGCGCGCTGGCAGGCTACTTCGGCCTGGTTTCCTATCTCGACGAAAACGTCGGCAAGCTGATGACTGCGTTGAACGAGTCAGGCCTGGCCGGCAACACCCGCGTGATGTACACCAGCGACCACGGCGACAACCTTGGCGCGCGCGGACTATGGGGCAAGTCCACCATGTTCGATGAAATCGCAGGCGTTCCCTTGATCATGTCCGGACCCGGTATACCGCGCGGCAAGAAGATCACCACGCCGGTCAGCCATGTGGATTGCTATCCGACCATTGTCGAAACCGTGGGCGTTCCGTTTGAAGAAGTCCGGGACGGGCATCTCGGCGTGTCGCTGATTGACATCGCTGCCGGAGCACAGCCAAGCCGCACAGTACTGTCGGAATATCACGGCATGGGATCCACCACCGGCGCCTTCGCCATCCGGCTGGGTAAATGGAAATACATCCATTACGTGAAATATACGCCCCAGCTTTTTGACCTGGAAAACGATCCGGACGAGATCCACGATCTCGGCGGCGACCCCGCCATGCGCGGCATCCTGGCCGAATGCCGGCAGGCGCTTCTTTCAGTCTGCGACCCCGACGAAGTGGACCAGCGGGCCAAGGCGCGCCAGGCAGAGCTGCTGGCGGCCAACGGCGGACGGGAAGCAGTCATTGCGCGCGGCGACCTGGGATTTACCCCGGCGCCCGGTTTCGCAGCCGAGATGCAATAACAATTATCCGACGGAGACAACATGAACAAGATAGTCCGGTTTTCGATACAGCTTGCAGGCGTCGCCTCGCTCGCGCTGGCAAGCAGTTTTTCCATTGCACAGGACTGGCCCTCCAAGCCAATCCGCGTGATCGTGCCCTACCCTGCTGGTGGCGGTGTCGATTTCGTTTCCCGTACCGTTGCGCAACGACTCAGCGAAGTCTTGAAGTCAACGGTAGTCGTTGAGAACCGTGCCGGTGCTTCCGGCGCGATTGGGGCCGAGGCCGTGGCACGTAGTGCGCCGGACGGCTACACGATACTGATCGCCTCGCCGGCGGAGGTGGTCGTCAGTCCCATCTCGGGCAAGAAGCTGAGCTATTCCGTAGAACGCGACCTGAGCCCGGTCATTCTCATTGGCGAAACGCCGCTGGTGCTGGCGGCCCATCCGTCGTTTCCCGCCAAATCAGTCAATGAAATGCTTGCACTGGTCCGGTCTGCGCCGGGCAAGTACTCCTATGGCAGCCCCGGCACCGGCAGCAGCATGCACTACGCCGGCGAGTCCCTGAACGCCATGGGCAAGATCGACTTGCAGCACGTTCCCTACAAGGGGGCAGCACCCGCCGTGGCGGACCTGGTCGGCGGGCAGATTCCAATGGGCATCGTCGGCATGCCGCCGACCGTGCCGTTTGCCAAGACCGGCAAACTCCGGATCCTGGCCGTGACCAGCGCCAAACGCTCCGTAGCCATGCCTGAGGTTCCCACACTCGCGGAGCTGCCAGGCTTCGCAGGCTATCGATTCACCAACTGGATGGGCGTGTACGTCGCCGCCAAGACGCCGCAAGCGGTGGTTGACAAGCTGTCTGCCACGATCGCACAGATCGTGAAGGAACCCGCGATTCGCACCAAGCTTCTTGCCCAGGGTGTGGAGCCCGCCGGTGGATCGACCGCCGACTTCGTCGCTTTCCTGAACGGCGAAAGGGAGACCTACACCAAGGTGGGACGTGAGCGGGGTATTCGTTCTGAGGACTGAACGGTAGCAGGCCAGACGGGGGAGGTGGTCCTGGCGGGCCGCCTTCGCTGCTTTGGGCACGGTGGTGGGGTGCACACCCATCAAGCCGTTCGTCATCGCGACGAAGAAGCCGCCGGCTCGAATTCCCGCGCGTCTCGGCACCGTGGTGCCCCCCCCAAGGGTAATCGACTAGCACCACTTGACAACAGCCATGATTTTAAACATCATGACTGAACATATGAAACGACCGAAGAAACAGGAAATCTACGCCCCTGCGGACGTGAAGATTCCCAGCCGACTCGGCGGCGGTATCTTGAAGGAGCGGGTGATTCGTGAATTGCCCACAAAAAAAGTCGTCAGTTATGCGCTCGCATACATCAACCCACTGATCTTCAGTGGTGACAACGGTCGGGTGCTTGGTTATGACAACAGCCACGGCTACACTCACCGGCACTACATGGGTTCCATAGTCCCTGACCCGTTCACCGGCTACGAAGATCTATATGAGCGGTTCGAGCGGGAATGGCAAGAGATTGCCGTCAAGTTCGTCAACGGAGAGCAAATATGACGAAAAAAAAGATCACCCTGGAAGACTTTGCAAAGATTCCTGCCTTGAACGCTCGCTCGATCAAGAGCAAGGAGGTCGCACGCGCGTTGGATGAGCAAGCCGATTCGTTGCCATATTCGAAGGTTTTCACCAGTTTCGAGTTTGAAGACTTTCTGAGTCAGCTCACCCCGAAGCGATTCGAATTGCTGCGCATTGCCAGTAAAGGGCGGCACTCCATTGCAGACCTCGCTATCGCCTCACACCGCAACCCCAGCGCGGTGTCGAGAGACGTTTCCAAGCTGTCAGCGCTCGGCCTCGTCAAGGTGGAGTCCGTCAGCAATGAAGGACATGGCCGAAAGAAGGTAGTGATACCTGTGGCAAGCACAATCTCCATCAACGCCTGCATTGCTGCTGCGTAAGGCTGGTGGGTGGGGTCAGGTCTTGACTTTTACTGCACAACCGTTCGGCACGTTAAATGCAGGACCTGAG
This sequence comes from Lacisediminimonas sp., assembly GCF_030645335.1. Classification (GTDB taxonomy): domain Bacteria; phylum Pseudomonadota; class Gammaproteobacteria; order Burkholderiales; family Burkholderiaceae_D; genus Lacisediminimonas. Next base: position 13,125 of record NZ_JAUSNH010000258.1, on the reverse strand, counting down.
TCCATCCCTCCAAAATGCCTGACACGGAGGAGATCGCAGCATCCGTCATGCACCAGCAGAAATGCGTGGACGCACAAAGAAAAAGGGCCCCGTCTTGTGAACGGAGCCCTTTAATTCTTTGGTGCTGATGACCGGAATCGAACTGGTGACCTACTGATTACGAATCAGTTGCTCTACCAACTGAGCTACATCAGCGAAGGCCGCATTCTAGCAAAAAAACCGCCCTTCCTGCGAGTACTAGTTTCGAACTGCTCGCCGGCATGCGCCCGCGTGGCCGATTTCACTCCTCGCGGTGGTACCCGGTAACCCGCTCCACTTCACTCCTGGACCCCAGGAAAACCGCTACCCGCTGATGCAGTTTCTCAGGCTGGATGTCCAGTATCCGCTGCTTGCCGTCCGTAGCCGCCCCGCCCGCCTGTTCGACGATGAAGCTCATCGGGTTGGCTTCATACATCAGCCGCAGCTTGCCAGGCTTGTCCGGCTCACGCGCGTCGGCGGGGTACATGAACACGCCGCCGCGGGTCAGGATGCGGTGCACGTCGGCCACCATCGAGGCCACCCAGCGCATAGTGACGTCCGTGCCGCGCGGGCCGGTCTTGCCGGCCAGCAGTTCGCCCACATAGCGCTGCACCGGCGGATACCAGTGGCGGGCGTTGGAGGCGTTGATCGCGTATTCCTTTGTTTCTTCCGGAATCGTGCCTTGCTGCATGGTCATGACCCATGAGCCCATCTCGCGGTCGAGCGTGAAGGCTTGCACGCCGTTGCCGGTGGTCAGCACCAGCACCGTTTGCGGGCCGTAGATCGCGTAGCCAGCGGCGACCTGGCGGGTGCCGGCCTGCAGGAAGTCGGATTCGGTCGGGGTGGTCATGCCCTCGGGCGCTTTCAGCACCGAGAAAATGGTGCCGATCGAGACGTTGACGTCGATGTTGCTGGAGCCGTCCAGCGGATCGAACAGCAACAGGTATTCGCCCATCGGATAACGGTTGGGAATCGGGTGGATGGTTTCCATTTCTTCCGACGCCATCGCAGCGAGGTGGCCGCCCCATTCATTGGCCTGCAACAGGTAGTCGTTGCAGATGATGTCGAGCTTTTTCTGGACCTCGCCCTGCACGTTTTCCGATTCTGCGCTGCCAAGCACTTCGCCGAGTTCGCCCTTGCCGACGGCGTGTGAAATGGTCTTGCAGGCGCGCGACACGACTTCAATCAGCAAGCGCAACGACGCCGGTATGCTGTTGTGCAGGCGCTGCTCTTCGATCAGGTGCTGGGTCAGGCTGATGCGTTTCATGTGGGTCCCTTGGCTACTTTTGTATTTTCTTTATGTTGCTGCTGATGCCGCTTGATTGGCGTGCGGCGCGGCTTTTAGTTTCAGTCGGCCAGCGCCTTGCTGATGACTTCCTGCACGTCCCGCGACAGCTTGCGCGTGGCGGCCACCCGCTCCAGCGCGGCCCGCATGTGGCATTGCAGCTCGGGCACGTACTTGCGCCAGCGGTCCAGCGTGCGTGCCAGCCGGGCGGCAACTTGCGGGTTGATGGCGTTCAGGGCAATCACCTGGTCGGCCCAGAATGCATAACCGCTGCCATCCGGCGCATGGAAGCGGGCCGGATTGCCGTTGCAGAAGCTGAAAATCAGGCTGCGCGCGCGGTTCGGGTTTTTCAAGGTAAAGGCGGGATGATTCATCAACTGCCGGATCTTGTCCAGCGTGGCGGTGCGCGCCATGGCTTGCAGGGTGAACCATTTGTCGACCACCAGCGGGTCGTCGCGGAAGTCTTCATAGAAGCGCGCCAGGGCGGCGTCGCGGACGGCGGCATTGCTGTTGACGAGTGCCGACAGCGCGGCAATGCGTTCGGTCATGTTGCCGGCGTCATCGGATTGCTGGCGCGCCATCGCATGCGCGATTTCGTCGTCCAGCTCGGCCAGGTAGGACAGCGCGACATTGCGCAGGCCGCGCTTGCCGGCGCTGGCGGCGTCCGGGCTGTAGGCGCCCGGCGTGGCATTGGCTTCGTAGACTTGTTCCAGCTCAGGACGCAATGCCCGGGCCAGTTGCAGGCGCATGAACTGGCGCGCGCTATGGATTGCTTGCGGATCGATTGCTTCCATCTGCTCGGCGATGATGGTTTCGGACGGCAGCATCAGCACCTGTTCGCGGAACGCCGGGTCCAGGCTGTCGTCGGCCAGCGTGATGCGCATGCTGTCGATCAGCGCGTCATGTTCCGGCAGCGTGGCGGCAAGATCGGCGGCGTTGATGACGGCATGCGTCAGGTTCAACAGCCGGCGGGCCGCCAGCCGCTGCCCGGCTTCCCAGCGGTTGAACGGATCGGTGTCATGCCGCATCAGGAAAGCCAGTTCGCGGTCGCTGTATTCATAGTCCAGGTGGACCGGCGCCGAGAAGTTGCGCAGCAACGAGGCAATCGGTTCCTGGTCGATGCCGGTGAAGCGGAAGCTTTGCGTGGCTTCGGTCAGTTCCAGCACCAGCGTGCCACTTGCTGCGGCCGGGGGGCTTTGCGGCTGGCCACTGGCCGCTGCGGTGTCGAGCCGGAGCGGCAGCTCGCGCCCCTGGCTGTCGAGCAGGCCGACCGCCACCGGTATGTGGAAGGGCAGCTTGTGCTCTTGCCCTGGCGTGGCCGGGCAGGATTGGGTGAGCCGGATTTCATAGCTGCGCTGAACGGCGTCGTAGTGCGTCTGCACCGCAATGCGCGGCGTGCCGGCCTGGCTGTACCAGCGCTCGAACTGGTCCAGGTCGCGGCCGTTGGCGTCGGCCATCGCGGCGCGAAAGTCGTCGCAGGTGACGGCCTGGCCGTCGTGCCGGGCGAAGTACAGGTCCATGCCGGCGCGGAAGCCGTCCCGCCCCAGCAAGGTCTGGTACATGCGGACGACTTCGGCGCCTTTTTCGTAGATGGTGACGGTATAGAAATTATTGATCTCGACGTAGGCGTCGGGGCGCACCGGATGCGCCATCGGGCCGGCGTCTTCGGGGAATTGCGCCTGGCGCAGCACGCGCACGTCTTCGATGCGCTTGACGGCGCGGCCGCTGTCGGTGCCGATCATGTCGCCGGAAAATTCCTGGTCGCGGAATACGGTCAGTCCTTCCTTCAACGATAGCTGGAACCAGTCGCGGCAAGTGACGCGGTTGCCGGTCCAGTTATGGAAGTATTCGTGGCCGACCACGGCTTCGATGTTGGCGTAGTCGGTGTCGGTGGCGATGCGCGGATTGGCCAGCACGTACTTGGTGTTGAAGATGTTGAGGCCCTTGTTCTCCATCGCGCCCATGTTGAAGTCGCCGACGGCGACGATCATGAAACGGTCCAGGTCGAGTTCCAGCCCCCAGCGCTGTTCGTCCCAGGTGATGCTGCGCTTGAGCGAGTCCATCGCATGCTGGGTCTTGTCGAGGTTGCCCTCCTCCACCCACACTTGCAGCAGCGCCTCGCGGCCCGAGGCCAGCGTCATGTGCTCCTGCTGGCAAACAAGTTGACCGGCGACCAGCGCGAACAGGTAGGACGGTTTCTTGAACGGATCTTCCCACAGCGCGTAGTGGCGGCCGTCGCCCAGGTCGCCTTGCTCGATCAGGTTGCCGTTGGAGAGCAGCACCGGATATTTTTTTCGGTCGGCGCGCAGCATGACGGTGAAGCGCGCCATGACGTCCGGGCGGTCGGGAAAGTAGGTGATCTTGCGAAAGCCTTCGGCCTCGCATTGAGTGAAGAAGTTGCCGTTGGAGACGTACAGGCCCATCAGCGTGGTGTTGCGCTCGGGCGCGATCAGGGTTTCGATGTCGAGCGTGACGTGTTCGGGGGCGACGAGGATGCGCAGTACGCCGTCATCGATCTGGTAGGCGCGGCGCGACAATGGGCGGCCGTTCATGCGTAGTTGCACCAGTTTCAGGCCATCGCCGTACAGCAGGATCGACTTGCCGCTGGCGTCCGGATTGCGGGTCATGGTCAGGCGGGTGGCGACGCGGGTCTGGGCGGGGTCAAGGTCAAAACCCATTTCCACGGTATCGACGCGGTAATTGGGGCTGCTGTACTCGCTGCGATAGATGGCGTTGCTGGTGTCGGTACGCATGGGCGGGGGCTATCTTTCAAAAGAGCGCAAAATACGATTTTACCAATCGTGGAGTGCGCCAATGGGATCTATATCGAAGTTATCGGCATCCTTGCCGGCCAGCGCGCTGCTGGCAGGCTTGCTGTTGCTGGCGTCTTGCACCCAGGAACAACAGAACCAGATCAGCCGCAGCGTGCAGAACTGGACCGGCACCAATGGCGTGCTGGAAGTGTACGCCGGCGAAAAACTGGTCAGGCGCTTTGTAAAAATCGACAAGATGACGACCGGCACCGGCACCAACGACGGCCAGGCGCGTTCTTACCGCTATGGTTATGGCGTGCTGGACGAGAACTTCAACATGGTGGCCGACCCCGGTGAAAAAAAGGTGTATTTCGAAGTCAGCGACTATGGCAGCAACTATATTTTCTTTGAGAACCCGCGCTAGCGCGGCGATGTTCACAATCAATTTCTGCCGAGATATTGACGCCGGTCAATAACTTGCTTGCCAGCGCGGATACCGTTCGCCGCTACCGGTGTTGCGGATGGCGCCCGGAATGAACGGGATGTCCGCAGCAAGCTAGTGCAAGCCGTCAATCACGAATCGAGGAGTGCCATGCAGATTCAGTACAGCAGTTTGTGGCGATGGATGGCGACAGCGTGCCTGGTGGCGCTGGCAACAGGCTGCGCCAGCACGATCAGTAACCAGGTCACTGCATTCCATGACTGGCCGGCCGACCTGCCGGAAAAGACCTATGCCCTCGCGCGCACGGCGGAACAGGCAAACGACCTTGAGTACCGCACCTATGAACAATTGCTGCGGTCAGAATTGGCGCGACTCGGGTTCGAGGAACAGCAGGCAGCGCCGCCGGCACGACTCAAGGTGCGGATGCAGTACAAATGGTCGGTGCGCGACGTGCAGGTGTTCCAGCCGGTCGCCGATCCGTTCTATTACCCCTGGGGCTGGGGTGGCTGGCCGGGGATGGGGCTGGGCCCGTGGCAAGGGCCGCAGGGCTATTACCCGCCGGGCGTGTACTACCCGGGCAATTTCGGGCCGCCCGTCGTGCAGCAACAGGAGACGCGCTACCAGATGTACAAGCGCCAGCTCAAGATCATGATCAGCGATGCCGCCAGCGGCCGTAATCTGTTTGACGTGACGGTCAACAGCGACGACAGCAAGGGTCCGCTGGCCGAAGTGATGCCGTACATGATGCGCAGCGCATTCACCGATTTTCCGGGGCCCAACGGGGTGCCCAGGGTGGTGGAGCTGAAGATGGAGAAAAGAAAACCGGCGCCTTGATTTCAGTCCGGATTTGATCCGACGTCAGTCCGGCTTGGGCCGGGCTGGCATCGGGCTTGCCTCCGGCTTGCGTCCGGATTCAGTCCGTGCCCAGCACCGCATCGAGCGCACGGTCCACCACGCGGTCAAGCGCAACGGTTCGCGCCCGTCCTTGCTGTAGCGCCAGGTCGACCTCGGTGGCCGCAAGCAGCAAGGTCTTGCTGCCGCCGCGGCCGGCAAAGATGAACTGGCTGCGGGCGGGACTGATCCACGCCAGTTTCATGTAACGCAGCGTTCCGTCCTGGTCTTGCAGTGCCAGCCAGTCGCCGTGGCACAAGCCGGCTGAGCGCATATTGTCTGGCGAGGTCCCTTGCGGCGCATTGCGGCGGGCGCGCGCAAGGCTGCGTTCGCTGGCGCGGCGCGCGATCGCAATCTCGGCTTCCACCCGGGCGCTGCTGTTGTTGTTCTGGATGCGCACCACGGCGGCATGCCGCTGCGCCAGCAGCGCAAAAAAGCGCACCCGTTCAGGCTCATCCCACTTGATGGCATTGAGCCAGGCGTTGACGTTGCCCAGAATGGTCGGCAAGCGCTCCAGCAATTGCTTGCGTTCGGCGGCGTCTGCCTTGACTTGCAGGCTCCAGATCAAGTCGTCCATCGCGCTCAATGCGCGCTCCAGCATCTCGGGTTTTTTCTCGCGGATGCTGTAGGCCAGCGTGAGTATGCGCAGCCACTGGGTTTCCAGGAAGGATTCGACAAATTGCGGCACGGCGCCGGTATCGAGACGCTGCGTCAGTTGGGCGTGCGCGGCCTGTTGCGCGTTGTACAGTCGTTCGGCGCGCAGGCCGGCGGCAATCGGCACGGCCAGCACGTTATCCATGGCGCGCTGCTCATCGGCGAGGAAAGCGTCGAGCTGCCCGCACAGGTCGACGAACAAGAAGGTCTTCTGGTCGAATTCGGTCATCACGCGCTGCACGATCTGCGACATCGTCACCAGCAGCGGATCGTCCTGGCCGCGCGCAACGTCCCAGCCGACGCTGCAGGCGACCATCTTGTCGACCAGCAGCCGGGCCGGATGGGTGCGGTTGATGAAGAACTTGCGATCCATCAAGGCGGCTTTGAGCAGCGGGATCTGCAGGCGGACCAGCAAATGTTTTACTGGAACCGGGATCTGCTGCGCAGCCAGCAGGTAATCGACAATGCGGGCCAGCAGTTCGATCGTGTTGTCGTCGACAGTGGTCAATACCCCGTCCGGCAATCCGCTGCGGATGTGACGCAATACGGTCGCTGTGGCCGCTGGCGCAGCCGCGCCCGTGTCCGTTCCGGCCGCATCGCCCACGCTGGCGTCGAGTTGCTGCTGCAGGCGGGTCAGGTGGCCAAACAGACGCGGACCGACGGCGACATTGATGGTATTGGCCTGCCAGTTGCCCACTGCATCCTGGGCGCCGAACAGGTCGGGCAGGTTCAGGTGGTCGGCGACTTCGGCTGCTTGCCCTTTGCCCGGTGAAAGCAGCCAGTCGCGCACGCGGTTGTAGTGCTTGCCGCGCGCCAGCAGGATCGGCGAGGTGGTGGCGGCAAACGTGGCGGTCGCCATTTCCCGCTTGCGCGCGCGCACCGCCGCTTTTATATCGGGCAGGATGCCTTTCCCGGCCAGCGCGGCATTGAGCGCAGCATATACGGCGTCCAGCCGTAGGAAACAGCCTGGTCCAAGCTGTCCCAGCATGACCCGCAGCGAGGCGCGTTCGCCGTCAATATTGCGCCAGGCCTGGCATACCGACTGCACGAAGACTTGCGGCCGCCACGGGTTGGTGTCGGTATCGATCCGTTCCCGGCCGAGCAGCGCGGCAATGCGCACGTTGAGTTCTGCCAGCGCGTCGGCACAATGCTGTTCGAGCGCCAGGTTGACCTCGTCTTGCAGGACCTGGTCTTCCATCGCTTCGAAATTGTCGGCCTTGGGGTCCAGGCGCGGTGCTGCCGGCCGGCCCAGCTCCAGGTCATGCAGGGCGGCGGCCGTGTTGGTGTGGATGATTTCGGACAGGGTTTCGCAAAACACCGGCGCCTGGTTGCGCAGGTAGTTGTAGGCGTGAAAGCTGGCTTGTTCTTCGGCCGGACGCAGGCTGGTCTCGGACAGCTTGAGCAGGGCGTCGGCCAGCCGATAGCGAAATGCCTCGATTTGCGCACCCGCCAGGGCGTGGCCGATATCGACCAGCTTGGGCAACAACGCCGCCTGCCGAACAGGGGCATCGGCCGGGATGGGGCCGGCGGGGCTTGCTGGTATGGTGGAATGCTGCATCGCGCGGTGGCCGGGAAGTGGAGTTTCTTCTCAGCAAATTCTACGACCCTGCCCGCGCCAGCCGCAACGCGGTATTTGTAACACGATGCAATCGTCAACACCGGCGCTGGCAGCCGATTGGCAGCCGGCGTGCGGCGCACAATACTGGTTCAATCCGGCTTGATTCGGCTGCGTTCAGGCGGGCTTTCCCTTCCAGCAAATGCAGCCGCGCCGACAGGAAATCGCCGGCCTGCCAAAGCTGCGGCAGGCCGGGCGCAGTGTCCTTGCCTATCCGACCAGCCAGGCTTGCGATGCCCAGGTCACGAAGCCGACAAAGGCGACCGCCAGCGCCAGCACGATCAGCAGCCGGCCAAACTTGGGCGAGCCGTCTGCGCTGCCTGATTCTTCTTCCGGATGCTTCATCGGATTGGCGTCTTCCAGTTCATCTTTCATGGGAATCCCGACCAAGGACGCTTATGGCAACAGTATCGTCGAGCCAGTGGTCTGGCGCGACTCCAGCGCAATATGCGCTTGCGCGACATCTTTCAATGCATAGCGCTGGTTGATCTCGATCTTGACCTTGCCGCTTTCGACCATGCCGAACAGGTTGGCGGCCATGGCTTCGAGCGTGTCGCGCTTGGTGATGTGGCTAAACAGCGTCGGACGGGTGATATACAGCGAACCGCGGTTGACCAGTTCATTGAGCGTAAATGCCGGCACCGGGCCCGACGCACTGCCGAAACTGACCATCATGCCCAGCGGCGCCAGGCTGTCGAGGGAACCGGTGAAGGTGTCGGCGCCGATCGAGTCATACACCACCGGCACGCCGCGCCCGCCCGTGATTTCCTTGACCCGCTGGCTGAAATTTTCAGTCTTGTAGTTGATCACGTGGGCGCATCCGTGCGCCTTGGCGATTTCGCCTTTCTCGTCGGAACCGACGGTGCCGATCATGGTCACGCCGATCGCTTTCGCCCATTGGCAGGCAATCAGGCCAACGCCGCCGGCGGCAGCATGGAACAGGATGGTTTCGCCGCCTTTCAACGGAAAGGTGCGGTTGAACAGGTATTCGACCGTGAACCCCTGCAGCATCATGGCGGCGGCAGTTTCGAATTCGATCGAATCGGGCAGCTTGACCAGGAAGCTGGCCGGCATGGTGCGCGCTTGGGAATACGCGCCGGGCGGACGGGCGGCATAGGCAACCCGGTCACCGGGCGCAACATGGGTCACGCCGGGGCCGACGGCTTCGACCGTGCCGGCGCCTTCCATGCCCAGTCCGGCCGGCAGCGGCTGCGGATACATGCCGGTGCGGAAATAGACGTCGATGTAGTTCAGGCCGCAGGCGGCGTGGCGCACCAGTGCTTCACCCGGTCCGGGCTGGCCGACTTCGACATCGACGTATTCCATTACTTCGGGTCCGCCGTTCTTGGTGATGCGTATGGCTTTGGTCATTGCTGGTCTCGATGTGATTGTTGGTTGCTGCTGCATTGTTGGCGTCGGTGCGGCCTATGATACCTGCGCCCGGCCAGGGCGTTGCGCCACCCGCTTACATGGTGCCGGGATAGTCGCCGCCGTCGAGCAGGATGTTCTGTCCGGTCATGTAGCTGGTGTGCGTACTGCACAGGAAGGCACAGCAAGCGCCGAATTCCGCGGGCGTGCCAAAGCGTTTGGCCGGATTGGCCTTGCGCCGGGACGCCGTCATTTCTTCCGCAGTCTTGCCGGCAGTTTTTGCCATGTTGGCGAAGTTCGATTTCAGGCGGTCGGTGTCGAACGGGCCCGGCAGCAAGTTGTTGATCGTGACGTTATGCGCCACCACCTGGCGCGACAGGCCGGCGACAAAGCCGGTCAGTCCGGTGCGCGCGCCGTTGGACAGGCCCAGGTTGGACAGCGGCGCCTTGACAGCAGCCGAAGTGATATTGACGATACGGCCAAACTTGCGTGCAATCATGCCATCCACGGTAGCCTTGATCAGTTCAATTGGCGTGAGCATGTTGGCGTCGAGCGCGGCAATCCAGTCACTGCGCTCCCAGTCGCGAAAGTCGCCCGGCGGCGGTCCGCCTGCGTTCGTGACCAGGATGTCCGGTTCGCCACAGGCCGCCAGCGCCAGTGCCCGGCCTTCCGGCGTGGTGATATCGCAAGCCACTGCCTGTACCGTGGCGCCGGTTGCGGCGGCCATGACGCGGATTTCCCCGGCCGTTTTCTCCAGGTCGGCGGCGGTGCGGGCAACGATGGTCACATGCGCGCCTTCCATTGCCAGCGCTTCGGCGCAGGCCCGTCCCAGCCCCTTGCTGGCGCCGCACACCAATGCTTTCTTGCCACGAATTCCCAGGTCCATTTCAGCTCCTATGTTTTCTTTTTCGTCAGCAGGTAAATGCCGGCCAGCACCAGCGCCGTGCCGGCCAGTTGTATCGTCGTGACCGGCTCGTCCAGGATCAGCGCGCCCATCACGAGGATGGACACCGGCCCGATCATGCCGGCCTGCGCCGTGCTCGGCGCGCCGATGCGCTCCACGGCGATCATGGTAATGAAAACCGGCAACACCGTGGACAGCACCGCGTTGCCGATCGACAGCAGGTACACCGGCGTCGGCTGCAGCAGATAACTGAAGGGCCGCAACAGCAAGAACTGCAATATGCAGGCCACGCTCGCGACGCACATGGCATAGGCCACCAGCCGCAGGGCGCCGGTCCGGCGCACCAGCTGGCCTGACATGATCAGGTACACGGCATAGGAGATCGCACTGCCAAGCGTGAAGGCGCTTCCCAGGGCGACGTTGTCGCCGCCGGTGCGAACGTCGTGCGCGAACACCAGCACGGTACCGGAGTAGGATATCGCCAGTGCCAGCAATTCAATCAGGCCGATGCGTCTTTTCAGGAAGATCACCGACAGCAGCAGCACGAACGACGGTGTCAGGAACAGGATCAGACGTTCCAGCCCGGTGGAAATGTATTGCAGGCCAATGAAACTGAAAAAGCTCGACAGGTAATAGCCGACCAGCCCGAGGAATACGACACGCAGGCGGTCGCCGGCCGAGAGCGGCTTTGCATTGCGCCCGGTCCACAGTGCGGCCGCGACGAAGAACGGCACCGAAAACAGCATGCGGAAACCCAGCAGGGTCACGGCATCGACGTCGTAGCGATAAATCAGTTTGGCAAAAATGGCTTTGGCAGAAAACAGGATCGCGCCAAGCATGGCAATGGCCAGGCCGATGAGGAACTCACGCCTGGCGAGTGGTGATGCAATACTTGTCATCCCGCAATTGTACGGGATGTCCGCAGCGCAGGATGAAGCCAGCGCGAGTGCGCCCGGCCTATTTTCCCTTGAGCAGCGAGCCCAGCACCCCCCGCACAATCGCTCGCCCGACCGATGAGCCGACTGTTCGTGCCGCCGACTTGAATGCTGCCTCCAGCATGGTGTCCTTGCGGCTCGCGCCGCGGCCTGTACCCTTGCCGGAAGCACCGCTGCCGAACAGGTCGCCAAAGGCGTCCTGGACGCGCCCGCCGATGCTCGCCTCCTGCGCTTGCTGCGCCGGCTGCTCGCCGCCGGTGGCCGGCTGGGCCTGCATCGCCCTGCCCTTCAATTTTTCGTAGGCCGATTCCCGGTCCACCGTCTTTTCGTAGATGCCGGCAACCACCGACTGGCCGATCAATTCGCGCCGCTCTTCGGGCGTCAGGGGGCCGATGCGCGACGCCGGCGGCAGTATATAGGCGCGTTCTACCGGGTGCGGCGTGCCTTTTTCATCGAGGAAGGACACCAGCGCTTCACCGACGCCAAGCTCGGTGATCGCTTTGGCGGTGTCGAGCCCCGGGTTGGCGCGGAAGGTTTCGGCCGCTGCCTGCACCGCTTTCTGGTCGCGCGGCGTGTAGGCGCGCAGCGCATGCTGCACGCGATTGCCCAACTGGCCCAGCACGGTGTCGGGTATGTCGAGCGGATTTTGCGTCACGAAATACACGCCGACGCCCTTGGATCGTATCAGGCGCACCACTTGCTCGATCTTTTGCAGCAATACCCGCGGCGCTTCGGCGAACAGCAGGTGGGCTTCATCGAAAAAGAACACCAGCTTGGGTTTGTCGAGGTCGCCTACTTCGGGCAGTTGCTCGTACAGCTCCGACAACATCCACAGCAGGAAAGTGGAATACAGCCGCGGCGCCTGCAGCAATTTGTCTGCGGCCAGGATGTTGACCAGGCCGCGGCCTTTGGCGTCGGTCTGCAGCAAGTCGTCGATATTGAGCATCGGCTCGCCAAAAAACCGGTCGCCGCCCTGCTCTTCGACGCTCAGCAAGCCGCGCTGGATCGCGCCCACGCTGGCGGCGGAAATATTGCCGTATTCAGTCTGGAAGGTCGATGCGTTTTCGGCGACGTGCTGCAGCATGGCGCGCAAGTCCTTGATGTCGAGCAGCAGTAGTCCCTGGTCGTCGGCAATCCGGAACGCCAGTTGCAGCACGCCGGCCTGGGTTTCGTTCAGGTTCAGCATGCGCCCCAGCAACAGCGGTCCGAGGTCGGAAATCGTGGCCCGCACCGGGTGGCCCTGTTCGCCAAACACATCCCAGAACGTGACCGGACTGCCGGCCCACGCCGGTTCGGCCAGGCCCAGGGATTTCAGCCGGCTGGACAGCTTGGGCGTGGCGGTCCCGGCCTTGGCAATACCCGACAGGTCGCCTTTCACGTCCGCCATGAAGACCGGTACGCCAATGTCGGACAGCGCCTGCGCCAGCACTTGCAGCGTGACGGTCTTGCCAGTACCGGTTGCGCCGGTAATGCAGCCGTGGCGGTTGGCCAGCTGCGAAAGGAGCACCAGCTCATGCTGGCTATTTTTTGCAATCAACAGGGGGTGGCTCATATTTTTTCGGGTCTTTACAGTGCCGGTTGGCAGGGGGCCTTATGCTAGAATCGGCCTTCCGGATGCAGGCCAAAAATCGATTATTCTGCAATTGCAGAACGCTTGTTCAGCGATTGCTCAGCAATTATCCAGCGGTTTTTCAGGCAGGCATTGTCGGAACCGGCAGGCGGCTCCGGATTCCTTGTACCACGCCGTTTTGTATCACAAGTTTGGGAAGATTCGTCATGGCTGGACACAGCAAATGGGCCAACATCAAGCATAAAAAGGCCGCCACCGACGCCAAGCGCGGCAAGGTCTGGACCCGCCTGATCAAGGAAATCACCGTCGCAGCCCGCCTGGGCGGCGGCGACATCAGCGTCAATCCGCGGCTGCGGCTGGCGGTGGACAAGGCGGCCGACGCCAATATGCCCAAGGACAACGTCAACCGCGCCATCCAGCGCGGCACCGGCGGGCTCGACGGCGCGAACTATGAAGAGATCCGCTACGAAGGCTACGGCATCAACGGCGCGGCCATCGTGGTCGACTGCATGACCGACAACCGGGTGCGCACCGTGGCCGAAGTACGCCATGCGTTTTCCCAGTTTGGCGGCAACATGGGCACCGAAGGCTCGGTTGCGTTCCGGTTCACCCATTGCGGGCAGTTGCTGATTGCGCCCGGCACCGATGAAGACGCGCTGATGGAAGCCGCGCTCGAAGCCGGCGCCGACG
>NZ_JAUSNH010000253.1 GCF_030645335.1 Lacisediminimonas sp. | reverse complement strand
CGGGTTGAATTGCACACGTTGTCGTCGGCCGCCAGCGCACGTTCCTGATGGTAGGTGTCGAGCAATGTGTCTGGCGCCGCGCCATCCAGCACCAGCTTGAGTTTCCAGACCAGGTTGTCGGCATCCTGCACGCCCGAGTTGGCGCCGCGTGCGCCAAATGGCGACACCTGGTGGGCCGAATCGCCGGCGAACAAGATCCGCTTGCTGCGGAATGCCTCAATGCGACGGCAGGCAAACTGGTACACCGACACCCACTCCAGTTCAAACGCAACATCCGCGCCGAGCATGGCCTGGATGCGGGGAATCACGTTTTCCGGCTTCTTTGCTTCGACCGGATCGGCATCCCATCCCAGCTGGAAATCGATGCGCCAGACATCGTCCGACTGCCGGTGCAGCAGCACGCTCTGCCCGGGATGGAAGGGCGGATCGAACCAGAACCAGCGCTCGGTCGGAAACTTCGCCTTCATCACCACATCGGCGATCAGGAAGCGATCCTGGAACAGCTGCCCGGGAAAATCCGCACCGACCAGCCGGCGTGCATCGCTGTTGGCGCCATCGCAGGCGATCACCCATTGCGCCTGCATCACGAACACGCCGTCCGGCGTCTCGACCGTGAGGCGAGCGAAATCCTCGTCCTGCTCAAGGCCCGCCAGCTTGTGCTTCCAGCGCAAGTCGACCAATGGCGAGGCATCGCAAGCGGCGACCAGGTATTGCTCCAGGTAATACTGCTGGAGATTGATCATCGCCGGCATCTTGTGGCCGGCCTCCGGCAACAGGTCGAAGCTGTAGACCAGGTCATCCTTGAAGAACACACGGCCGACTTTCCAGCTGATGCCCTTGGCGACCATTTGCTCGCCCACACCCAGGCGATCCCAGATCTCCAGCGGCCGCTTGGCGTAGCACACCGCGCGCGAGCCGACGCTGACCGTATTGTTGTCGTCGATCACCACCACGGCAATGCCTTGCCGCGCACATTCCAGCGCTGCCGTCAGGCCAACCGGACCCGCGCCGATGATGAGCACCGGATGACGCCTGGCCGTGCCATCGCGCTGCTCGTCGGACTGCCGGTACGGGAATACCGGGTACCGATAGGTAGTCTGCATCTGGCGGCCCTCAATGCCCGGAGCCTGGCGTGCTGGCCAGTTCGCGCACGGGCATCCATGCCGCATGGCGGAAGCGTACTGCCTGCATGCTGGTCTCCTTATATTTTTCTATCCAGTCATTCTAGTAAGTTTTGTTACCCTGTAGGGCAACAATCAAGTCGCCAAAAATATAAAAGGAAACCCGCCATGGAACCGCTCGCCCTGCGTTACTTCCGCGAGGTCGCCGCGCATGGTTCAGTACGGCATGCGGCCGAGCGCATGTTCGTTGCCCAAAGCGCCGTCAGCCGCCAGATCACCTTGCTGGAAACCGAACTCGGCGTCCCGCTGTTCGAACGCCATGCGCGCGGCATGCTGATCACGGAAGCGGGGCAATTGCTGCTGCAGTACTCCAACGACCTGCGCACCCGCTTCGACGAGCTGCGCGGCATGATCCAGGAATATGAAACCCTGCGTCGTGGCCATGCGGAAATTGCCTGTGTCGAAGGCTTGATGACGAGCTTCATGCCAGAGGCGATCCACGGCTTTTCCCACGCCAATCCCGCCATTTCGATGGGCGTGATCACGATCGGTTCGCAGGCTGTGGCCGAGGCCGTCGCCGAGCACCGCTACGACCTTGGCGTCCTGTTTGGCAGTGCCCCGCGCTCCGACCTGGTCGAACTGGCGCGCATGCCGCAACCCTTGTATGCGGTGGTCTCGCCGTCGCACCCGCTGGCGCACCGCAGCCGCTGCACACTGGCCGACATTGCGCCCTATCCGGTGGTGCTGCCTGACCGTTCCTTCGTGATCCGGCAACTGGTGGACCGGGTCTGCGTAACCCGCAAGCTGAGCCTGTCGCGCATGGTGGAAACCAATACGCTGGCATTCGCCCAGATGCTGGTCACCGGCAGCAGCACGCATGTCAGCTTCCTGCCGGTCGATCTGCTGACCCCCAGCATCAAGCAAGGCACGCTGGTCGGGCTGTCGATGGACGAGCCCTCGCTGAAGTCCGGCCACGTCACCCTGGTCGCCAGCCGCACCCGCAAACTGTCCCTTGCCGCCAACCACCTGGCGAATTACCTGGCCGAACGCATGGCGGCCAAGCGCCGGCCGCGCGCTCGCTGAAGGCCGGCGCAACACCGCGCCCATCAGGTTCACAGTCGCCGGAAAGGCAGAGCTGCACGCAAGAGTGTTCTGATTTATAGAACGCTGCGCTCGAAAATCTATTGCCCTCAGACAATCATCTGCGCGCTAGAATCGCTGGGCGCTCATCGCCGTTGAAGCTCGTCTTGCTGTTGGGTTGCCCACTTCGCTTTCGCCGTTGCTGTCTCACTGTCGACCTTTTGAAAGGGACTACGCATGTCTGGCTCACTCTCTCGTTTCCATCGTATTCGTAACTGGTCCGCACTGGCCTGCCTGGCCTTGCCAGCACTGGCGCCGCTTGGTGCACAAGCCCAGCAAACCATCCGTTTCGGTGCACCCTTGCCCCAAACCGGCCCATTGGCGCCGGAAGCCCTGAAGCAGCAACAGGGCTACGACTTGTGGGCCGAGCAGGTCAACAAGAAGGGCGGCATCAATGTCGGCGGCAAGAAAATGAAAGTCGAGATCGTCTACACCGACTATCAGTCCAACACGCCGCGCGCAGTGCAAGCTGCGGAAAAGCTGATCACGCAAGAGAAAGTGAACTTCCTGTTCAGCCCGTTCGGATCGGGCGCCGCCAAGGCAGCCAGCACGGTCTCCGAGAAGTACCAGATGCCGACGATTGCATCGACCGCCTCCTCGCCCCAGGTATATGACCAAGGCTACAAGTACCTGTTCGGCACCTTCACGCCGAACGACACGCTGACCACGCCGCTGGTCAAGATCGTGCGCGAAAAAGCGCCGGGCGTGAAACGGGTCGCCATCCTGGCGCGCAATGACCTGTTCCCGCTGGCGATTGCACAGGAAATGGAGAAAGCTGCCAAGGCCGCCGGCCTGGAAGTGATGTTCTTCGAGAAGTACGCGATCAACACGATGGATCACTCGTCGGCGCTGTCGCAGATGAAGGCGCAAGCACCGCACTGGATTTTTGCGACCGGCTACATCAATGACCTGGTGCTGATCAAGAAGCAGATGTCCGACCAGAAGATGGAAGCCCCGGTGGTGACCATGATCGCCGGCCCTGCTTACAAGGAATTCATCGAGGCGGCCGGCAAGGGCGCCGAGAACATCAGCAGCGCAGCCTGGTGGCATATGGCGGCACGCTACAAGGGCGTGGACATTTTCAGCACGGCTGAAAACTACACCAAACTGTTCCGGGAAAAGTACAAGTCCGATCCTGACTATGCACAGGCATCGGCTTCGGTTTCCGGCGTGCTGTTCCAGATGGCAATTGAAAAAGCCGGCTCGCTGGATCGCACCAAGGTACGCGACGAACTGTCAAAAATGAACGTGATGACTTTCTGGGGTCCGGTCAAGTTCGGCGCCAACGGCCAGATCAACTCGCTGGAACCGCCTGTCATGCAGATCCAGGGCGGCAAGACAATGGTCGTGCACCCACCTGCCATCAAACAAGCTGAATTCAAGCTTGGCGTGAAGTAAGTAAAGCGAGCGACAGAGCATGCTTCTTCTCCAGGTCATTCTCAACGGCATCGTACTGGGCAGCCTGTACGCGTGCATCGCGGTGGGCTTCTCACTGGTGTGGGGCGTGCTCAATGTCATCAACCTGATGCACGGATCGTTCATCGTGCTCGGGTCTTATCTAGCCTGGGGCGCCTACAATGGATTGGGCATGGCGCCCTGGACTACCCTCCTGTTCGCAGCGCCATTGGGCTTTGCCTTTGGCTACGCGATCCAGCGCGGCGTGCTCAACCGGGTCATTGCGGCACCAGTACTGGTCACGCTGACGCTGACCTTCGGCCTGGACCTGATGCTCAACAATGCGATGCTGGTCGGCTTCCGGGCCGACTACCGTCGCCTGATTCTTGAGCCGGCGCTGGGTTCGCTGTCTGTCGGCGGGCTGGTGGTGCCGGTCGACCGGCTGGTAGCGACCGGCTTTGCGCTGGTCCTGACTCTCGCGCTGTACCTGGTCCTGCGGCAATCGAAGGCGGGACGCGCGATCGTGGCGGTGCGCATGGACCGCGATGCGGCGCGCCTGATGGGCGTGGATGTGCCGTCGACTTATGCGACGGCGTTCGGCCTGGGTGCTGCCATGGCGGCTTGCGCCGGCGTCTTGCTGGCCATGATTTTTCCGATTTCACCGATTGCTTCGGGCTCCTATCTCGGCAAGGCCTTCGTCGTGTGCGTGCTGGGCGGCCTGGGCAGCGTGCCCGGCGCGGTGGTGGGCGGCCTGTTCCTGGGCATGGTGGAGAGCTTCGGCTCGCTGGCCTTCGGTCCCGAGCATGCGGTCACGCTGTCATTTAGCCTGTTGATCCTGTTCCTGATCTTCCGGCCACAAGGATTGATGGGAAAGCGGGGATACGAATGAAACGGCCACTCTTCTTTTCTGCGCTGGCGCTGATGCTGGTGATGGGCGCCTTGCCGCTGTTCGATAGCCCCTACGCGCTGCGCATCGGCACTTTCGCCTGCATGTACGCGATCATGTCCGTGTCGTGGACGGTGATTGGCGGCTTTGCCGGTTACCCCTCGTTTGCCACCGCCGCTTTCTTCGGCTTTGGCGCTTATTGCGGCGGCGTGCTGCTCAACAAGGGCTGGCCGCTGCTGGGTGCAGTCGGCGCATCCGGTGCGCTGGCATTCATCGCCGCCATGTTGCTGGGCATCGTGCTGCTGCGGCTGCGCGGACACTATTTCGCCATTGCCAGCCTGGCAGTGGCCGAAGTGCTGCGCGAACTGACCAATACCGCAACCGACCTGACCGGTGGCGGCATGGGCCTGAACATTCCGCTGGCCGTTACCGGCTCCAACAGCGTGATGGCGGAGGCGTCGTTCTTCTTCTGGGCCATGTGGGCGCTGTTGATCGTCAGCTTCGTCGCGATCTGGCGCATACAGGTTTCCAAGCTCGGCTTTGGCCTGTCCTGCATCAAGCAGAACGAAGCGGCGGCCGACATGATCGGCGTGAACGCCACGCTGTACAAGAGCAGCGCCTTCGCTTTCTCCGGTGTGTTCGTGACCATGGCCGGCGTACTGTATGCCGCCTGGGTGCACTACATCGAGCCGCCGGACGTGTTCGATGTGCTGCTGTCGGTCAAGCCGATCGTGATGGCGCTGCTCGGCGGACTGGGTTCACCGGCGGGCGCGGTGCTGGGCGCATTCGCCTTCCTCGCGATTGAAGAAGTGGTGTGGCGCAATTACCTGGAAATCCATTCCGGCGTGCTCGGCCTGCTGGTGGTGGTGCTGCTGCTGTTCCTGCCCAATGGCCTGATGTCGCTGGTCAAGCGCATCCGCATGATCGGAGCACGCCATGGATGAAGTACTGAAACTGGAAAACGTATCGCGCCGCTTCGGTGGCTTGCAGGCAGTGCAGGACCTCACCCTGACCGTCGGCCGCGGCGAAATACTTGGGCTGATCGGCCCTAACGGCGCCGGCAAGACCACGCTGGTCAATGTCATTACCGGTGTACACACGGCCAGCGCCGGCCGGGTCATTTTCGAAGGTCGCGACATTACCAAGCTGGCGCCCTACCAGACCGCGCGCATCGGACTGGCCCGCACTTTCCAGATCGTGCAGCCATTTCCCGACCTGAGCGTGCTGGACAACGTCGCCGCGGCTGCACTGTTTTCGCAAAGCGGCGTGAGCCCGACCAAGGCGCGCCTGCTGGCGGCAGAACACCTGCGTTTCGTCGGCCTTGAAAAACAGGCCAGCCAGGATGCGTCGAGCCTGACCCTGGCCATGCGCAAGCGGCTGGAGCTGGCCAAGGCGCTGGCGATGAATCCGAAGCTCCTGTTCCTCGACGAAGTCAATGCCGGACTCAACTCCGCCGAGATCGAACATGCGATGCAACTGATACGGCAACTGGCGGCACGCGGCATCACCATCGTCCTGATCGAGCACTTGATGAAAGTGGTGATGAATGTCTGCAGCCGGGTGGTGGTACTGCAAAGCGGCGCACTGATCGCAGACGGACTGCCGCTGGACGTGGTGAACGACCCGCGCGTGGTGGAAGCCTACCTGGGCAAAAAATACGCACAGCTCAACCTGGCGACAACGGAGCAGCCATGACGAACCCGGTCCCTTTGCTGGAAATCAGCGGCCTGCAGGCCGGCTATGGCGAGATCACCGTACTGTGGGGCATCGACATGGCCCTGCAGCAAGGTGAAATCACGGCCCTGATCGGCTCCAACGGCGCCGGCAAATCGACGCTGATGCGCACGCTGTCAGGCCTGATCGCACCGCGCGCAGGCAAGATCCTGTGGAACGGCGAGGATCTGTGCGGCAAGAGTCCGGCGCAGATCCTGGCGCATGGCATTGCCCATGTGCCGGAAGGCCGCCGCCTGTTTGGCCCGATGAATGTGGAAGACAACCTGCTCATGGGCGCCTATGCCCGCCGCGAGCCGCGCGCCGCCATTGCGCGCAGCCTGGACCAGGTCTACACCACCTTCCCCAAACTGTATGAACGCCGCACCCAGGCCGCCGGCACCATGTCCGGCGGCGAGCAACAAATGTGCGCAATCGGGCGCGGCCTGATGAGCGCGCCCAAGCTGTTGATGATCGACGAACTGTCCCTGGGCCTGTCGCCGCTGCTGGTGGAACAGTTGGTCGAGTCCTTGCAGGCACTCAACCGCGACGGTTTGTCGCTGCTGGTGGTCGAGCAGGACGTGGTCACCGCGCTGGAACTGTCGTCCCATGCCTTTGCAATGGATATGGGGCGCGTGGTCCAGGGCGGCAGCAGCAGCACCATGCTGCACGACCCCGCAATCCGGCAGGCTTACCTTGGCATGCTGGCCGCCTAGGCCGGCACCGGCTGCAGCACGCCTGCCGTTTTAATTACTGATGATTTTTTGGTCCAGACACCGATAAGGAAGCCGCATCATGTCCAGCACTCTCCCGTTCGCACCCGGCAACTACCGCTACATTCCGGGCGTTTTCCAGTACTCTGCCGGCGTTGTCGCCGATCCGGGATATCGCATCGAGCGCGTGCGTTTCCAGCAGCCGGTGCCGCTGGCTGAAGGCTTCGAGCGCATCGCCGCCATCCTCACTGCCGCCGGCCGTCCGCTGACGGCATTCTGCGCGTGTGAACTGCGCTCGCCAGCGCCCTTCGATGAAGCCGGTTTCGTCGCCTTCAACCGGGTGTATGTCGGCACGCTGGAAAAATGGGGCGTGTTCGACGGCGTCACCAATCCGGTTGCGCGTAGCAATGTCTGTCCTGAATTCAACGGCCCGAAAGAGCCGAGTTTCTATGCCTTTTGCTACACCGTGCCGGACGCTGCGGCGGCGCCGTCTTTCGTGGTGGCCGGCAGCGGCGAAGCGCCGGAAGGAAAAGGCAGCTACGCCGACCACGCCATCATGCCCGGCGACACGTCCCCGACCGGCCTGCGCGCCAAGGCGCAGTGGGTCATCGCCGAGATGGAACGGCGCATGGCGGCAATGGGCTTTGGCTGGAAGGATTGCACTGCCAGCCAGCTCTATACCGTGTACGACATCCATCCGTTCATGGCGCAAGAATTGGTCCAGCACGGTGTCATGGCAGCTGGCCTGACCTGGCATTTCAATCGTCCGCCGATTGTCGGCCTGGATTATGAAATGGACTGCCGTGGCGTGTACGTCGAAAAGACTGCCGCGCTCTGACATCAGCAACCGTTAGCGGAAAATAACCAGCAATGAAAACAGAAAAAATCCTCTCCCCTTTCGACGGCCGCGTCATCGGTGAAATGCCGGTCGCCGACGCCGCCGAAGTTGAAAGCGCAATCCTGCGTTCGCAGGCGGCCTTCCAGAAGATGCGCAAGCTGCCGCGCTTCGTGCGCGCCGACATCCTGTTAAAGGCTGCCGAGCTGCTCAAGGAACGGCGTGAAGAATTCGTCACGACCATTGCCGGCGAAGCCGGCAAGCCGCTGTACGACGCCCGCGGCGAAGTATCGCGCGCGATCTTCAACCTGACCAATGCAGCAGCAGAGGCGCGTCGTTTCGGTGGTGAAGAAGTGCCGCTCGACATGGATGCCGGCGTATTCGAATACCAGACCACCGACAGCCAGGGCCGCCCGATTGCGCTGGCCGATCTCGACAGCGACGCCCTGAACCGGATGCGCCGCCGCATCGGCATTTCGCGCCGCTTTCCGATCGGGCCGATCCTGGCCATTTCGCCTTTCAATTTCCCGCTCAACCTGGTGGTGCATAAAGTGGCGCCAGCGATTGCCGTGGGCAATAGCGTCGTGCTCAAGCCGGCGCCGCAAACGCCGCTGACCTCGGTGCTGCTGCAACGGCTGCTGAAGGATGCCGGCCTGCCCGACGGCGCGCTGGAAATCCTGCACTGTTCGGTGCCGCTGGCTGAGAGCATGGTGCGCGATGAGCGTTTTGCGATGGTCAGTTTTACCGGCAGCGCCAAGGTCGGCTGGCATATCAAGGATATCGCCGGTCGCAAGAAAGTCGCGCTCGAACTCGGCGGCAATGGCGCAGTGGTGGTGGCCGAAGATGCCGACCTCGACCTGGCCGCGGCCCGCTGCGTGCGCGGCGGCGTGGTCTACGGCGGCCAGTACTGCATCGGCGTGCAGCGCATCCTGGTGCAAAAGTCGGTGGCCGAGGCATTCACCGCCAAGCTGATTGAACGGGTACGCGCCTGCAAGGTCGGCGACCCGATGCAAGAAGGCGTCGATGTCGGCCCGGTGATCGACCAGGGTTCAGCCCTGCGTATCCAGGGCTGGATCGACGACGCAGTCGCCGCCGGCGCCGTCATGCTGCATGGCGGACCGCGGGTGGGCGCAGTCGTGCAACCGACCGTGCTGACCAATACCGTAAAGGGCATGAAAGTCGAGGACGAGGAAGTGTTCGGCCCGGTCCTGACCGTCAACAGCTACGACAGCTTTGAAGAAGCCATTGCCCGCGCCGGCGATTCGAAATACGGACTGCAGGGCGGCATGTTCACCAATGACGTGCGGCGTGCGTTCCAGGCCATCGAAGATTGGGATGTCGGCGGACTGATGGTCAACGATGTGCCGATCTACCGCATCGACAACATGCCTTTCGGCGGCTGGAAGGAATCCGGCTTCGGTCGCGAAGGCACCAAGTATGCGATGGAAGAAATGTCCGACATTAAACACCTGGTCATCAACTACGCTTGAGCCAGGCCAAGCAGTTACGGGAGAAAAGACAATGAAGCTGATGCGTTACGGGCCAATGGGCCAGGAAAAACCGGCATTGCTCGATGCCAGCGGCCAGGTACGCGACCTGTCGGGCGTGCTGGCCGACATCACGGCCGACACCCTGTTGCCGGCCTCGCTGCAGAAGCTGGCGGCGCTCGATATCAACAGCCTGCCAGTGGTCGCGCAGCCGGGACGCATTGCGCCGCCGTACAAGGGCGTGGGCAAGTTCGTGGCGGTCGGGCTCAATTACGCTGACCATGCAGCCGAAGCCGGCCTGCCGATCCCGCCGGAACCGGTGCTGTTCATGAAGGCCGCGAGTTGCATCGTCGGCTGCAACGACCCGGTGGTACTGCCGCAGGGTTCGGTCAAGGGCGACTGGGAAGTCGAACTCGGCATCGTGATCGGACAGACCGCCCGTTACGTCAAGGAAGAGGACGCGCTCAAGTACGTCGCCGGCTATTGCGTGATCAACGATGTGTCGGAACGCGAATACCAGCTCGAACGGGTTGGCGGCCAGTGGGACAAGGGCAAATGTTGCGACACTTTCGGCCCGGTCGGACCGTGGCTGGTGACGACCGACGAAGTGCCCGACCCGCAAGCGCTGGACATGTGGCTGGAAGTCAACGGACAGCGCTGCCAGAACGGCAGCACGCGCACCATGATTTTCGGTGTGGCGCACCTGGTCAGCTATATCAGCCGTTTCATGACCCTGTATCCAGGCGACCTGATCACGACCGGCACGCCGCCTGGCGTGGGAATGGGACGCAAGCCGATGCCGGTGTACCTGAAGCCGGGCGACACCATGCGGCTGGGCATCGCCGGACTCGGTGTGCAACAGCAGACCGTACATGCATGGGATCCGGCATTGATCATGCACGACATGGGCTAAGGCCGCAGCAAGGGCGGACGAAATGCGGTGAGCGATGGGGTGCGCGTTTTTCGCGCATACTCATGGGCTCGCCAATCCAGGTTTTCACATGAACCACGCCGCCCCGCTCGACCCCACCGAACCCGCCCTGCCCGCACCCGCGGCCAGGGATGTTACCGCGGCGCTGAACGCTTCTTGTTACTGCATCGGGCTGGACCAGGCGGCGCTGAAGGCCGCGATGCGCAGCGACCCGGCGACGGTCGATGTTTTCCAGCTGATCGAAGAACGCTGTCCAAACTTGTTTTCATCGCGCCCGGTTTTCGTCGGCCAGGCGCATATCGACCGCATGGCGCGCCTGGTTGGCACCGTCGAGGCGGTGCTGGCCATGCCTGCCGTGCGCAGCGCAATCCTCGGCGGCGAAGCAGCGGGCGGCGCCATGCTGCGCAATGTGCAGCACACCCGCAGTGTCTTCCTCGGCTACGACTTCCACTTGCGCGGCGAGGAAATCGGCCTGATTGAAATCAATACGAATGCTGGCGGTGCGATGCTCAATGCACTGCTGGCGCGCGCCCAGCGCGCCTGCTGCGCTGAAGTCGAGCAAATGTTGCCCGGCACCGATCTCTCCCTGCAATTCGAGCAAGCCATCGTCGCCATGTTCCGGCAGGAATGGCAACTGGCTGGCCGCAGCGCACCGCTGCGCACCATCGCCATCGTCGATCAGCAGCCCGAGAGCCAGTACCTGTATCCGGAATTCCTGCTGTTCCAGCGCCTGTTCGAACAGGCCGGCTTGCGCGCCTTCATCACCGACCCGGCCAGCTTGCAGGTCATCGACGGCCGCCTGATGCTGGGCGAGGTCGTCATCGACCTTGCCTACAACCGCCTGACCGATTTCGCGCTGGCCGATCCGTCCAGCCAGGCGCTGCACACGGCATGGACCGACGATCTTGCCGTGGTGACGCCGCACCCGTTTGCACATGCGCTGTATGCCAACAAGCGCAACCTGGCCTTGCTGACCGATCCGGTCCGGCTTGCCGCGCTCGGCGTTGCGCCGGCGCAGGTGGCGATCCTGCTGGACGGCATTCCCCATACCGAGATAGTGCAAGCGGCGCACGCCGAGCGGCTGTGGAGCCAGCGCCGCCAGCTATTCTTCAAGCCGGCGTCCGGCTTTGGCAGCCGCGCCGCCTACCGCGGCGACAAGATCACCACACGCGTGTGGAAAGACATTCTCGCCGGCGATTACGTCGCCCAGAAACTGGTGGCCCCCGGCGAGCGCAGCATCGGTGAGGACAGCGGCCAGCAACTCAAGTTCGATGTGCGCAGCTATGTCTACGACGGCCACTCGCAGTGGTTGGCCGCCCGCCTGTACCAGGGCCAGACCACGAATTTCCGCACCCCGGGCGGCGGCTTTGCGCCGGTCTACCGGGTGCCGTCCCTGTCTGCCGGATGCGGCTGCGCCAGCTGATGCGCTCGCCGGGGCACCCGATTGCGCCCAAGCAAACGCACCGGGCCCGGCACCCTCTGGCGGCGCGGCAGGTGCCGTGTTGCCGCGAATCGACTACACTGGCGCTTCCCAAAAGATTGGACGCGATCACAGAACCAGACGCCACCCGACGAGGAGACCGCAGCATCACCGGCGCACGCCGCGAACGATCCCCTTGTCACCCAAGCGCAGGAAACTTGCTGCTGGCGGCGCGCCCTGCCCCTCTTTTCCCGATACCCACCCCCTGACATGGAGAAATAATGTATCCAGAATTATCGATGTACATCGACGGCAAGTTCATCACCGCGGCCGACGTCGAAGTCACGCAAGACGTCCTCAATCCGGCCACCGGCAAGCCGATTGGCAAGCTGCCGCACGCCAGCAAGCAGGATCTCGACCGCGCGCTGGCCGCTGCACAGCGTGCCTTCGAAAAATGGCGCCGGGTTTCGCCGATGGAGCGTTCCAAGATATTGCGCCGTGTGGCCGAGCTGGCGCGTGAGCGTGGCGACGACATTGCGCGCGGCATCACGATGGACATGGGCAAGCCGCTGGCCGAAGCCAAGGCCGAAGTGGCCAACTGCGCCGAGCATGCCGAGTGGCACGCAGAAGAATGCCGCCGCATCTACGGCCGCGTGATCCCGCCGCGCAATCCGGATGTGCGCCAGATCACGGTGCGCGAGCCGGTCGGCGTGTGCGTTGCGTTCACGCCGTGGAATTTCCCGTTCAACCAGGCGATCCGCAAGATGGCTGCAGCGCTGGGCGCGGGTTGCACCATTATCCTGAAAGGTCCGGAAGATTCGCCGAGTGCGGTGGTGGCCTTGGCCCGCCTGTTCCATGACGCCGGCCTGCCACCGGGTTGCCTGAACGTGGTCTGGGGTGTGCCTTCGGAAGTATCGCAGCACCTGGTCAGTTCACCGATCGTGCGCAAGGTATCGTTCACCGGGTCGGTGCCGGTTGGCAAGCAACTGGCCGCGCTGGCCGGCGCCAACATGAAGCGGGTGACGATGGAGCTGGGCGGCCATTCGCCTGTGCTGGTGTTCGACGACGCCGAAGTGGACCAGGCCGCGACGATGCTGGCTGGTTTGAAGGCGCGCAATGCCGGGCAGGTCTGCGTGGCGCCGAGCCGCTTTTATGTCCATGAAAAAGCGTATGACCGCTTTTTGTCCGTGTTCGTGTCGGCGCTGGAAAAGATCCAGGTTGGCGATGGCATGCACGCCGACACCCGGATGGGGCCGCTGGCGCATGAGCGCCGCGTCAGTTCGATGCAGCAGTTCGTTGATGATGCCCTGGCCTGCGGTGCGACCGCGACGCTGGGCGGCCAGTCGATGACCGGCTCGGGCGGCTACTTCTTTCCGCTGACGGTGTTGACCGACGTGCCGGATACTGCACGGATCATGTTTGAAGAGCCGTTTGGACCGGTGGCGCCGGTGACGCGCTTCTCGGATACGGATGATGTGCTGCGGCGGGCAAATAGCTTGCCGTTCGGGCTGGCTTCTTACGTATTTACCGGGTCTTTGAAGACGGCGCGGTATGTGTCGAGCAACCTTGAATCTGGCATGGTCAATATCAATCACTTTGGTATTGCGTTGGCCGAGACGCCGTTTGGCGGGATCAAGGATAGCGGGATGGGGAGTGAGGGAGGGGTTGAGAGTTTTGATGGGTATTTGAATACCAAGTTTATTTCTGAACTTAGCTGATATTTGGTTTTTGGGGTTTTGTATTTGATCGGGGTCTGGCTTATTGGCTGGGTCCCGATTTTTTTTGGCTTGGTGTTTTTGGTCTATTTGCTTCGGGTTGGTTAATTGTTGTTTATCGTTTTTTTTGTTAAGCGGGGTGTGCGCCCCCGCGGGCGCGTAACTTTCTTTTTGGCGCGCCAAAAAGAAAGTCACCAAAGAAAAAGGCGCTAAAACCCATTTGGCTAACCGGACCGCGAAAGGCAACTCGATTCGGGCTCTCGATCACGTTATTTATCCGTGTCACGCTGATAATCGGCAAATCGTGAGTTCTCTCAGTGGATCAGCCAACCCGCTCCATTTACTTTCCTTAGTGTTTTACCCGTG
>NZ_JAUSNH010000252.1 GCF_030645335.1 Lacisediminimonas sp. | reverse complement strand
CCAATCAAGAGGAGCACGATGAGCAATCCAACGCCCTACGACCGCATGATCAAGCTGCGGGAAGGCACGATCGACCGCCAGATTTTTTCCAGCAAGGAAATCTACGAAGAAGAACTGGAAAAGGTATTCACCCGCGCATGGTTGATGGTCGGGCACGAAAGCCTGGTTCCCAAGCCGGGCGACTTCTTCACCTCCAGGATGGGCGCGGAATCGGTGATCCTCACGCGTGACAAGAAGAACAAGCTGCACGTATTCCTGAACTCATGCCGTCACCGCGGCATGAAGGTCTGCCAGTACGACCACGGCAACACACAGCTGTTCACCTGTCCGTATCACAGCTGGAGTTTCACCACCGAGGGAAAGCTGTTCGGCGTGCCGCAGTACAAGGCCCTGTACGACGAGCACATGAACAAGGAAGACTGGTCCCTGATCGAGGTGCCAAAGCTGGCGACCTACAAGGGGACCGTGTGGGCCAGCTGGGACAAGGACGCGCCCGATTTCCTGACTTACCTGGGCGGGGCGAAAGAACACCTGGACCTGGCGCTGGATGCGCGCGACGGCCGCGAGGGCGGCTCGGAAGTGCTGTTCGGCGTGCACAAGTGGATCATCCCTTGCAACTGGAAATTCGCCGCCGAAAACTTCCTTGGCGACACCTATCACAATGTCAGCCACCGCTCGGTAGACCTGATCGGCATTGGCCCGAGCGCGCAAGAGGGCGTGGCCGGACGGCGCGACAATGAACTCGAGCATGCCAAGCACCTGTGGGTCAACTATGGCGCAGGTCATGGGGTGCACAGCGCCATCGTTCCTGACGAAGCCCCCATCGTCGACACTTTCAAGAACAATCCGGTGGTGCGCGAATATTTCGAATATTGCAACGCCGAGCGCAAGCGCCGGCTGGGCGACCGTGCCAAGCTGGTGCCTTTCGTCGGCACCATTTATCCGAACCTGTCGTACCACGGAAAGCAGCCGCGCACCCTGTGCCTGTGGCATCCGCATGGCCCGACCTCGACGGAAGCCTGGCGCTTCTTCCTGGTGGATGCCGATGCACCGCAGGAAGTGAAGGATTTCCTGCGCATTTATTACATGCGCTACTCGGGTCCCGCCGGCATGACCGAGCAGGACGACATGGAAAACTGGAACTACGCGACCGCCGGCAGCGTGGGCACCATCGCCAAGCGCTATCCCTACAATTACCAGCAATCGCTCGGCAAAGTGACTACCGACGGTCCGGTTGCCGGCAATGTCAGCGTGCAGGTCAGCGAGGAAAATCCGCGCCAGTTCTACCGCCGCTGGAGGGACTACATGAATGACGCCGACTGGGACACCTTGCTTGGCTTGCATGACAAGGGCCCGGCCAGCCTGGCCGACTGATGATCGACTGCTGAATCGACAAGGAATACCAATGACTGAAATCGTTCAAGACATCGCGGTCCAGATAAAGACCGCCAACGACGACACACCTTTTACCCCCCTGGCGCGCGACGATGCCTACTATCGGCTGCGCCGCGAAGCAGAGGAATTCCTGTACGACGAAGCCGAGCTGCTCGACAGCCGTCGTTTCAAGGAATGGATCGACACGCTGGCCGAAGACCTGGTGTACTTCATGCCCATGACCTTCAACGTCAAGTTCGGCGAGCACGAAAAGCGCGAATACACTCGTTATGAGCAGGAGATGAGCTGGTTCAACGAAGGCAAGTGGTCGATGAACAAGCGCGTGGAGCAGATCCTGACCGGCGTGCACTGGGCCGAGGAGCCGCTGTCGCGCCTGGCACGGGTGGTCAGCAACGTGCAAGTCACCGGCACACGCACCAACCGCGCAGGCCAGCAGGAATTTGCCGTGCGCAACGCCTTCGTGACCTACCAGAATCGCTGCGAGTACGAAGAATATCTGTTTGTCGGCAAGCGCTATGACGTGCTGCGCCGTGAAGGCGACGGTTTCAAGCTGGCCAGGCGTGAAATCCATCTCGGTCACAACGTGATGCTGGCCAAAAACCTTTCCATCTTTCTGTAAGGAGTAGGGCATGCTCAATCTTCTGGAATTGCAAGCTGGTGACTGCGTCAAGCTGAAAACCGGCGCGACCGGCGAAGTAACGGAAAACATTGGCGACGGCATCTGGGTGCAGGTGCGCTTTACCAGCGCCGACAGCGCCCATGCGGTGGGCGATGAAGAATTGGTGCACTGCGAGGAAATCAGCGGCCTGGCCGTAGCGCAATAATCTGCTGCCGCGGCAAGGAACAAAAGGGATCAAAAGGGAGCATTCCAACCCGCGCAAGCGGGGAGGGATTCCCTTTTGCTGTCGTTTGGCGGCTGCGATTGGCGGCCACGATTGGCGCTTGTCCGGCCGGAAGCTGCGCCGTCCGGCGGCAACCCGAAAAAACGATTACATCTTAACGAATAACTGATAACATCTTAACGAATTTGACGACGCAGCAGCGCCGCGCGTATCGGAGATAGAGGAAACCATGCTTGTAGTCCACGACACCCTGGTTCATGAAGGGAACGCCGCCCTGGCCAAAGATTTGCCGCTTGAGGCTGCGCGGAAATTGCTTGAAGGCGGCGCTGCGCTGCGTGTGCCGGTGACGGGCTCGGTATACGGCGTGCTGTTGAATGACCCGGCGGCATTGGCAGCCCTGGGCGAGGCGTCCAGCCAGCCGCCCTACAAGGCGCCGCCGAAGGCGCCGGTGCTCTACCTGAAGCCGCGCAACACAGTCATCGGTCACGGCGCGCCGATACCGGCGCCAGCCGGGGTTACAGAACTCAGCATGGGACCCTCGCTGGGCATCGTGATCGGGCGCACCGCCTGCCGCGTCAAGGCGGCCGATGCCGCCAGCGTCATCGCCGGCTATGTGGTGGTGAACGATGTGAGCATCCCGCATACCAGTTTCTATCGTCCTTCGGTGCGTCTGCGCGCCAGGGATGGTTTTTGCCCGGTCGGCCCCTGGGTGCGCGCCGCATCCCGTGTGGGCATCCCGGACGGTGCGCGGGTGCGCATGTGGATAGACGGTGAGCTTGCGATGGACGCCAGTCCCGCTTTCCAGCGCCCCATTGCGCGCCTGTTGGAGGACGTCACGGATTTCATGACGCTGCAGGCCGGTGACGTGCTGCTGGCCGGCCAGGCCTGGCCTTGCCCGACTGCCCGGCCAGGTCAGTTGGTGGAGATCGAAATCGATGGCGTCGGTCGCCTGTCGAACCGGATCGTTGAAGAGTCCATGCTTGTGGGAGAAGGGAAATGAGGTTCGCACGCGTCGCTTATTCAGGCGGTATCCACACCGCGACGCCGGCTGGCGAAGGCCGTATCCAGCTTGAGGATGGCCGTCTGCTGGACGAAGACCAGGTGGTGTGGCTGCCACCGGTGGAACTGGGCACCGTGATTGCGCTGGGCCTTAACTATGCCGACCATGCCAAGGAACTGAGCTTCGCTGCCCAGGATGAGCCGCTGGTGTTTTTCAAGGGGCCGGGCGCCGTGATCGGGCATCGCGGCCAGACCCGCCGTCCGGGCGATGCGGCTTTCATGCACTACGAGTGTGAACTGGCCGTGATCATCGGCCGCGCCGGCCGCAACATCAGCCGCGACGCCGCGATGGACCATGTAATCGGCTACTCGGTGGCGAACGACTATGCCATCCGCGACTACCTCGAAAACTGGTACCGACCGAATTTCCGCGTCAAGAACCGCGATACCTGCACCGCGCTCGGTCCCTGGCTGGTGGAAGCGGCCGACGTGCCCGATCCCGCCAATCTTGCGCTGCGCACGACCGTCAACGGCAAACAGACGCAGAGCGGCAATACCCGTGACCTGGTGTTCTCGATCCCGGTGCTGATCGAATACCTGAGCAGCTTCATGACGCTGTCGGTCGGGGACGTTATCCTGACCGGCACTCCGGAAGGCGTGGTCGATGTGCAGCCGGGTGATGAAGTCGTGACCGAAATCGAAGGCGTAGGCAGGCTGGTGAATTATCTGGTGGCTGACGACGTTTTCGGCCGCTGAACACCTCGGTAACCCGCAACAGAGAGAACAGTATGCGAATCGAACATTTGATAGACGGCCGCAAGGTCGAAAGCCGTGAGTATTTCGAGACCACCAACCCGGCCAACCAGGAAGTGCTGGCCGAGGTCGCGCGCGGCGGCGCCGAGGAAGTCAACCAGGCGGTGGCCGCGGCCAAGGCTGCTTTCCCTGGCTGGGCAGCCCGTCCTGCTCCCGAGCGCGCGAAGATCATGCACAAGCTGGGCGACCTGATCGCGAAAAACGTGCCCGAGATCGCCGACTGGGAAACGCGCGACACCGGACAGGTGATTTCCCAGACCGGCAAGCAGCTGGTGCCGCGCGCTGCCGACAATTTCCATTATTTTGCCGAGATGTGTACCCGCACTGACGGCCACACTTACCCGACGCCCACCCATCTCAATTACACGCTGTTCCATCCGGTGGGCGTGTGCGCGCTGATTTCCCCGTGGAACGTGCCGTTCTTGACGGCGACGTGGAAGACGGCGCCCTGCCTGGCTTGCGGCAATACCGCAGTACTGAAGATGAGCGAATTGTCGCCGATCACGGCCAGCCGCCTGGGTGAGCTGGCGCTGGAAGCCGGCGTGCCCGCCGGTGTGCTCAATCTCGTGCATGGCTATGGCACACAAACCGGCGAGCCGCTGGTCGCGCATCCTGACGTGCGCGTGATTTCCTTCACCGGATCGACGGCGACCGGCAACCGCATCGTCAAGTCTGCCGGCCTGAAGAAATTTTCGATGGAGCTTGGCGGCAAAAGTCCCTTCGTGATTTTCGAGGATGCGGATCTCGACCGCGCGCTGGACGCGGCTGTCTTCATGATCTTTTCCAACAATGGCGAGCGTTGCACTGCCGGCAGCCGGATCCTGGTGCAGCAATCCATTTATGCGGATTTCGCCAGCCGCTTTGCCGAGCGCGCCAAACGTATTTCCGTGGGCGACCCGCTGGAGGAGTCCACCATCGTGGGTCCCATGATCAGCCAGGCCCACCTGGCCAAGGTGCGCAGCTACATCGAACTTGGTCCCAAGGAGGGCGCGACCATGCTGTGCGGCGGCCTTGGCACGCCGGACCTGCCGCCACACCTGGCCAAGGGCAATTTCGTGTTGCCGACGGTGTTTGCCGACGTCGACAACCGCATGAAGATCGCGCAGGACGAGATTTTTGGCCCGGTCGCCTGCCTGATTCCTTTCAAGGATGAAGCCGACGCCATCCGCATCAGCAATGACATCGCCTATGGCTTGTCGAGCTATGTGTGGACCGAGAGCATCGGCCGCGCCCACCGTGTTGCCGCAGCGGTGGAGGCGGGCATGTGCTTTGTCAACAGCCAGAACGTGCGCGACCTGCGCCAGCCATTCGGCGGCACCAAGGCCAGCGGCACCGGCCGTGAAGGCGGCACCTGGAGCTACGAAGTTTTCCTGGAGCCGAAAAACGTGGCCGTATCGCTCGGCTCCCACCATATCCCGCACTGGGGCGTGTAAGCCCGGAACCGATTAAAGGAGAGCAAGTTGGGACAACTGGCACTGGCTGCAAAGATTACCCACGTACCGTCGCTGTACCTGTCCGAGCTGGACGGCCCGCACAAGGGCTGCCGCCAGGCGGCGATCGATGGCCACCATGAAATTGCCCGCCGCTGCCGCGCGCTTGGCGTGGACACGATCGTCGTGTTCGACACGCACTGGCTGGTGAATTCCGGTTACCACATCAACAATGCGGCGCACTTCAAGGGCGTCTACACCAGCAACGAACTGCCGCATTTCATCAAGAACATGCCCTACGAGTACGACGGCAATCCGGCGCTGGGCCAGTTGCTGGCCGACGCCGCCACCGAGGCCGGCGTACATACACGGGCGCACGCCGACACCACGTTGAGCCTGGAGTACGGCACCCTGGTGCCGATGCGCTACATGAACAGCGACCGCCGTTTCAAGGTGGTGTCGGTGTCGGCCTTCTGCACCGTGCACAACCTGCAAGACAGCGCCCGCCTGGGTCGCGCCATGCGTGAAGCGGTGGAAAAAAATTATGACGGCCGGGTGGCGTTCTTCGCCAGCGGCTCGCTGTCGCATCGTTTCGCGCAGAACGGCGTTGCCGACCAATACATGAACCGCAACTGGAGCCCTTTCCTGGAAGAACTGGACCACCATGTGGTGGGCATGTGGCAGCGCGCCGAATGGGCGCAATTCACAGCCATGTTGCCGGAATACGCCGAGAAGGCGCACGGTGAAGGC
This sequence comes from Lacisediminimonas sp., assembly GCF_030645335.1. GTDB lineage: Bacteria > Pseudomonadota > Gammaproteobacteria > Burkholderiales > Burkholderiaceae_D > Lacisediminimonas. The sequence goes on along the minus strand of NZ_JAUSNH010000252.1, from coordinate 9,745 downwards.
TTCATGCATGACACCGCCATGCTGCTGGGCGCCCTGGGCTGGGATCGCTACGACCAGCCGGCGGAAATCGTCACGCCATATTTTCCCAGTTCCGGCACCGGGCAGATCAACGCCGTGTTCCCGGTCACGCCGCTCAAGTCCCAGGAGTCCTGACATGCTCGACAAGAAAATCATTGAAGCGCTGGCCGACGAATTGCGCGCAGCACGCCAGCAAGGCGTACAGGTCCGGCATCTGTCCAAGCGCTATCCCGAAATGAGCATCGAGGATGGCTATGCGATCCAGCGCGCCTGGGTGGCCAAAGAGTTGGCGGCAGGACGGCACATTCGCGGGCGCAAGATCGGCCTGACTTCGCGCGCCATGCAGCTGTCGAGCCAGATCGACGAACCCGATTACGCGCCATTGATGGACGACATGTTCTTCGAGTCGGGCGGCGATATTCCGATGTCGCGTTTCATCGCACCGCGCATTGAAGTCGAATTGGCTTTCGTGCTGGGCCGCGGCCTGCGCGGACCGGGCATCACGCTGTTCGATGTGCTCAAGGCGACCGACTACGTGAGCCCGGCAATCGAGATCATCGATGCCCGCATCGAGCAATTCGACCGCGACACCAAGGCGCCGCGCAAGGTGTTCGACACCATCTCCGACTTTGCCGCCAATGCCGGCATCGTGCTGGGCGGCCGGCCAGTGCGTCCTGACGATGTGGACCTGCGCTGGATCGGCGCCATGCTGTTCAAGAATGGCGTGATCGAAGAAACCGGCCTGGCCGCCGGCGTGCTCGGTCATCCCGGCAATGGCGTGGCCTGGCTGGCCAACAAGATCGCGCCGTGGGATGAAGAACTCAATCCGGGCGATATCGTGCTGGCCGGTTCATTTACCCGTCCTGTCGGTGGCGCGCTTGGCGACACCTTCAGTGCCGACTACGGCCCGCTGGGCGTGGTCAGTTTCCGTTTCGCCTGACAAGGCTGCCCATCATGAAAATTCCTCAAAATACATTCCGCGACGCCTTGCGCGCCGGTGCCGACCAGATCGGCCTGTGGGTCGGCCTGGCCGACGCCAATGCTGCCGAGGCGCTGGCTGGCGTCGGCTTCGACTGGCTGCTGCTGGACGGCGAACATGCCCCCAATGACCCGCGCAGCATCCTCGAGCAATTGCGCGCAGTGGCGCCCTATGCGGTGCATCCGGTGGTGCGGCCGGTGCGCGCGGACGTGGCGCTGGTCAAGCAATACCTGGACATCGGCGCCCAAAGCTTGCTGATACCGATGATCGACAACGCCGCCCAAGCCGCAGAAATGGTGTCGGCCATGCGCTATCCGCCGCAGGGCATACGCGGCGTGGGCGCGGCGCTGGCGCGCGCCTCGCGCTGGAACCAGGTCGACAACTACATCGAAGAGGCCAACGGCCAGATGTGCCTGCTGGTACAGGCCGAGTCGGCCGAGTCGCTGCGCAACCTGGATGCGATTGCCCGTGTCGAGGGTGTGGACGGCGTGTTCTTCGGTCCGGCCGACCTCGCCGCTTCGCTGGGATTGCGGGGCAAGCCCGGGCATCCCGACGTACAGCAAGCCATTCTCGATGGCATCCGTACCGTGAAAGCGGCGGGCAAGGCGGCCGGCGTGCTGACTGCCGACCAGGCCCTGGCCCGACGTTACCTGGAGGCTGGCGCGCAATTCGTTGCCGTCGGCGTCGACACCACTTTGCTCGTCCAGGCTGCTGCCAGCCTGGCCGGCCAATTCGCTGCAGGAAAGACCAAAGCCCCCGAAACAGGCGGCGGGTATTGAACCCGGTCTTTTGTCTTTAATTTTTATCCAAATCCCAAGGAGACCCCACATGAAATTGAATATCACTCGCATGCTTGCCGTAGCGGCAGCCAGCACCGCCGTACTCGGCGCCATGATGCTGCCGGCGCGCGATGCGCTGGCCCAGCAGTATCCCGACAAGCCGGTCAAGCTGATCGTCGGCTTTCCTCCGGGCGGCACCAATGACATCCTGGCCCGTATCTTCTCCGTCAAGTTGCAGGAGAAATTGAAGCAGTCTTTCGTGGTGGAAAACAAGCCAGGCGCCGCTTCGATCATCGCTGCCGAATACTCGGCAAAAGCCAAGGCGGACGGCTACACGTTGTTCGTTGCTTCCAGCGGCGCACTCACCATCAACCCGTCGCTGTACAGCCGCCTTCCGTATGATCCCGTGCGGGATTTCGAGCCGATCGCCGTGCTGGGTTCGTTCCCGCTGGTGGTGACGGTCCACGCCGACTCCCCCTACAAAAACATCAAGGACCTGATCGACGCTGCCAAAAAACCGGGTGCACGCACGCTGGACCACGCGGTCGGTTCTTCCACCTTCCAGCTGGCCGCCGAGCTGTTTGCACGTGAATCAGGCTTCAAGCTGAGCCATGTGCCGTACAAGGGGTCCGGCCCGGCCGTCATGTCGGTACTGTCCGGCGAAACACAGTTCTCGGTGTCCGACATCAGCGCTGTACTGTCGCAGATCAAGGGCGGCAAGCTGCGCGGCCTGGCAGTGACAACGCCGACCCGTTCGTCAACGCTGCCGGATGTGCCGACCCTGTCCGAAACCGTCATCCCCGGCTATGACGCCACCATCTTCACCGGCCTGGTTGCGCCCAAGGGCACACCGCCAGCAGTGATTGCCGCCGTCAGGGCCGCATTGAAAGAGATCCTCGACGACAAGGATGTCGTGCGCCAGATCGAACGCCTGGGCATGGCGCCGGGCAATACCGACACCGCAGCATTTGCCAAGCGCATCAGCAGCGATATCGCCAAGTGGTCCGCGCTGGCCAAATCGGCCAACATCAAGGCCGAATAAGGAGACTGGCATGCCGCAAGCCACGCCACCCAGGCCGGTCACGATCGTCACCGGCGGAACCTTCGGCCTGGGCCAGGATATCGTCGTTGAACTGGCCCGTCGCGGCCACGCGGTGGTCGCCTTCGGCCTGGCTGGCAGGCAAGTGTCCAGTACCGCCAGCGGCACGGAAGGATTGCAGCAGGCGCTGGACGAAGCCGGGCTTGAGGCCGACATCCTGGAGGCGGATGTGTCCCTGGCTGCTGATGTCGAGCGGGTGGTCAGCCACACGCTGGCGCGCCACGGACGCATCGACGGCCTGGTCAACAATGCAGCGATTGGCCCCCTGGGCACGGTGCTGAGCACTGCCGAAGATGTGTTCGAGCGGATCATGGCTGTCAACGTCAGGGGCGTCTACCTGGCGTGCCGGCAGGTCATACCGCACATGGCGCGCCAGGGCGGCGGCGCGATCGTCAATGTCGGCTCGGGCGCCGGCTACGGCAAGCCGAACATGGCGGCCTATGCCGCCAGCAAGGGCGCCTTGCTGGCCCTGAGCACGGCCATGGCCTACGACCACTTCCATCAGCACGTCCGCGTCAACGTCGCCATTCCGGGCGGCGGCGGCATCATCTCCGGCATGAGCGTGGGCCGCTTCAATGGCGTGCTGGAAGACTTCAAGAATCGTGACTATCCGGGCACTGCGGCCGGCTTCCCGCTCAACGGTACCGAATTCGCGCGCACCATCGCCTTCCTCCTTTCCGACGAGGCAAGGACCATTTCAGGAACCGTGGTGGACGTTGGCTGTTTCGCCAACCAGGGCGGCCCCGTGCCGCCAAAACCTGCGGCGCGCAACTGAGCTGCAGCCAGGACCGGACAAGGGGCCAAGGCGCGCTGGCCGGCATCAAACATAAGCGAAGAGGCTCCCTGGCTTGGCCAGGGTGACTCTCAAATTCATCGGCTGGAGACTTGAAGCATGAAGATGGACCTGGAAGCATCCGTACTGGTCGTGGGCGGCGGGCCAATTGGCCTGACAGTGGCAATGGACCTGGCCATGCGCGGCGTCGACGTGATCCTGGTCGAGACGCGGCATCGCGGCGAAGCACCTTCACCCAAGTGCAACCATACGTCGGCCCGGTCGATGGAAATTTTCCGTCGCCTGGGCGTGGCCGGCAAGCTGCGCAATACCGGTTTGCCTGAAGACTATCCGCATTCGATTTCCTATCGCACCAGCGCAACCGGGGTTGAACTCACCCGCATTCCGATCCCCAGCCGCAAGGACCGCTTTACCGCCACCGACGGACCGGATTGCGGCTGGCCCACGGCCGAGCCACCGCACCGCATCAACCAGATCTTCCTGGAGCCGGTGCTGTTCGAGCATGCTGCTTCCTTCGGTAATGTGCGCATCCTGAACCGCACCGCGATCGAAGAATTCACGCAGGACAGCGAGCAGGTGACAGCCAGGGCGCGCAACCTGGACGACGACAGCAGCTTCGAAATCCGCGCCAGGTACATGGTCGGTTGCGACGGCGGCAGGTCCATGGTGCGCAAGGAAATCGGCGCCAAACTGGAAGGCGACGCCGTGATCCAGCGCGTGCAGTCGACCTACATCCGCGCCCCAAAACTGCTGTCGATGATGAAGGAAGGCCCGGCCTGGGCGACCTTCTCGCTGAACCCGCGGCGCTGCGGCAACATGTATGCCATTGACGGCATCGAGCGCTGGCTGATCCACAACTACCTGCGCGACGATGAGGCGGATTTCGATTCGGTGGACCGCGACAAATGCATCCGCGAGATCTTGGGCGTCGGTCCGGAGTTTGAATACGAAGTGCTCAGCAATGAAGACTGGTACGGCCGCCGGCTGGTGGCGGACCGCTTCCGCCAGGGGCGCGTGTTCATCGCCGGCGATGCAGCCCACCTGTGGGTGCCGTATGCCGGTTACGGCATGAATGCCGGCATTGCCGACGCCACCAACCTGACCTGGTTGCTGGCGGCCCACCTCAATGGCTGGGCGCCGGCATCCATCCTGGACGCCTACGAGCGCGAACGCCAGCCGATTACCCAGCAAGTGTCCTATTTCGTGATGGATCACTGCATTGCGATGGCCAAGCAGCGCGGCGGCGTACCCGCCAACATTGAAGCGCCAGGACCGGACGGCGAAGCCGCACGCCGTCAGCAGGGCCAGCAAGCCTATGAGCTCAATGTGCAGCAATATGCCTGTGCCGGCCTGAATTTCGGCTACTTCTATGACAAGTCGCCGATCATTGCCTATGACGGTGAGAAGCAACCGGCCTACAGCATGGCCGGTTTCACGCCATCGACCGTGCCCGGCTGCCGAGTGCCACACCTGTGGCTGCGCGATGGGCGCTCGCTGTACGACGCGATGGGCATGGGCTATGCGCTGCTGCGCTTTGATCCGGCCGTGCCGGTCGACGCGCTGCTGGAAGCGGCTGCCGAGCGCGGCGTTCCCCTGGTCCTGCTGGATATTGATCCCAAAGAGGCCGATGCGGCATACGACCGCAAGCTGGTGCTGGCGCGACCGGACCAGCACATCGCCTGGCGCGGTGATGCCGTGCCGGCCGATTCGCTGGCGCTGGTTGACCTGATCCGTGGGGCGGCAAGTGCCTGAGTGGTGGGCGGGCCAGGTCCAGGCCGGCCCGCTGGATGAGAAATACCTGCACGACTGGTCCGGGACCCGCTACGGCACGCCGGCTGGCCTGGCCCGCCCAGCCAGCACGCAGGAAGTCGCCAGCCTGGTGGCTGACTGCCAGCGCGCCAGGCAGGCGCTGGCGGTGCAGGGCGGGCGCACCGGGGTATCGGGCGGCGCCGCGCCGGGCGACAGTGAGGTGGTGCTGTCGCTGGAGCGGCTGGACCAGGTTGAGGAATTCGACCGTCGCGCCGGCATTGTCGTTGCCGGCGCCGGCGTCATCCTGGCCGACCTGCAAACGATGGTGGAGGCCGAGGGCTGGATGTTCCCGATCGACCTCGGCTCGCGCGGCTCCTGCCAGCTTGGCGGCAATGCCGCTACCAATGCCGGCGGCTGCCGTGTGGTCAAGTACGGCAATACCCGCGACGTCATCCTCGGCCTGGAGGCGGTGCTGGCCGATGGCAGCGTGATCGGGCCGCCCAACAAGCTGGTGAAAAACAATTCCGGCTATTCGCTCAGCCAGCTCCTGGTGGGTAGCGAAGGCACGCTTGGCATCATTACCCGGCTGGCATTGAAGCTGGTCCCAAAGCCGGCTGCGCGTCGCAGCTTCCTGCTGGCGCTGGCGCCCGACGCCGGCCTGCAAACCGTGCTGCAACGTTGCAAATTCGGACTTGGCGGCGCTCTTTCTGCGGCAGAAGCGATGTGGCCGGACTTCATTGAAGGTGTTGTTGCGGCGCGCGGCGCCGGACGTGCGCTGCCGGCCTCCTTCGCCGGTCGTCCGGCCCTGCTGGTCGAGGTGGAAGGCGAGAGCCACGACGTGCTGGCACGCCTGACCGAGGATTTCGCCAGCGAGCTGATGGAGCAGGGCCTGGTGCTGGACGCCATCCTGCCGGCTTCCGAGCGTGATGCCCAGCAACTGTGGATGTTGCGCGAATCGATTCCCGAATTGCAGGCGCCGATCCGTCCTTATGTGGGCTTCGACCTTGGCATGGATCCGGCCGGCTACGAATCGTTCGTGCTGTTGGCCAAGGCGCAGTTGCAGAAGGACTTGCCGGCAGTGAAGTCCTATTTTTTTGGCCATGTCGGCGACGGCAACTTGCACGCACTGGTCGGCCCTTGCCGCAGCCCGGAAGAGATGCAACTTGCCGAACAGGCCTTGTACCGGCATTTGAAACCACTGGAAACCTGCGTCACCGCCGAGCACGGCGTGGGGCGAAAGAAAAAATCCTACCTTGCCTCGTCACGTTCGGCGCCCGACATCGCCGCGATGAAAGCCATCAAGCATTCGCTCGACCCGCTCGGGATACTGAACCCCGGCCGGATTTTTTGAATCACCCAAAAAAACATAAACTGGAAGAGACACCATGAACGAGAAAAAGCAAAGCAAGCGCACCTTCATCCTGGCCGCCGGATTGATGCTGGCCTCGACCCTGGCCGCCGCCCAGGGCGCCTATCCGGAAAAACCGATCACCCTGGTTGTGCCATTCCCGCCTGGCGCATCGGCCGACGGCATCGCACGCATCATCGGCAAGAAGCTGTCGGCCAGTTTGGGCAAGCCAGTCATCGTAGAGAACAAGCCCGGAGCTGGTGGAGCGACGGCGCTGATCAGGATCATCAATGCAGCGCCGGACGGTTACACCATCGCCATGGGTGCCACAGGCGCAATCGCCATTAACCCGAACCTGCCGGGCAACGCCAGTTTCGATCCCCAGAAACAATTGAGGCCGCTGGCAAAAGTCGCCGACATACCGCTGGTGTTTGTGGCCGCGCCAGGCAGCGGCATCAATACCGTGCAGGATGTGCTGAAGCAGGCAAGAACCGGCAATGGCCTCTCCTGCGGAAACTCCGGACAGTACACGGCCCAACACCTTTCGGTTGAACTGCTGGCCTCCAGCACCAGGACGCCCATCACGCCGGTGCCCTACCGCGGCAGTGCACCAGCGCTGACCGATGTACTGGGCGGGCAGGTCAGCGTGGCCGTGGTCGACCTGACGTCCGCTGCGCCGCATATCAAGGCAGGCAAGGTGAAAGCCGTTGCCGTTACCAGTGCCAACCGGAGCAAACTTGCGGCGGATATTCCAACCGTGGCTGAATCCGGCGTGCCAGGTTACGCGGCGCCTGCGTGGATGGGAATTTTTGCCAATGCAAAGATCCCCGCGCCCATATTCGATCGGCTGGCCAATGAATTGAAAGCCGTCAGCGCCGACCCCGAGGTGCAGCAACAAATCCTGGCCCTGTCCGCCGAGCCTTCCTACCTGGGTCCGCAAGAGTTCGCCCAATATATTGCGGCCGAGTCCAGCAAGTGGGCCGCCGTGATCGCGACCATGCCGGCTCGCGCGAAATAAGCCCTGTCACCCTGCAAGGAATAAAAACATGAGTATCACTGGCGGCCAGCTATTGGTAAACAGCCTCATCGAGCACGGCGTGAAGGACATCTTCATGATCCCCGGTATCCAGCTGGACTGGGCCGTGGAAGCGCTGCGCCAGGCCGGCGACAAGGTCAATCTGTTCGTGCCGCGGCATGAGCAGAGCACCACCTACATGGCGGACGGCTACTACCGCGCCTCGGGCAAATTCGGCACTGCCATGGTGGTGCCCGGCCCGGGCGCGCTCAATGCCGGCGCGGGACTGGCCACCGCCTATTCCGCCAACTCGAAAGTACTGTTCATCACGCCGCAAATCTGCTCGGCCGGCCTCGGCCGCGGCTATGGCTTGCTGCATGAAATCAAGGACCAGACCGGTTACCTACGCGGCCTCACGAAGTGGAGCACCCTGGTGCAATCGGCGGCGGCAATCCCCGGCGCCATCGGCTCTGCGGTCGCCGCCATGCAGCACGGGCGGGGGCGTCCGGTGGGTGTGGAAATCCCGCATGATTTCCTCAATACCAGGGTCGAGCAAGCACTGCCGGCAGCCGGCGAACAAGAGGCCCTGCCAGGCTTGGACCGCAACGCGCTCGATGCCGCTGCCCGGCTGCTGGACCAGGCGCGTTTTCCGGTCATCTATATCGGCGGCGGCGTGGTGGCGGCCGACACCGGTCTGGCCGTGATGGCGCTGGCAGAGCGTATCGGCGCACCGGTGGTGATGAGCGACAATGCGCGCGGCGCAGTCAGCGACCGTCACCCATTGGCCATGCACGCGCTCGCCGGGCGCGCCGTGTTCGAGCACGCCGATGTCGTGCTGGTCGCTGGCAGCCGCTTCATCGATTCCCTGTTTCCTACGCAATCCTGGCCAGGCGCAGGCATTCGCACCATCCACCTGAACATCGACCGCGACGACTTGTCGCCACCGCGCCAACCGGAAGTGGCTTTGCTGGGTGACGTTGGCGATGGATTGCGCGAGCTGACATCCCGGGTGGCCAAGCGCAGTGCGCTATCGCTGGCCGAGGCGCAAAGCGTGAAGGATTGGGCGCAGTTGCAGATCGACGCGGTATCGCCGCAAGCGGCCTACGTTGCGGAAATGCGGGCGGCCTTGCCGGAAGACGGCATTTTCGTCAATGAACTGACCCAGGTCGGCTACCTTGCGCGCATCGCGTTCCCGCTCTACCAATCGCGCACTTATATCGGGCCCGGCTACCAGGGTGCGCTGGGCTACGGTTTCCCGACCGCGCTTGGTGCAGCGGTAGCGGCAGGCGGGCGCCGGGTACTGTCGATTACCGGCGACGGCGGCTTTGGCTGGAACCTCCAGGAACTGGCCACCGCAAAACGCTATCGCCTGCCGGTCACGGTGGTGGTTTTCAACGACGGCTACTACGGCAATGTGCGCGCGATCCAGAAACGGGAGTTCGGGGCCGAGGTGGCCGTTGAATTGGCCAACCCGGATTTCCTGTTGCTCGGCAAGGCGTTTGGCGTGCCTGCCGTTTCAGTCGACTCGCCTGCCGGGCTCGGTGCAGCAATCAAGGCCTCGCTTGCCGAGCCCGGACCCGTCCTGATCGAGGTCAAGCTTGGCGAAATGCCCAGCCCCTGGCATTTGCTGCGCCTCTTGCCGATGAAAGGCGCCGTCGGCCCGGCAGCTCCGGCCAATCCATTGAAGCGTTGAGTTGATGATGCAGGTATTCAAAACAAATGCGTACAGGGCAGAAAGCCCTGCCAGGAACACCGTTTTCCATCGAAAGATAGCCTGGCATGGCATCGGCTGGACAACCCGCGCGATTGTGGAATGCCACACTTGACCATCCTAAGTTAGCTCAATACTATGGGCGACCTTTTGTATAACAACGACGGAGACAAAATGCTTCAGAAATTGATCGGCGCCTTCCTGGCTTTGGCCACGTTTAGTCAGGCGGCATTGGCTGCCCCTGACCCATGGCC